>JAQXEU010000025.1 GCA_029250685.1 Polaribacter sp.
TTGGTTCTGGACCTTTTCCAACTGAATTATTTGATGAAGTTGGATTAGAAATGGCGAAAGTTGGTAGAGAATTTGGTGCAGTTACAGGAAGACCAAGACGTTGTGGTTGGTTAGATTTAGTTGCATTAAAATATGCTTGTCAAGTTAACGGAGTTACGCAATTAATGATGATGAAAGGTGATGTTCTTTCTGGATTTGATAGCTTAGAAGTTTGTACAGCTTACAAATATAAAGGAGAAATAATTACGCATTTACCTTATAATATTGAACCAGAAAATATTAGTCCAATTTATTCTAAATTTGCTTGTTGGAAAGAAGATTTAACGCAAATGACTGATGAAAGTCAGTTTCCAAAAGAGTTAAATGAATACATTGCGTTCTTAGAAAAAGAATTAGAGATTCCTATTAAAGTTGTTTCTGTTGGACCAGATAGAAAACAAACTATACACAGATAAAATTCTGTATTGTTTATAATAAAAAACCTTTTAGAATTTCTAAAAGGTTTTTTTTATGTAGAATCAAATTGTAACGCTATTAGAGCGGTGTTGCATATTGCTAAAGCAGCATCAAAAAAAGAAAAAATAGATTCTAAAAAAGTGGCATTTGAGCTAGAAATTCCTGCGCCCTTTTTAGCAAAAACATTACAAGAACTCACCAGAAAAAAAATAGTATCCTCTATAAAAGGACCTCATGGAGGTTTTTATTTAACCGAAAAAAACAAGCAGAAGTCACTGTTTGATATCATTGATTGTGTTGATGATATTCATAAATTTGAAGAATGTTTTTTAGGGCAACTAGAATGTGATGATCAAAAACCATGTGTGGTACATCATCTATACATGCCCTTTAAAAATAAACTAATCGAAAAACTGAAAACAAAATCAATTATAGAAATGACAGATGAATATGCAAGGAATAACAATCTAACAGAAATCATTAATTGATCTCTTTTTTTTTAACAAAAGCTTAAACAACCTTCCACTCAGCAAGAATCTCTTTAGCAAATTCGTGACATTGGGAGAAAGTTTCTTTAATGTGGTCAAAAGTTGTACTAGGGTTTATCAAACACATTCTTAAAACAACTTGATTTTGCAAAATTGTTGTAACTAATAAAGCTTCTTTAGACTTTGTAACTCTTGCAGATATTTCTTGATTCAACTTATCTAATTCTGGTTCTGATAAATGCATTCCAATCGGGTTGTACCTGTAATTGATTACTGCTAAAGTAGCAGGAGAAATTACTTCCCAATTTTTACTTTTACGCAACATCTCTTCAGTTTCTTCTGCCAAATCAATATTATAGGTCACCGCTTTTTTAAACGCATCTAAACCGTACGTTTTTATAGACATGTAAAACTTTAAAGCTCTAAAACGTCTTGTTAATTGAATTCCATAATCATAAAAATTAATTTCAGATTCGTTTCCTTCAATATCGCGTAAATATTCAGGCTTTTCAGAAAAAGTATTACTCAACCAAGAAGAATCCTTCACTAATAAACACCCAATTTCGTAAGGTTGAAAAAACCATTTATGCGGATCTACAGTTAAAGAATCTGCGCGTTCAATTCCACGTAAAATTTTACTTCCTTTTTTAGATAAAATTGCCGCACCACCATAAGCACCATCAACGTGCATCCAAAGATTTTCTTTTTCACAAATGTCTGCAATATCATCTAAAGGATCAACTGTTCCTGTATTTGTTGTTCCTGCTGTTGCAATGATACAAAATGGTTGGTTTCCTTCTAATCTATCTTTTGCAATGGCATTTTTAAGTTTGTTAAATCCAATTTTGAACTCTAAATCTGTCGGAATAATTCTTATTTGTTCTTTCTTAAAACCAAGAACACGAATCGCTTTTATGTTTGATGAATGTGCTTGATCTGATAAATAAATAATTGCTTTTGAAAAATCATCACCACATTTTATTCTTCTTGCTGTAACTAAAGCAGTTAAATTAGCCATTGATCCACCACTTGTAAAAATTCCTCCCCCTTTTTGAACTGGAAAATTGAACATTTTTAATAACCAATTCATTGTCACAATTTCTAATTCTGCTGCAGCTGGTGAAACAATCCATCCACCGGAAAAAATATTAAAACCAGTTGCCAAAGTATCAGCCAACGTACTAATAAAATTACTTGGTCCAGGAACAAAAGAAAAAGATTTTGGGTGCGTTGTTAAATTACTATGTGGAATTACATTTTCCATCACAAAATCTAAAACCTTCCCTGCTGGCATAGATTCATTTGGCGCTTCTTGTAAAAAAAGATGATCCATTTGAGCTCTAGATGCAGAAGTAACAGGTTTTTGAGAATCAATGGTTTCATAATGTTCAACTATTAAATCTATGATTTTATAACCATAGGTTTTCATTTCTTCTTTTGATAATTCGAATGGCGAATTCATTGGTTTCTAATTTTCTGCAAAAGTACGTCAACTTAACTTGTTTTTTATGATAATTGTCATCCTTTTTTTTAATAAAATACAACAATTTTGTAATTCAATTTAAAAGAAAAAAATGAACTACATACAAACAAAAACAGTGGCAGATTATGTGATAGAGAATATAAAAACTGCTCATATATTTAAAAAACACGAAATTGATTTTTGCTGTGGTGGTGCTGTTTCAATTCAGAAAGCTTGTGAAAAAAATAATGTGAATTTTGATAAATTAGTAAACGAATTAAACAACTTAGAAAAAAACACTTCTTATTTAAATGATTACAATAAATGGGAACTAGATTTCTTAATTGATTTTATAAAAAATACACATCATAAATATGTAGAAGAAAACCTAACTTTATTAAAACAATATGGTGATAAAGTTGCAAAAGTTCATGGACCCCATTATTCTGAATTGTTGGAAATTAAAGAATTAATTCATGTTGTTGCTGACGAATTAGCTTCTCACATGAAAAAAGAAGAATTGATTTTATTTCCGTTTATCAAAAAGTTAGTAAATGCTAAAAGAGATGGAACAAAAGTTGAAACTCCAAACTTTGGAACAGTTGATAATCCTATCAAAATGATGGAAGAAGATCATGATAATGCTGGCGATATTTTTAAAAGAATTTCTGAATTGACAAATACATATAAAACTCCAGAAGGAGCTTGCAATACATTTAAAGCATTGTATGCAAAACTAGAAGAGTTTGAAGATGATTTACATCAACATGTACATTTAGAAAACAACATTTTGTTTCCGAAAGCAAAAGCTATTGAAGCAAATTTATAATTGATCTCATAATCCCATTTCTAATAAAAAACAAGATAAGAAATGGGATTTTTTATGCAACAAATTTCACTTTTCTTTAATAAGAAGCCGTAATCTTTTCACTATTTTTGCTAAAAATCAGATTTCGGTTGAAAAAAAATATTCTACTTCTTTTATTGATTGCTTCCTTTTCTAGCTTTTCTCAAAAAGCAAAAAAGATTCAAATTATTTATTCTGGTGTTACCACTTTTGATGATGCAAAATATCCTGGAGCAACTATTCTAACTAAGGATGCTGAAAGATTGGTTGAGATTTATCATGATGGCGCAATCCTTACTTGTCAACGTGCAATCGTTTATAAAAAACAGAATTTATTCAAAGCTTTTGGAAACGTTTTAATCAAACAAGGCGATACCATTAGGCAAACAAGTAAGTATGTAGATTATAACGGAAATACAAAAATGATGTTATCATACGGAAATGTTGTGTTGAAAGATCCAACAATGACCTTAAAAACGGATACATTAAATTTTGACAGAAAAAATCAGTTGCTGTTCTACAAATACAACGCTACTATAAAAGACGAAACAAATACCTTAAAAAGTAAAGTTGGAAAGTATTTTTTAGAAAATAAAAAGTTTACAGCAACTACAAAAGTTACTGTTACAAATCCTGAACATGTATTAGAGTCAAATCACTTAGATTATTATACAGATTCTTCAATTGCCTATTTGTACGGACCATCAACAATTACAGGAAAAGACAATGTTATTTATACAGAAAAAGGGTTTTACAATACCAAAACAGAGATTTCTCATTTTGTGAAAAAATCAAAAATTTTCTTTAAAGATAAAACCATTGAAGGTGATAGTTTGTATTACGATCGATTCAGAGGCTTTGCTTCTGCAACCAAAAACATAAAGTTTATTGATACCATTCAGAATTTTATTGCAAAAGGAAATTACGCAGAGTTTTTTGAGTTGAAAGACTCTACTTTTATTGTTGATAGAGCTGTTGCTATTTCATTGATGGAAAAAGATTCATTGTACATTCATGGTGATACATTATTGGTTACAGGAAAACCAGAAAAGAGAATTGTACGCATTTTTAATGATGTGAAAATCTTTAAAGAAGACTTGCAAGGAAAAGCAGATTCTATTCATATGAATCAAACTACTGGATTAACTAGGATGTTTAAAAATCCGATTTTGTGGTCAGGGAAAAATCAAATTACAGGTGATAGTATTCAATTATTAAACAACAAAGAAACCGATAAATTAGATTCTTTGAAAATATTAAACAACGCTTTAATTGTTCAACTCGATACCGTTATTGATGGCGTTTCTACCTACAATCAAATTAAAGGAAGAAACATGTTCGGAAAATTTGTTGACGGAAAACTCAAGCATTTTTTAGTAAAAGGAAATGCACAAGTTCTGTATTATAATAGAAGTGAAACTGGACTTTTAGAGACTATTACCAAACAAGAGTGTAGTTCTATCGAGTTTACATTAGATGAAACTAACAATATAGAATCTATAAAATATATTAAGAAACCAGAAGGAACATCATATCCCCCAGAAGATTTACCAATAAATGATAGAACCTTAAAAGGTTTTATTTGGCGAAAAGAGGAACAACCAAAAACCATGGAAGATATATTTATTGTTAGTGATCAAACTTTAAATAATAAGAAAACTGACACAACAAAAGTTGTAAAAGAATAATGAAATCAGATTTTTTTACATACCAAGCACAAACGTCTCCTCACCCACTTTCGTTAGAAATTTCTCACGCTAAAGGAAGTTATGTTTATGATACAAACAACAAAGCATATTTAGATTTTATTGCTGGCGTTTCTGCGAATACGTTAGGGCATAATCATCCTAAAGTTTCGGAAGCAATCAAAAATCAAGTTGATCACTACACGCATGTAATGGTGTATGGAGAATTTATTCAGAAACCACAAGTTGAATTGTGTAAAGCGTTGGCAAATACAATTTCGACTACAAACTGTGCAGTTTATTTAACAAACTCTGGAACAGAAGCAACTGAAGGAGCATTAAAGTTAGCAAAACGTTTTACAGAACGAACAGAAATTATTGCTGCAAAAAATGGCTATCACGGAAACACACAAGGCGCAATGAGTGTTTGTGGTGCAGAAGAACAAAACCAAGCATTTAGACCGTTAATTCCTGGAGTAAAATTTATCAAATTTAATAATCAAATTGATATTGAAAAAATCACATCAAAAACTGCAGCTGTTATTTTAGAAACCATTCAAGGTGGCGCAGGTTTTATAGAACCAAACAATAATTATTTGCAAAAAGTTAAAGAAAGATGTGATAAAGTTGGTGCTTTATTAATTTTAGATGAAATTCAAACAGGAATTGGAAGAACTGGAAAGTTCTGGGGATTTGAAAATTATAAGGTTGTTCCGGATATTATTGTAACCGGAAAAGGTTTGGGTGGCGGAATGCCAATTGGCGCTTTTATTGCTTCACAAGAAATCATGAATTGTTTAAAAGACAATCCAAAGTTAGGGCATATTACTACATTTGGCGGACATCCTGTAATAGCTGCTGCTGGTTTAGCAACAATTACAGAATTAAATACTTCTGATTTAATCAAAGAAACACTCAGAAAAGAACAATTGATTAGAACGCATTTACAACATTCTGCAATTAAAGAGATTAGAGGAAAAGGATTGATGTTGGCGGCTATTGTGGAAACTCCAGAAATCGCTTCTCAAATCATTTTAAAATGTATGGATAAAGGCTTATTACTTTTCTGGTTGTTATTTGAAGGAAGCGCTATTAGAATCACTCCTGCATTAACAATTTCAGATGAAGAAATAAAAAATGGGTGTGACATACTTATAATGGCTCTTGATGAAATCATTTAGTCAAAATAAAATTTTTATATCTATATTTAAAAGTTGTAAAATCAGCACATAAATTATTTTATACAGAAACTAATTGTGGTAACATAATTATATTCTTAACATCAATATTTTAAACGCATTAAACATGAATACTAAGAACATTTTATCTATTGTATTATTTATTGGATTAACTTTTACAACCAATTCTCAAAGTACCAAAGACAAAGAAATTTTAGCAAAGATAAGAACTGAAGGGTTTTCAAACTCTCAGGCTATGAATATGTTAGAAGAACTAAGTGACGTTTATGGACAACGTTTAACGGGATCAAGAGAATATTTAGCTGCAGCAAACTGGATTTCAAATAAAATGAAAGCATCTGGGTTGCAAAATGTACAATTCGAAAATTATTGTAATAATTGTCGTGGTTGGAGTATGAAATCATTTAATGTAGAAATGACTTCCCCAAACTTTATGCACATTAACGCTTATCCTCTATCAATGGCAAAAAGCACTAATGGTATAGTTGAAGGAGAAGTCGTACATATAAAGAGCTTTAGAAATATGATTGCTTTAAGAAAGCAATATTCTGGAAAGTTAAAAGGAAAGATTATACTGATTGGGTCAGAACCAATTAGAAAAAAACTTACTGGAGATGTTTTAAAGAGATATACAAAAGAGGAGTTAAAAACTATGGAAGACAAATTAGCTCCAAAAAATAAGCAAACTCCATTGCCAGATCTTTTTAAAGGTTGGGAAACCAGCGATGTTTATGATCAAGAATTCTTAAAATTTGTAGAATCACAAGGTGCTTTAGCAGTATTAAAGTCTAGATCAATGTTATTAGGAATTTTACACCCAGATGGTACGTATTATTATCAAAATGGATCTTTAAAACCTTTGCCATATTTTACTATTATGGCAGAACATTTTGGGCGATTAACAAGAATGATAAAAAAAGGAGTTACTCCAAAAATTCGTTTAAATCTTGAAACTGAATTTTATAATGAGCAAAAAAATAATGTGAATATTATTGGAGAATTATCTGGTACTGATCCTAAACTTAAATATGAGACTATATTAATAGGTGCTCATTTTGATTCATGGCATTCAGGAACTGGTGCTACCGACAATGGAGCAAATAGCGTTGTATTGGTAGAAGCATTACGAATTTTAAAACAGATTGGATACAAACCTAAAAGAACAGTTAAAATGGGGCTTTGGGGTGGCGAGGAACAAGCTTTCTTAGGTTCTGCAGCGTATGCGAAAAAGCATTTTGGTAAACTAAACGAGAAGCCAAATAGAGCTTCAAAGAAAATCTCTGTCTATTTAAATTTAGATAATGGTGCTGGAGCTATTAGAGGATTGTATTTACAAAAAAATGAATTTGCTCGTCCTGTGTTTAACAAAATATTCTCATCAATATCTAACCTAAGCGAAGGTGCATTAACAATAGAGAACACATTATCTACCGATCATGAAACATTTGACCACTATAACATTCCTTCATTTCAATTTATTCAAGATGATTTAACTTATGGTAATGTGACACATCACACACAATTAGATGTTGTAGAATATGTACCTGAAGAAGACATTATGAAAAATGCTGTAATTTTAGCATGGACTATTTACACGCTTTCAGAAAATGATAAAATGGTTCCAAGAAAAGTAAAAAAATAATATACTTATTAAAGTCTTCTTTAAATTTAAATCTCAATTTATTCTCTTAAAATTTATTAAATTTTAACAGTAACTTCTAAAATTCTGTTAAAAGTTGTTAATCAAAAGCTAAAACCTGTTTTTGTTTGAAACAATTATTATTTGTTGTCGTCTATTCTGTATAACATTTAATTTAAAACCACATATAAAATGAAAAATTTAAAAAAAATTATTGCAGTTATTGCATTAGGCTTACTTACTGTATTACCAGCATCAGCAAACACTAATTCTGAACCAAATACAAAAGCAAAAAAAGTATTGAGAACTGAAATTGTTTCTCTATTAGGAACACATTCTTACGATTTCTCAACTAAAGTTGTAGAGGCGCAAGTTTCTGTAATATTAAATAATAAAAGCGAATTGATAGTAATCTCTGTAAATTCAAATAATGAAGAAGTTACTAATTATGTAAAGTCAAAATTGAATTATAAAAAAGTTACTGTAAAGGGTATTAAAAAAGGTACAGTATACAGAATACCATTAAAAATGATTCAATCTAGTTAGTTTGGTATAGATTGATTGATTTTGAAAGCCTCCAATTTTTTGGAGGCTTTTTCTATTTTAATAATTTATCTAAGATATTTCTAGTTGCAGATGAATTCCAATTTGCTGGACCTCTTTTTTCAACAACAATGTTTTTATTTTTATCAATTATAAAAGTAGTTGGTATTGACAAATTTTCTAATTGATTAGGTGTAGTCATTAACTGATTGTAGGTTGGGAAATCAAAATTTTTTTTATCATAAAATTTAGAAACAATTTGCCAATTTTCATTCGTTACAAATAGAAAAGCTACTTTGTCTTTATAATCAGTATACAATTTTTGCATACTTGGCATTTCTGCTACACATGGAGCGCACCAAGTTGCCCAAAAACTAATAAATACAACTTTGTTTTCTAATTCTTTTAGATTGATGTTCTTAGTATTTAAACCCTTTAATTGCCAATCTGTGTTTTTTATTTCCTTTTGATTTTCTATTTTAGTTTCTGAAGGAGAAAAAGAAATCAATCGTATAAAATATACTTTTGTTGGTGGATAAATCATCAATCCTATTAAAACAACAAAAGCAATATTTGTTATGTGTTTTTTAGTAATTTTCATTTGCTATAAATATAAAATGTTTGTCGGTAAATCAATATCAAATTACAAAAAAAGGCTCCAAAATTGGAGCCTTTTTATATTTAAAAGCGATTTAAAAATTAAGCCGCATTTTCTTTTTTGATTAAGTTCAAAGCAGAACCTTCATTATACCATGCAATTTTTCCTTGGTTGTATGTATGGTTTGCTACAATTGTATCTTTACTTCCATCAGCATGAACTACTTCAAGAGTTAAAGGTTTTCCTGGAGCAAATTCATTTAAATCTACAAAGTTAAATGTATCATCTTCTTGAATTAAATCGTAATCAGCTTCATTAGCAAATGTCAATCCTAACATTCCTTGTTTTTTCAAGTTTGTTTCGTGGATTCTAGCAAATGATTTTACCAATACCGCAGCAACACCTAAATGTCTTGGTTCCATTGCAGCGTGTTCTCTAGAAGAACCTTCACCGTAATTATGATCACCAACTACAATCGTTTTAATTCCTGCTGCTTTATAAGCTCTTGCCGTTTTAGGCACAGCATCAAATTCACCAGTAATCTGACTTTTTACAAAGTTCGTTTTCATACTGTATGCATTTACAGCTCCTATTAAACAGTTGTTAGAAATATTATCTAAATGTCCACGGAAACGTAACCATGGTCCAGCCATAGAAATATGATCTGTTGTACATTTTCCATGTGCTTTTATTAATAATTTAACTCCAGATAAATCATTTCCTAAAGGTGTAAATGGCGTTAACAATTCTAAACGTTCAGAATCCTCTTTTACCACAACATCTAAATGACTTCCGTCTTCTTCTGGTGCTAAATATCCATCATCTTTCACTTCAAAACCTTTTGGAGGTAATTCCCATCCAGTTGGTTCATCTAACATCACTTCTTCTCCATTTTCATTGATTAAAGAATCTGTCATCGGATTAAAATCTAAACGACCAGCAATAGTTACTGCAGCAACCATTTCTGGTGATGCAACAAAGGCGTGTGTATTTGGGTTTCCATCAGCACGCTTTGCAAAGTTTCTATTAAACGAATGGATGATTGAATTTTTTGGAGCATTTTTTGGATCATCATAACGAGCCCATTGTCCGATACAAGGACCACAAGCGTTTGTGAAAATCTTAGCATCTAAGTTTTCAAACACTTCTAGAATCCCGTCTCTATCTGCTGTATATCTTACTTTTTCTGAACCTGGATTAATTCCGAATTCAGCTTTTGTTTTTAATCCTTTATCAATTGCTTGTTGAGCGATTGAAGCTGCTCTTGATAAATCTTCATAAGATGAGTTTGTACAAGAACCTATTAAACCCCATTCAACTTGTAATGGCCAATCATTTTTTGTAGCTGCAACATTCATAGCTGTTCCTACTTTTGTCGATAAATCTGGCGTAAAAGGACCATTTAATAACGGACTTAATTCTGATAAGTTAATTTCAATAACTTGATCAAAATATTGTTCTGGATTTGCATATACTTCATCATCACCTGTTAAATAATCTTTTACAGAATTTGCTGCATCTGCAACATCAGATCTATCTGTAGCACGCAAATAACGTTCCATTGATTCATCATAACCAAATGTAGAAGTTGTTGCTCCAATTTCTGCTCCCATATTACAAATTGTGCCTTTTCCAGTACAAGACATTGCTGTTGCTCCTTCTCCAAAATATTCAACAATAGCTCCGGTTCCTCCTTTTGCAGAAACGATTCCAGCTACTTTTAAAATCACATCTTTTGGAGCAGTCCAACCAGACAATTTTCCAGTTAACTTTACTCCTATTAATTTAGGGAATTTTAATTCCCAAGCCATTCCTGCCATAACATCAACAGCATCAGCTCCTCCAACACCAATAGCAACCATTCCTAATCCACCAGCATTAACTGTGTGAGAATCCGTTCCAATCATCATTCCTCCAGGAAATGCATAATTTTCTAATACTACTTGGTGAATAATACCTGCTCCTGGTTTCCAAAACCCTAATCCATATTTATTAGAAACAGATTCTAAGAAATTAAAAACTTCGTTACTTGTATTTAAAGCAGATTGCAAATCTGTACTTGCTCCTTTTTTAGCTTGAATTAAATGATCACAATGTGTTGTTGTTGGTACAGCAACTTTTGTTTTTCCTGCTTGCATAAATTGTAATAAAGCCATTTGTGCAGTAGCATCTTGTAATGCAATTCTATCTGGTGCAAAATCTACATAATCTTTACCTCTTACAAATGCTTTGGTTGGATTACCATCCCAAAGGTGCGTGTATAAAATCTTTTCAGCAAGTGTTAACGGTTTACCAGTAATGTTGCGAGCAGCATCTACTCTTTCAACTACTTTAGAATAAACCTCTTTAATCATTTCAATATCAAAAGCCATAGGTTATAATTGTTTAATTTTTGTTTTGCAAAAGTACAATTTTCTATTGATTATTGCGTAATAAACAGTGAATCGAAGCAATTAATAAGTATTTGATATTTTAATTTCAAAATATTAATAATTCACTAAAAAAAAACTCCAAAAAGATATTAAAATTACCATATTGCTAATTAGATGTAAAAAATAAAGCAGATCAATAAGCCGAATCCTGTTTTCCGTAAACGGAATCTTATCATTTATCTAGTTCTAAAATTGCTCTTAGAATCAATCTGCCCACCCCTTAGAATCGAACGAGTAGTTCTCAATCTCTAATATACGTGGCATTGCACCGCATAGAGTTTACCTGGTTTCACTACAGCCGAACTGTACTTGCTTTCTGTTGCACTTGTCCTCAACTTACATTGGACGGACGTTATCCGCTATGCTACTCTATGGTGTCCGGACTTTCCTCTTTACTATAAAAGTAAAGCGATAAGATAGATCTGCTAAATTTTATGAGACAAAAATACAAATAAAAAACCCACTTAATTTCTTAAGTGGGAAAATTGCTATGAAAAAGAATTATTAGTCTTGCGACTAACAATTCTGCAAATCTATGAAATTTATTTAAATATTTATGTAACAAATGTTACGAAAACATATCTTTTACTTTTTCAAAGAAAGATTTATCTGAAGTATTTGGATTCGGCTCAAAGTTTTCATCGTTTTTCATAGATTCAAAGAACTGTTTTTGTTCTTTAGATAATTCTTGTGGAGTCCAAACATTAATATGAATTAAGAAATCTCCATTTCCGTAACGTTCTATACTTGGCAAACCTTTTCCTTTTAAACGTAAAATTTTTCCTGATTGCGTTCCTGCATCAATCTTAATTTTCACTTTTCCTGTTACAGTTTCTACTTCTTTACTAACACCTAAAACAGCTTCAGAAAGATTAACATACAAATCGTAATGAATATTTGTTCCTTCTCTTTTTAAAGAATCATGTTGAATTTCTTCAATCAACACTAATAAATCACCCGAAACAGAATTTTTTCCTGGCGCTTCATTTCCTTTACCTGCAACTTTTAACTGCACTCCTTCTGTTACACCAGCAGGAATTTGAATTGAAACCGTTTCTTCTTTTACGATTAAACCGTTTGCATCAGAACCATTAGGTTTTGATTTGATACTTTGACCTGCACCTTGACAAGTTGGACAAGTAGCTGCAGTTTGCATTCTTCCTAAAATTGTATTGGTAACTCTTGTTACCTGTCCAGCACCATTACAAGTAGAACATGTTGAATATGTAACACCGTCTGCTTGAACTTTTCTACGAACTTTTACTTTTTTCTCTACTCCTTTTGCAATTTCCTCTAAAGTTAATTTTACACGAATTCGCATATTACTACCTTTAACTCTAGCTTGTCGTTGACCACCGCCACCGAATCCGCCGCCAAAACCACCACCAAAAATATCTCCAAATTGACTAAAGATATCTTCCATGTTCATTCCGCCGCCGCCAAAACCACCGCCACCGCCATGACCACCTTCAAATGCTTGATGTCCATATTGATCGAAACGTGCTTTTTTGTTATCGTCGCTTAAAATCTCATAAGCTTCTGCTGCTTCTTTAAATTTTTCTTCTGCAGAAGTGTCATCAGGATTTTTATCTGGATGATACTTAATAGCCATCTTTCGATATGCTTTTTTAATTTCTGCAGCTGATGCTGATTTACTAATTCCTAGTACTTCGTAATAATCTCTTTTTGCCATAGTATTCAATGATCAGTTATCAATGATCAATGATCATTGTTAATTGTAGGTTGTTTTTATTGTCCTATTACCACTTTTGGGAAACGAATAATTTTATCTCCTAACATATATCCGTTTTCGATACAATCAATAACTTTCCCTTTTAATTTATCTGTTGGAGCTGGAATTTGTGTAATTGCTTCATGAATATCTGCATCAAAAACATCACCTGCTTTAACCTTCATTAAAGTCAACCCTTTTTGCTCTAGAGTTTTCTTTAATTTATCATTAATCAATTGCATGCCTTTTAACAACTCTTTGTCTTTGGCTTTTTTGATTTCTGCCAAACCTCTGTCAAAATCATCCATAACTGGCAGTAAACTTGTCATTAATTCTTGACCTGCAGTTTTGTATAATTCAATTCTTTCTCTAGAAGTTCTTTTTTTATAGTTTTCAAACTCAGCAAACAAACGTAAATATTTATCCTTTTCTGCTTGAATAATTTCTTCTGTCGTTGGCTCTTCTTTAACAACTTCTTGATTCTCTTCAACTTTTGCCTCAGATTCAGTGTTGTTTATTTCCTCTTCTTTTATATTTTCTTCTGTACTCATTTATTGTAATCGTTAAATTGTAAACAATTTATTGGCAATAATTTTGCCAATAAAAAAATAGTGCCAAACTGACACTATTTATTTTTTTTAATAATTCTGAATTTACTTCAGTATTAATCTTCTATTCTTTCAATTTTTGCGCCGATAGATTTTAAACGGGCTTCAATGTTTTCATAACCTCTATCAATTTGCTCAATATTATTAATGATTGATGTTCCTTTTGCTGATAAAGCTGCTATTAATAATGAAATTCCAGCTCTAATATCTGGTGATGTCATTTTTGTAGCTTTTAATTGCGATTTATGATCATGACCAATTACAACTGCTCTATGTGGATCTGACAAAATAACTTTAGCGCCCATATCGATTAATTTATCAACAAAGAACAAACGGCTTTCAAACATTTTTTGATGAATTAAAACAGTTCCTTTTGCTTGTGTAGCAATTACCAAAACAATACTCAACAAATCAGGAGTAAAACCTGGCCAAGGTGCATCCGAAACTGTTAAAACTGAACCATCAATGTAATTCTGAATTTCATATGTTTCTTGTGATGGAATATAAATATCATCGCCTTTTCTTTCCAATTTAATTCCTAATTTTCGAAAAACATTCGGGATCTGCCCTAAATCTTTCCAACTAACATCTTTAATTGTTAATTCAGATTGTGTCATTACAGCAACACCAATCCAAGACCCAATTTCAATCATGTCAGGTAAGATTCTATGACGACAACCTTTTAATTCTTTAACTCCCTCAATCGTTAATAAGTTAGAGCCAACACCAGAAATTCTTGCACCCATCGAATTCAACATTTTTGACAATTGTTGAATATAAGGTTCACAAGCTGCATTGTAAATTGTAGTTGTACCAGTTGCTAAAACCGATGCCATTAAAATATTCGCAGTTCCGGTTACAGAAGCTTCATCCAGCAACATGTCTGTTCCGTATAACTCTTCAGCTTCAACTCCATAAAAATATTCTTCTCTATTATATCTAAATTTTGCACCTAAACGAATAAACCCTTCAAAATGCGTATCTAATCTTCTACGTCCAATTTTATCTCCTCCAGGTCTTGGAATATATCCTTTCCCAAAACGAGCTAATAATGGACCAACAATCATAATTGAACCTCTTAAAGAACTTCCATCTCTTTTAAATTCGGAAGATTCTAAGTATTCTAAGTTGATTTCATCCGCTTGAAAACGATAAGAATTAGCTGCTAATTTTTCAACTTTAACTCCTAATTCTCCCAAGATGAAAATTAATTTATTAACATCTATAATATCAGGAATGTTTTCAACAACAATTTTTTCTGGAGTTAATAATACTGCACAAATAATTTGTAAGGCTTCATTTTTTGCACCTTGCGGAGTAATTGTACCATTTAATTTGTGACCACCTTCAATTTTAAATGATGCCATATTTATTTTCTTCTATTATTATTGTTGCTGCTATTATTTCTATTGTTTGACTTGTAGTTTTTCGAGTTAGTTTTCCCTTGTTGAGAACTTCTCTTTTTAAGTAAGTTTCTACTTTCCGAAAGTGCTTCTTCTGAATTTCTTAAATCGATTTTTGCGTCTGATAAATCGTATAAATGATTATAGATAACAGCATCATCAACTGTATCTTTATTCCAATTTAAATAACATTTTTTCATGTGATTTGCAATTGTATACACCAAAGCCTCTCTCTTTTCACCTTCTTCCCAAGCAAGCGCAACATCAATCATAGCCTGTATATTATTACCATAATAGCGGTATCTTGATGCCGATTTTGGATACGCTAAAGAATCTGGTTTTTCTTGTAACTCTTCTCTAGATGGTTTTTCATAAGGAGATTCTGCATCTAGATTGAAACCAGACATAATAAACAATTGATCCCACAATTTGTGTTTAAAATCTGGCACATCTCGTAAATGAGGCTGCAAGTTTCCCATAACATCCACAATTGCTTTTGCCATTGTATTTCTTTCCTCTTTATCGCTCAAAGCAACGCAGTGATTTACTAATTTTTGGATATGTCTGCCGTATTCAGGGATAATCATTAACGGTCTTTCTGAGTTGTATTCTAGTTCGAATTCCATTCTAAGTTTTATTGAAATTATAAGCTATATCGCTTTTTATTTCTTTTTGTTTTTTGAAGTATTTTATCGTTTGCAAATTAGGTATTTATTTTAAGTAATCAAAAATTAAAATCGAGCTATTTTAACCGATTACTTTTAATTTCGCAAATTGTAATAATAATTTTTTCTTTCCTACGGTTCCGAATTTAATTTCTGCTTTTTTATTTGGTCCATTTCCTTCTAAACTCAATACTTCTCCACTACCGAATCGGTTATGCTCTACAAACGAACCAACAGTAATATTATTATCGAAAAGATTGCTTTTTTCTGAAGTTGAATTTGGAATTTTCTTTAACTTTTTGGGTGGAATAAAAGCACTTTCTTTTTTCGCTTTAAACTCTTGTTTTTTACGTTGAATTGGTTTTTGAAAACGGATGGTTTTTGAAGGTGTATCAAACAAACTTGCATCTACAAATCGATTCACAGATGGTTCAACTTTTTTTGGCGTTAAATATTCTAAAAAACTTTCATCAATTTCTTCTAAAAACCTACTTGGTTCTGCATCTGTTAATTTACCCCAACGATAACGAGTTTGTGCGTAACTTAAATACGCTTGATGCTCTGCTCTTGTTAATGCTACATAAAATAATCTACGTTCTTCTTCCAATTCACTTCTTGTGTTCATGCTCATTCCAGAAGGAAATAAATTTTCCTCTAAACCAACAATATAAACATATGGATATTCTAATCCTTTAGATTGGTGAATTGTCATCATAGAAACTCTTGGTGTGTCTTCTTTTTTGTCAGAATCAAAATCTGTTGCCAATGCAACGTCTTCTAAAAATGATGTTAATGAAGCATCTTCTCCTGTTTCAATTTTATCGGTAATAAAGTCTTTAATTCCGTTTAATAATTCTTGAACATTTTCAACTTTACTCACAGCTTCAGGTGTTCCGTCTTTTTCTAAATCTTTAATTAAACGCACTTGTTTTACAACAATATCCGCAATTTCAAAAGCATTTACTTTTTGCGAATCTATTTGTAGTCGCAAAATTGTATTGACAAAATCTTGTAGTTTATTTTTTGTTCCAGCATTGATTTTAATATCAACTTTATCAAGATGCTTTAGAATTTCGAAAATTGATTTTCCGTAATGATTTGCCGCAATTGTTAATTTATCAATTGTAGTTTGACCAATTCCTCTTGCAGGATAATTGATCACTCTTTTTAAAGCTTCTTCGTCATTCGGGTTGATTAACAATCGTAAATACGATAGCAAATCTTTGATTTCTTTTCGTTGATAAAAAGAAATTCCGCCATAAATTTTATACTTAATATTTTTATTTCTTAGTGCATCTTCCAAAGCTCTAGATTGCGAATTTGTTCTATACAAAATAGCAAATGCATCCGCAGTCAATTGCTTATTCATCATATTTTCCCAAATAGACTTTGCAACAAAACGTCCTTCTTCTCCATCAGAAATTGTGCGCATTACTTTTATTTGCTCACCTTCATCATTGGATGTCCAAACAACTTTATCCAAACGTGTTTTATTCTTTTCAATAACAGAATTTGCTGCATTTACAATATTCTTTGTAGAGCGATAATTTTGCTCTAACTTGAACGTATTTACTTCTGGATAATCTTTCTGAAAATTTAAGATATTACTAATGTTTGCACCACGGAAACTATAAATACTTTGCGAATCATCACCAACCACACAAATGTTCTGAAAACGATCTGCCAAGGCTTTTACAATTAAATATTGCGAATGGTTTGTATCTTGATACTCATCAACCATTATGTATCTAAATCGATCTTGATATTTTGCCAACACAGCTGGAAAACGTGCTAAAACTTCGTTAGTTCTTAATAGTAAATCATCAAAATCCATTGCACCAGATTTAAAACATCTTGCAACATATTCTTTGTAAATATCACCAACTTTTGGTCTACTTGCATGTAAATCATCCTCTATTAAATCAGAATTATTGAAATAGGCGTTTACAGTTATCAAACTATTTTTTAAAGACGATATTCTTCCCAAAATCTGTTTTGGCTTGTATCGATCTTTATCTAATTGCATTTCTTTAATGATAGATGTAATTAAACGAACAGAATCTTGTGTGTCATAAATTGTAAAGTTTGATGGAAAACCGAGTTTGTCTGCTTCTGAACGTAAAATTCTTGCAAAAACCGAGTGAAAAGTTCCCATCCAAAGGTTTTTAGATTCGCTTGCGCCAACAACACCAGCAATACGCTCTTTCATTTCTCTTGCCGCCTTGTTTGTAAAGGTCAGCGATAAAATGTTAAAAGCGTCAACGCCCTGCTGCATTAGATGTGCAATTCTGTATGTTAACACACGTGTTTTACCAGAACCAGCTCCAGCAATGATAATCATTGGTCCGTCTTTTTGTATAACCGCGTCTCTTTGCGCAGGATTTAAAGAATCTAAATATTTTGACAATTGGAAAGTTTTAAAACGTAAATTTAGGCAATGTTCATCAATTTTATTTACTAATTCATAAAATTATAAATACATTTACAACAATAAATTACTTATCATGAAAAAACATTTCTTTTTTGTACTGTTTACACTGTTTTCGACAATAGTTTTATCGCAAAATAATCGAGTAAACGGAAAAATAATTAAAAATTTTGGTCAAACTTTTAGTGTAGAAAATCCAGAGATTAAAACAAATACTGCTGCTGAATTAAAAGTGATTTTTGATGTTTCGAGCACTTCTTCAAAAAACAATGTTATTAATAAGAACATCGTTACTGCCGCTCGTTTTTTAAATATGCACGCAAATGAAGGAATGAATTTAGAACAATTAAAGGTTGCCATCACAATTCATGGTGCTGCCTGGAAAGATGTTTTAACTGATGGTGCTTATAAAACAAAATTTGGTGTTGTAAATCCAAATACAAAACTGATTAAAGAGCTAAAAGATGCTGGTGTAGATATTATTATTTGTGGGCAAACTGCTAGTTTTAGGAAAATGGATAAATCATTAGTAAATCCAAATGTAAAATTTGCGCTTTCAGCTATGACAGCTTTATTACAGTATCAAAATAATGGTTATAAATTTATTAAGTTTTAGTCGATGAATTTGAGCTCTATTGAAATTACTGGTATTATTTTATTAATTGGGGTTATTGGTTTTTATTTTTTAAAATTACAAGCAAAAACAAAAAATAGTCAACAGAAGATTGATTTATTTGCAGATAGGAAGAAAGAGGCTTTACCAATAAAATTGCAAGCTTATGAAAGAATGTTATTGTTTTGCGAGCGGATTAACCCAATAAAAATGTTAGTAAGAGTTAAACCAAAATCAGAATCTGTAGATGAATATTTATCTTTAATACTTCAAAGCATAGAACAAGAGTTTGAACATAATTTAGTGCAACAACTATATATTTCTGATGCATGTTGGAATGTAATTATCACTTCTAAAACTGCTATTATCAACAAACTAAAGCAAGTTGCTAAAACAAGTAAAAGTGCGCAAGATTTTAGAGAAAAAACAATGTTGGCGTATCAAAATTCTTCATCAGCAACAGATGCTCCAATTGCCTATTTAAAAGCAGAAATCAAAAAATATATTTAATAAAAAAGCTCTAAATTTCTTTAGAGCTTTTTTATTATATACAATTCAATTATAACTGTAAACGAATTCCAAATTTATAGTTTCTTCCCCTTGTATTATAACCAATCGTTTCTTCGTAATCTTTATCTAATAAATTTGAAATCGAACCAAATAGGACAACTTGATTGTCTAATAATTTATAGTTTGCATTGATATCAATTAATTGATACGCTTCTAGTTGTTGAGAAACCGTTGAAAAAGTAAGATTATCATAATATCTACCTGTTCTTTCTCCAACATTTTTATACGCTACTGATAAAAACAAATCATTTGATGGTTTGTAATTTAATTGTGCTGTAAGTTTATTTCCTGGAATGTAATCTGTATCAGCAGCTTTATCTGTGTACGTATATCCCAAAGAAAAATCAACTTCTGATGTTGCTTTTACATCTACAAATGTTTCAACTCCTTTTGCAGAAATTGTAGCATTTGAATTTCCATATTTTCCCCAAGGTGCAATTGCTAAGTTTTGAAAAATAATTGCATTATCTTCTGTTCTATTAAAATATACCATATTAAAATCTAACAAATTTTTATAGGAAGACTCAAACCCAAATTCAAATGTTTTATTCGTTTCTGGTTCTAAATCTGTGTTTCCATAAACAGAAAACAATTGATACAAACTAGGTGCAATAAATGCTGTACTATATGAAGTTAATAACTTTAAAGATGCATCCTCTAAAGCAAAAATATTTAAAGAAGGATTGATATGATACACAAAATGAGTTCCGTAATTACTGTGTTTATTGATTCTTCCACCTGTATTAATTGTTAAATCAAAATCTGTTGTATACACAACAGAACTATAAAAATCTAACGTATTAAAATTAGCAACATCATCATTTATATTCCCCCAAGGAGAATTTGTTTGATTCTTATGATTTTGGTAATTAATTCCAGAAATTAATTGTGTATTTTCATTGAAATCATATTTATTCACAGCATCAATATTTACAGAGTTTCCCTCGTAAGAATCTGTTAATAAAATTCTTTTCACTCTATTTAAAGATGCTATAGCAACAACACTTCCATTATTGTATGTATATGTTGGCTTTACTCCTATCCTTACTTGTTTCTGAGTTGTTTCATTTATTTTAGAATCTGCATTTTTACCAGCATCATAACTAAATTCTAAGTTGTCAATATTAAAAAATGATTCAATATTTAATTTATCAGAAAACTGATATCCAACTTTTGCAAATCCGTTTTCACTATAAAATGGATCTGTTGTAAATTGTTGGTTTGTAGCGCTTTTTGCAGCTGAAAGCCCATCAACTTCTGTAACATTTATTGAGGTTAAATAGTTTAATTTGTTTGATGTTCCTCTAACCGTTGCATTTAAGTTTGCATCCGATAAGTTTTTGCTATTTGTTGTTGCTGAATTATTTGTTCCAAAACTAGTTTCAAAAGTTCCAGAAACTGTGTTTTTAGAAGTTTTTTTAAGAATGATATTAATGACTCCTGTTGCAGCACCAGAACCATACAAAGTACTTGAAGCACCCTTCATCACTTCAATTGATTCAATTTGACTTAAACTTAGCAAACGTAAATCAAACTCTAAACTAATTCCAGTTGGATCAATTAACGGAACACCATCAACTAAAACTAAGACTTGCCTGCTTCTTCCGCCTCTAATATAAGTTCCTTTTACCTCTCCAAAAACCGAATTTGTCCCTTTTATCTCAACCCCAGGAACTGAATTCAATAATTCTAACACAGTTTTACCTGCATTATTTTTAATCTCTTCTTGCGTAATCTTAGTAATTACTTTACCAACTTTCTCTTTTTTTAATTCAAACTTTGTAGCAGAAATTACAACTTCTTCTAATTTGATTTCTTTTTCTTGAGTTTTTTGTGCAAAAACACTTGTACTAGCTAATATAATAGCTAAAGCACCAATAATTGTTAATTGATTTTTCATTGTTAATGATTTAATTAAAATAAATAAATCAGGAAAATTCTGTACGAAATGATGGTACATAAACTTTTATCCCGAAAGTTTTTAGTCTTTGATTCATGGCAGGTCTCCTGGCTCGCGTCTTGTAATTTACCTTCCCATTATAAAAACAGTGGTAAAAAGAATAATTACAAGCATTCTTTCTAAAAGAACAAAGCTTACAGTTGCGGGAACAGCTTTGGGATAATAATTCTAAAATTATGTCACCAAATTCCCTTTTAATTTATCAACTAGCAATTAGGTGATAAAACCAAAATTCGGGGCGAAAGTACTTCATTTATCAACATTAGTAAAACTTTATTCACAACATTTTTGTAATCTTGCAGTATTAAAATATTTATAATGAAGAAAGTTTTAGGGATCCTATTAATTGCCATTTTTTTTGTTGGATGCAAAGGTAAAAACAATGCGAAAAACGATGATTTAATAATTAAAAAATCAATTCAAATAAAACATGCCAAAGGATTTTATATTCAGAATTTTAATGAATCAAAAAAACTAATTATTAAATCACCTTACCCAAATTCTAAAGAGCAATTTGAATATATATTGACAACGAATAAAGACAGTAATAAATTCTACCCTAAAGGAACACTGATAAGCACACCTGTTCAAAAAATAGTAGTTACTTCTACAACTCATGTTTCAATGTTAGAATTGCTTGGAGTAGAAAACTCTTTAATTGGTTTTCCGCATACAAAATATATTTCATCAACAAAAACAAGGAAATTAATTGAAATGAATTCAGTAAAAGAAGTTGGTGTTAAATCCTCTTTAAATACAGAAATTATATTGGATTTAAATCCTGATGTTGTAATTGGTTTCAGCATGACAAAAACAAACAAATCATTAACCTTAATTGAAAAATCTGGAATTCCAGTTGTTTTAAACGGTGACTGGCTTGAAGAAACTCCACTTGGAAGAGCAGAATGGATTAAGTTTTTCGGAGTTTTATATAATAAAGAAAAAGAAGCGGATAGTATTTTTAATGCTATTGAGAAAAACTATAATGATGCTAAATTAATTGCTAGTAAAGCTAAGGAAACTCCAAATATATTATCTGGAGCAATAATGAGTAAAGATATTTGGAATTTACCTGCAGGAGAAAGCTTTGTAGCGCAATTTTTGGTTGACGCGAACACGAATTACCTTTGGAAAGACTCTAAAGGAAAAGGAAGTTTATCACTCAGCTTTGAAAGTATTTTAGATCGTGGAAAAGATGCAGATATTTGGATTGCTCCCGGATATTTTTCTTCAAAAAAACAACTGAAAAAAAATAACGAGAACTACTCAGCTTTTAAAGCCTTTAAAAATGATAAATTATTCACGTTTGCCAATAAAGTTGGTGCAACTGGCGGTGTTATTTACTTTGAATTAGGACCAACAAGACCAGATTTAGTTTTAAAAGATATTATCAAAATCACTCATCCAGAATTATTAAAAGACTATACGCCTACTTTTTTCGAAAAGATGAATTAAGTGTTATAGATTTTTCGCAAAGGAATTGGTAAATCAACACCTTCAGTAACAAAGCGCTTATGAACCGCTTCTTTTAAATCACATTTTAGTTTAAACTCTTGAAAAGGTTCGTTTAACCAAACGTAAGCTCTTAAATGAATAAAACTTTCGTTTACATCAATAAATCGAACCATAATTTGATGATCCTCTGTTAAGACCTCTTCTGGTGTTCTATTGTCAATTACGTGATTTAGTTTTACAGCTTCTTCTTGAATGATTCTTTTAGCTAGGTCAACATCAGCATTTAAACCAATTTTAAAGTTGTTAAAACTTAAAATATGAGAATCTTCTATCGTATGATTTAAAATTGACTCAGTGCTTATTATCGAATTCGGAATGATTAAACGCTTGTTTTCAAATGTATTAATGATTGTGTGACGTAAAGTAATGTCTTGCACAATTCCAATTCTTTCTTCATCAATCTTTATATAGTCTCCAACTCTAAAAGGTTTGAAAATTACAATAAAAACACCTGCAATTAAATTAGATAACGCAGCTTGTGCAGCAAAACCAATAATAGCAGCTAAAATACCTGCTCCAGAAAAAATAATGGTTGCTTTACTCCTTAAAGATGGAACAACGTAGATTAAATAACCAATTGCAATTAATCCTAGAAAAAATTTTATTGAATTTTTTAAAAAGAAGATACTTGTAACCCCAAATCGATCCGTTTTCTTTTGCTTAATATATTTAACAATGAAAAAACGTATAATTCTAGAAAGAATCCAAGTGATAAAAAAAACAAGTAAACTAAACAATAGTATATTCCAAAAGCTGTCTAACTTTAAAAAATTATCCACGTAATTATTCATAATTTTTAATTTCTAAAATAATGTAGTTTGACTTTCGTCATCTTTTGATTTTTGTTCTGCTTTTTTCTTTTCAATCGTTCTTTGCAAAGCTCTTTTGGCCTTTTCTTCGCTACTAATTAATTCAGGTTTTTCTGGAGCGCTTTCTAAGTTTGTGATTTCTAAAGGCAATACTTCTTCAGAAATAACCTCTTCTTCTATTACTTCAATTTCTTCAGAAGTAATTTCTTTTGGCTCTTCAAAAGGTAAAGAGTCCAACAAACTCACTTGTTTCACTTTATCTTTAGTTAATTGGTTTCCTTGCGCTTTAATTCCTTTTACAGCAATAAACTCTTCAAAATTAACTTCTACATTCTCTAAGTTGCGTTTAGAGAACTGCACATCAGCAACGGGTCTATAATCAGTAGAAATAATTTCTAATTGAGATTTTGGATGTTCAGAAATAAACAATTCATCTTTATCAACCGTTTCAATAAGAAAACGTTTTACGAAATAGATTTCTTTATCTCCATCAAAATAAATAGCAGAAATAGGCTTTTTAGGTTTCCATTTTTCTAAGACAATCATATCGTCTTCAAATCTACTTGCTAAATTTGGAGTAACTGCTTTTATCATTCCTGATTGCAAAGCAATTAGCAACTTATCTTCTGCTCTAAATTCACCTAATAACTCACCTCTTCCATCAACATTTAAACGCTGAACAGTATCATCAAACCATATTTTTCGAGGTTTCAATGTTGAAACTCCCGCAGATTTAAATTCCACTTTTTTAATCGGGTATTTAGTAATAGTATTCCCACGGACACCTCTTCCTTTTACTGCTAAGTCTGCAAAATCAATGTCCCATTTCAATTTTTTAACACTTCCAACAGCTCTTAAATTAATAGTAACAACTTCTGCTTCTCCATTTGGATTTGCAGTGAAGTACAATACTTTTGATGCTTTATTTCCGTTTGCTAAATCGTAATCTTTATCTCTTGTAACGCCAGTAACTGTAAAACGTTTCATATAACTTGGCCCGCTTTTTCCATCGCGATACATCATGTTATAAACTGTTCTTTTGTCTTTCTTTTTAAAGACAGAAATATGGATGATTCCTTTACCCACAAATGTTTTGTTTGCCACTTTCGTCACAATCATTTGCCCATCTTCTCTAAAGACAATAATATCATCAATGTCTGCACAATCGGTAACATATTCATCTTTACGCAATGAAGTTCCGATAAAACCTTCTTCTTTATTTACGTAGAGTTTTGTGTTACGCATCACTACTTTTGTAGCAACAATGTCATCAAAAATTCTGATTTCAGTTTTCCTCTCTTTTCCTTTTCCGTAAGTCGATTTTAATCGCTTGAAAAAGTCGATTGCAAAGTCAATTAAATTCGCCAAGAAGTTTTTTACCTCTTTAATTTTATCTTCTAAACTTTCAATGTGTTGTTTTGCTTTATCAATATCGAACTTAGAAATTTTCTTAATTCTGATTTCTGTTAATCGAACGATATCTTCTTCGGTAATTGCTCTTTTTAAATGTTTGATGTGCGGTTGTAATCCTTTATCAATTGCAGCGATTACACCAGCCCAAGTTTCTTCTTCTTCAATATCACGATAAATTCTATTTTCAATAAAAATACGTTCTAAAGAAGCAAAATGCCATTGTTCTTCTAATTCGTTTAACTGAATTTCAAGTTCTAATTTTAAAAGCTCAACTGTATTATCAGTTGATTTCCTTAATACTTCATGAACCCCAATAAAAACTGGTTTATTATCTTCAATAACACAACACAAAGGCGAGATTGAATTCTCGCAATTGGTAAATGCAAATAATGCATCAATGGTTTTGTCTGGAGAAATCCCCGCAGGTAAATGCACCAAAATTTCTACATTAGCTGCAGTATTATCTTCAATTTTCTTGATTTTTATCTTGCCTTTTTCATTGGCTTTAATAATACTATCAATCAGAGAAGTTGTCGTTGTGCTAAACGGAATTTCCGTAATTACCAACGTCTTTTTATCTAATTGAGAAATCTTTGCACGAACTCTAACTTTTCCGCCACGCTTTCCTTCATTATAATTGGTGAAATCTGCAATTCCGCCCGTTAAAAAATCAGGAACAATTTTAAAACTACGTCCTTTTAAATGTTTGATAGAAGCGTCAATCAATTCATTAAAGTTATGTGGTAAAATTTTGGTTGATAATCCAACGGCTATTCCTTCTCCTCCTTGCGCCAATAACATTGGGAATTTCACAGGGAGATTTACAGGTTCTTTTCTACGACCATCGTAAGACGATTGCCATTCTGTAGTTTTCGGGTTAAAAACAACATCTAACGCAAACTTAGAAAGTCGTGCTTCAATATATCTTGATGCTGCTGCACGATCACCAGTTAATGTATTCCCCCAATTTCCTTGCATATCAATCAGCAATTCTTTCTGACCAATTTGAACCATTGCATCACCAATAGAAGCATCTCCATGTGGATGATATTGCATCGTATGACCAACAATATTCGCTACTTTATTGTAACGGCCATCATCTAAATCTTTCATAGAATGCATAATTCTACGTTGTACGGGCTTAAATCCGTCATCGATTGCAGGAACTGCTCTTTCTAAAATTACATACGAAGCATAATCTAAAAACCATTCCTTGTACATTCCTGTAACCTTAGTAATGGTTTCAACCGATTCTTCTGGTTGATTATTTATTTCTTCTTCGTGTTCGAAGTCGTTCAATTCTTCACTCATTATTATTCTTCAATTATATCCAATTCTACTTTCAAATTCTCAATGATAAATTTTTGTCTATCAGGTGTGTTTTTTCCCATATAAAAAGAAAGCATTGCTTCTACAGGCATTTCTTTATCTAACATTACTGGATCTAAACGAATATCATTTCCAATAAAATGCACAAACTCGTTTGGAGAAATCTCTCCCAACCCTTTAAATCGAGTTATCTCTGGTTTTCCACGCAATTTTCCTATTGCATCTCGTTTCTCTTCATCAGAATAACAGTAGTAGGTATCTTTTTTATTACGAACTCTAAACAATGGTGTTTCTAAAATATACAAGTGACCATTTTTTATCACTTCAGGGAAAAATTGCAAAAAGAAAGTAATTAATAACAAACGAATGTGCATTCCATCAACATCTGCATCCGTAGCAATTACAATATTATTGTAGCGCAACCCTTCTATTCCATCTTCAATATTTAATGCTGATTGTAATAAATTAAATTCTTCATTTTCATATACAATTTTCTTAGACAAACCGTACGAATTCAAAGGTTTTCCTTTTAAACTAAAAACCGCTTGTGTGTTTACATTTCTAGATTTTGTAATAGAACCAGAAGCAGAATCTCCCTCAGTAATAAACAAAGTTGTATCTAAATAACTTTCCTTTTTAATATCTCCAAAGTGCACGCGACAATCACGCAATTTTTTATTATGTAAACTCGCTTTCTTCGCTCTGTCTTTCGCTAATTTTCGAATTCCTGATAATTCTTTACGCTCACGTTCTGCTTGCAATATTTTACGCTGAATTGCTTCTGCAGCATCAGTGTTCTTATGTAAGTAATTATCTAATTGTGTTTTTACAAAATCGTTTATAAATGTTCTTACGGTTGGCAAACCTCCTCCCATTTCTGTTGAACCTAACTTCGTTTTTGTTTGACTTTCAAAAACAGGTTCCATAACTTTAATTGCAATTGCAGAAATAATAGATTTACGAATATCTGAAGACTCATAATTCTTTCCAAAATACTCTCGTATTGTTTTTACAATTGCTTCTCTATAAGCTGCTTGATGCGTTCCTCCTTGCGTTGTATGTTGTCCATTAACAAACGAATGGTATTCTTCAGAATATTGCGTTTTACTATGTGTAATTGCAATTTCAATATCTTCTTCTTTTAAATGAATTATTGGATATAATAAATCTGAAGCAGAAGTATTTTCTTGCAATAAATCTTTTAAACCATTTTCAGAAAAGAATTTCTCTCCATTAAAAACAATTGTTAAACCAGTGTTTAAGTACACATAATTTTTCAACATTTTTGCTACATACTCGTTTCTGTATTTATATTTTCCAAAAATACTTTCATCAGGAACAAACTGAACTTTAGTTCCTTTTCTTAAAGATGATTCATGTGCTTCTTCAACCTCAATTAAATTCCCTTGATTAAATTCTGCCCAAGAAGTTTTATTATCTCTAATAGATTGTACTTTAAAATAATCTGATAATGCGTTTACCGCTTTTGTTCCAACTCCGTTTAATCCAACCGATTTTTTAAATGCTTTCGAATCGTATTTTCCACCCGTATTCATTTTAGAAACCACATCCACAACTTTTCCTAGCGGTATTCCACGACCATAATCACGAACCGTTACTTGTTTGTCTCTAATAGAAATTTCGATAGTCTTTCCAGCGCCCATAACATATTCGTCAATCGAATTGTCTAAAACTTCTTTTAATAAAATATAGATTCCGTCATCAGGTGAAGACCCATCACCTAATTTACCAATATACATTCCTGGACGCATACGAATATGTTCCTTCCAATCGAGAGATCGTATATTATCTTCGGTATATTTTGTTTCTTGTGCCATAAAATTTGCGGGTTGAATGCCTTGCTAAAATAAGAATAAGCGTAAAAAACAAAAAACTCTGATGAATTAGTTATCAACAGAGTTTTAAAATATTTTTTAATGATTTTCTTCTATGATTAGACGTTGAATCTAAAGTTCATCATATCACCATCTTGTACGATATATTCTTTTCCTTCAACAGATAATTTTCCAGCTTCTTTTACTTTTGCTTCAGTTCCTAAAGTAACGTAATCGCTGTATTTAATTACTTCTGCTCTAATAAACCCTTTTTCAAAATCAGTATGAATAACTCCAGCTGCTTGTGGTGCTGTATCACCAACATTAATTGTCCATGCTCTTACTTCTTTTACACCAGCTGTAAAATACGTTTGCAAGTTTAGTAATTTGTATGCTGCTCTAATTAATTTTGATGCTCCAGGCTCTGTTAAACCGATATCTTCTAAAAATATTTGACGCTCTTCATAATCGTCTAATTCGTTAATATCAGCTTCTGTACCAACGGCTAAAATAATAATTTCTGCATCTTCATTTGCAATAGCTTCTTTTACTTTATCAACATATGAATTTCCAGAAACAGCAGAATTTTCATCTACATTACAAACATATAAAACTGGCTTAGATGTTATTAATTGTAGTGTCTTTACAAATTCTTCTTCTTTTTCTGAAAAATCTATAGTTCTTACTGATGTTCCTTGCAATAAGGTTTCTTGAATTTTTAATAAAACTGCCAATTCGGTTTGCGCATCTTTATTACCAGTTTTTGCTAATTTTTTAACTCTTTCTAAACGTTTTTCTACAGTTTCTAAATCTTTTAACTGCAATTCAATATCGATTGTTTCTTTATCTCTAATTGGATCAATCGTTGTATCAACATGAATAATATTGTCATTATCAAAACAACGCAATACATGAATAATCGCATCCGTTTCTCTAATGTTCGCTAAAAATTGATTTCCCAATCCTTCACCTTTGCTAGCTCCACGAACTAATCCTGCTATATCAACAATTTCTACAGTTGCTGGTTGCACTCTCTCTGGTTTTACCAATTCTTCTAACTTCTGTAATCTATCATCAGGCACATTTACAACGCCAATATTTGGCTCGATTGTACAAAAAGGAAAGTTTGCACTTTGGGCTTTTGCGTTAGATAAACAGTTAAATAAAGTTGATTTTCCTACGTTTGGTAATCCTACAATTCCAGCTTTCATTTTATTAAATTTTTGCGATGCAAATATATGTGTTTTATAAATAAAAAATTCCGAATTAAATTCGGAATTTTTAGTCTTTTTCTTGTTTCTAAAAGTCTTACCTCTATTCGTTATGCATAAATTTTTGCTTTCCTAAAAGTTCTTCTTCAGTTTCTACATTATCTTCATCAGGAACACAACAATCTACAGGGCAAACTGCAGCACATTGTGGCTCTTCATGAAATCCTTTACATTCTGTACACTTATCAGCTACAATAAAGTAGATTTCATCCGAAACTGGTTCTTGATCTTCATCAGCATTTGCAGATTTACCATTTGGCAAAACAACATTTCCTGTTAAATCTGTTCCGTCTGCATATTTCCAATCATCTGCACCTTCATAAATTGCTGTATTTGGACATTCTGGCTCGCATGCACCACAATTTATACATTCATCAGTAATTATAATTGCCATAGTTTTTCTGTTTCAGTTTATGTACCTTTGCGATGCAAAAATAAGTCCAAAATAATTCACAACCAAAAGAAATAGATAGAATGCAACAACGAATTGACGCTTTTGTAAAATTAGGAAATTTTTTAAGTCAGTTTTCTCAATCATGTATTGAAAAAAAAGAAAATATTGAATTCAATGATTTGTTTTTTGATGGGTTTAAACACCAACTAAAAGTTGCGCAAGAAAACAATTCTTGGTTTACAAGAGATAATATTTTATTCTCTTTAGAGAGTTGGTCTAAAGCATTAACTCAAGAAAATATTTCTACATGGGTTTCTGATAAAACAACTCAAAGTTCTAGCAATAAAATTGCCATTATTATGGCAGGAAATATTCCTTTAGTTGGATTTCATGATTTTTTATCTGTGTTGATTTCAGGACATTCAGTTTTGGTAAAACAATCATCTAGCGATAAAAGCTTATTGCCTTTTTTAGCAAAATATTTAGAATATGTTGAGCCTGTTTTTAAAGATAAAATTGAATTTACTGAAGAAAAATTGACAGATTATGATGCAGTAATTGCGACAGGGAGTAACAATACAGCTCGTTATTTTGAACATTACTTTAAAGGGAAGCCAAACATCATTAGAAAGAATAGAAATTCTGTTGCTGTTTTAACAGGAAATGAGACGGATGAAGAATTAGCCAATTTAAGTAATGATGTTTTTCAATATTTTGGTTTAGGTTGTAGAAGTGTTTCTAAATTATTTGTTCCTGAAGGGTATAATTTTGATGCTTTTTTTAACGGAATGTATCATAAAAAAGAAATCATCAACAACGCCAAATACGCTAATAATTACGATTATAACAAAGCGGTGTATTTAATGAGCTTATTTGATTTGTTAGAAAATGGTTTTTTAATGATTAAAGAAGATGAAAGTTACGCATCGCCAATTGCAACCATTTTTTATGAATATTATTCTGACATTAACGAGTTGAAAGAAAAATTAAAAATGGATGCTGACAAGATTCAATGTATTGTTTCTAATAATGTAATAAAAAATGAAATTAAATTTGGCGAAACTCAAAATCCACAATTATGGGATTATGCAGATGGTATAAACACGTTAGAATTTTTAGCAAAAATTTAAAATAAAAATATTGTAAAAAGAAGCATCTTTGTTAACACAACATTATTGCAAAAAATAAATTAAATGAAAAAACATAACTTTAGCGCAGGTCCTTGTATTTTACCAGAAGAAGTTCTAAAAAAAGCTTCAGAAGCTGTTCTTAACTTTAATGATGACAATCTTTCTTTAATTGAAATATCGCACAGAAGTAAACCTTTTGTTGCAGTTATGGAAAAAGCAAAAAGTTTGGTGCTAGAATTATTACAACTAGAAAACAAAGGCTATAAAGTATTATTTCTTCAAGGCGGTGCAAGCACACAGTTTTTAATGACTGCTTATAACTTATTAAACAAAAAAGCAGCTTATTTAAATACTGGAACTTGGGCAGATAAAGCAATAAAAGAAGCCAAATTGTTTGGGGAATTAGTAGAAGTTGATTCCTCTAAAAGTGATAGTTTTAAGTACATTCCTAAAGGATATCAGATTCCTGTGGATGCAGATTATTTTCATTGCACAAGTAACAATACCATTTTCGGAACGCAAATGAAAGAGTTTCCAGAATTTGATGGCGTAAATGTTTGCGATATGAGTTCTGATATTTTTTCGCGTCAATTAGATTTTTCTAAATTCGATTTAATTTATGCTGGCGCACAAAAAAACATGGGCCCTGCTGGCACAACATTGATAGTTATTAAAGAAGAAATCTTAGGAAAAGTAGAGCGTGTAATTCCATCTATGTTAGATTACCAAAATCATATTGATAAAGAGAGTATGTTTAATACACCTTCTGTTTTTGCAATTTATGTTTCTATGTTAAACTTAGAATGGTTAAAAGATTTAGGCGGAATTCCTTTTATTGAGAAAGTAAATAATAAAAAAGCTGCATTAATTTATAATGAGATTGATAGAAATCCATTATTTGAAGGATTTGCAGCAAAAGAAGATAGAAGCACAATGAATGCTACTTTCACATTGACAGATGAAAATTTAAAAGAAACTTTTGACAGCCTCTGTAAAGAAGCAGGAATTAACGGAATTAACGGACATAGAAGTGTTGGTGGTTATCGTGCAAGTATGTACAATGCACTTCCGTTATATAGTGTACAAGCATTAGTAGATGTAATGCAAGATTTAGAAAAAAATAATAAATAGTTCAAAATATAAGCATGAAAGTATTAGCAAACGACGGAATTTCACAAAGTGGTATTGAAGCACTTGAAAAAGGAGGATTTGAAGTTATCACAACAAAAGTTGCTCAAAATCAACTAGAAAATTATATCAACGAAAATAATATTGATGTAATTTTAGTAAGAAGTGCAACACAGGTTCGTCAAGAATTAATTGATGCTTGTCCATCAATAAAACTAATTGGTCGTGGTGGTGTTGGAATGGATAATATTGATGTTGATTATGCAATTGATCATGGTTTGCATGTAATAAATACACCAAATGCTTCTTCTAGTTCTGTTGCAGAATTAGTTTTTGCACATTTATTCGGAATGGTTCGTTTTCTACATCAAGCAAATAGAGAAATGCCTTTAGAGGGTGATACTCGTTTTAAAGATTTAAAGAAAGGATTTGCTGGCGGAACTGAACTTAGAGGAAAAACATTAGGAATTATCGGATTCGGAAGAATCGGTAAAGAAGTCGCAAAAATAGCCTTAGGAATTGGAATGAAAGTGGTTGCAAATGATGGTTATGTTGGAGAAGCAATAATCAATGTTCCTTTTTATAACGGGCAGTCAATTGATGTAAAAATAGAAACAGAAGCCTTTGAAGAAGTAATCAAGCTAGCAGATTTTATTACGTTACATGTTCCAAATCAAGAAGAATATATTATTGGAGATGCCCAATTTAAAATAATGAAAGATGGTGTTGGAATTATAAACGCAGCTCGTGGTGGTGTAATTGACGAAGTTGGATTGGTAAAAGCAATAGATTCTGGAAAAGTAAAATATGCTGGTTTAGATGTTTTTGAAAAAGAACCAACTCCAGAAATTCAACTATTAATGAATCCAGATATTTCTTTAACGCCTCATATTGGTGCTGCAACAGTTGAAGCACAAGATAGGATTGGAAAAGAGTTAGCAGAACAAATTATTAAATTACTTTCTTAAAAGTAAAAATGGCAAACATAAAACCTTTTAAAGCTGTTAGAGCTTCTAGAGATAAAGTAGCATTGGTTTCTACAAAATCTCGTGAAATTTATACTCCAGAAATGCTAACTGCTAAATTGGATTTTAACCCATATACATTTTTGCATGTAATAAACCCAGGTTACAAATACCACAAACAAGATGTAAGTGGTGATTTACGTTTTAAATTAGTACATAATAGATATTTAGAGTTTAAAGAAGATGGTGTTTTTACTCAAGATGAAACTCCCGCTTTTTATATTTATCAGAAAACAACACCAATCAATTCATTTTGTGGAATTATTTCTGCCACTTCGGTTGAAGATTATGAAAATAACGTTATCAAAAAGCATGAAGGGACTATCCAGCAACGTGAGTTATTATTTGAAAATTACTTGAAGAATACTGGTTTTAATGCTGAACCTGTACTTCTAACTTATCCTGATAATGATACTATTACAAGTATCATAAAAAAGTATCAAACAACAAGAGCTGAGTTTGAATTTTCTACAACCGATAAAGATTCTCACTTACTTTGGGTTGTAAATAATAAAAATGACATAAAATTGATTGTAGATACTTTTAAAGAGGTTAATACATTATATATTGCTGATGGTCATCATCGTTCTACTTCATCTTGTTTGCTTGCGCAAAATTTAGCAAAAGAGAATCCAAACCATACTGGAAAAGAGGATTACAACTTTTTTATGAGTTATTTATTACCAGAAAGTCAATTGTCAATTTATGAGTTTAATCGGTTCATTAAAGATTTAAATGGCTTTACTCCAGATGAATTTTTAATTGAATTAGACACCTATTTCAGAATTGAAAATCGTGGTCAAGATTTATACAAACCAAGTAAGAAGCACCATTTTTGCATGTACTTAAACGGAGAGTTTTATTCGCTATATTTAAGAAAAACTAGTTATGAATTTACAAATTCACTTAGCCAATTAGATGCAGAAATTTTATATCAAACAGTACTAAAACCTATCTTAGGAATTAATGACATTAGAAATGATTCAAAAATTATTTATTCTCAAAATAAATCTGACAACTTAGAATTAAAAACTAAGGTTGATTCAGGAGATTTTAAAGTTTCTTTCGGAATGCTACCAACATCTATTCAAGAATTAAAAAGTATTGTGGATGACGGTTTTTTAATGCCTCCAAAAACAACCTACATCGAACCAAAATTAAGAAGTGCATTAACTATTTATGAATTTTAATATGACTGGAATTAAAGAACGTTTACATACTATTATTAAAAGTATTCCAAGTAAAGTAACTTTGGTTGCCGTTTCTAAGACAAAACCAAATTCAGCTATTTTAGAAGCATATAATGCTGGTCAGCGTATTTTTGGGGAAAATAAAATTCAAGAAATGGCTACAAAATATGATGAGTTGCCAAAAGATATTCAATGGCACATGATTGGTCATTTACAAAGTAATAAAGTGAAATACATGGCTCATTTTGTTGATTTAATTCACGGTGTAGATAGTTTCAAAACCTTAAAGGAAATCAATAAACAAGCAAAAAAACACAATAGAGTAATCAAATGTTTATTACAGGCAAAAATTGCCAAGGAAGCAACAAAATTTGGTTTAGCATTTTCTGATATTAGTGATATTATTTCATCAAATATGCTATCAGAATTAGAAAACATACAAATTGTTGGTTTAATGGGAATGGCAACTTTTACTGAAGATAAAGAACAATTATCTGAAGAATTTTCATCTTTAAAAATAGCGTTTGATCAACTTAAAGAACAACATTCAAAACTTGAAATTTTATCAATGGGAATGAGTGGAGATTATCAGTTAGCAATAAAAAACGGTAGTAATATGGTTAGAGTTGGCAGCGCTATTTTTGGTGCGCGAAATTATATTGCTTAGTTTTACCTAAAAGAAAAAGAGATTTGTACGCAATTTTAGATATTGAAACTACCGGAGGAAAATTTAATGAAGAAGGGATTACTGAAATTGCTATCTACAAGTTTGATGGACATGAAGTTGTTGATCAATTAATCACGCTTGTAAATCCTGAAAAGGACATTCAGCCTTTTGTGGTTCAACTTACAGGAATCAATAATAAGATGTTGAAAAATGCTCCAAAATTTCATGAAGTTGCAAAACGAATTTTAGAAATCACTAAAGGTTGTATTGTTGTTGCACATAATTCTAGTTTTGATTATCGAATTTTAAAAACAGAATATAATCGTTTAGGGTATCAGTTTAAAAGAGACACCTTGTGTACGGTAGAATTGAGTAGAGAATTAATTCCAGATAAACCTTCTTACAGTTTAGGTAAATTATGTAAATCGCTCGGAATACCAATGAGTGATAGACATAGAGCTTCTGGAGACGCATTGGCTACCATTCAACTTTTTAAGTTATTGCTAGATAAAGATGTAGATAAAACAATTATTGAAAGTACGATTAAACATTTTGATTGTAAGAAAGTTACAGAAAAATTAACTGGTTTACTAGATGATATCCCAACTGTAATGGGCGTTTATTATTTACATAAAGATGATGGACAAATCATTTTTATGGGAAAAGGAAATAATATCAAAAACGAATTGACAAATCAGTTTATAAAAACGACCAAAAGAGGAATTAAGGTTCAAGAGAAAACAACTTCAATAAGCTATGAACTCACTGGAAACCTATTACTTACAAATTTAAAGTACTTCTTAGAATTAGACATCAATAAGCCTAAATACAATTTAAGAAGTAAGAAAAGAATTCTTTTAGATAATTTTAATAGCGATAATATGTTGTTAATTGACAAAGGAAGAACCATTGATGAACATTCTGTAATTGTAATTGAAAACAATATTGTTTTGGGATATTGTTTTACTAACCTAGCATTTCAAGAAAATCAATTGGATATTCTAAAAGAAATGATAACGCCAATTAAAAATAAAGAATTGGCTAAAACACTTATTAAAAACTATTTAAAAAATAAATCTCGTTTAAAAATTGTACGATTTTAATTGAGAAAATTAATTAAACTTTCTTCACCTCTTTTTTAAATTAATTCTTTTTTCATCATTTAAGATTTAAAGGTTTGTAAAAATAATAAAACCTATCTCTTATATTAAAGTGATAATTAGTTCACTTTTTGCTGACGTTATACATTCTTATTAAAAAAGATGTTATTCCTGTAAGTCGTTCTAACAGACCTGAATTAATGAAACGATTAAATTTACTTTAAAAGTTAAATAATAGCACTTATTAGTTAATCCATTACTTATTAATAATTCAATCCTTAGTTTCTTTAAAAATTCAAATGAATTAGAGAAAAATAAGTTTTTTTACAATAGGTGTAAAAAAGCTATAAAGTCATTTTCAAAAAGTAAATTTTAATTTTTCCTTCTAAAATTTTGATGCTTTACTCTTTAAAGGTATAGTTTATTTAATTCATCCATATATATCTACCTTCTATCTTTGATTTTTTACATCATTGGATTGAGAAAAAGCAGTAATTGTGAAAAATGCGATAATAATATATACTTGTTGTTTTAAGAATTTCATGTCTGTTTGGTTTGATTTAAGTAATAAAGATATTTAAATGTTTTTAAAGAGCATATAATGCACTCCTATTTTGTTAATTTCAAATGATTTTCCTTTTTTTTGAAAATTTTGTTTTAGATAGAATTGTAAAGCAATTGCTCTTGCATTACACCAAAGAACATTCGCTTTTCTTTCTTTTAATATTAATACCGCTTTATCAAGCATTAATTTACCAATACCTTTTCCTCTTGCAATAGAAAGTGTAGCCATTCCTCTTAGCTGATATTGTTCAGAATTAAACTCTGAATTATCTGTTTTCATAAAACTAGAAATTCCGACTAACTTTTCATTCTCAAAAACACCAAGATGAAAAGTATCTGTATCAAAATCTCCAGAAAACTGAGTTGGTAAGTCAATTCCCTTCCTTAAAACTTCAAAACGAATTTCATACGTTTCTTCTGCAGAAACTTCTTTAATTGTAATCATTAAAATTCTATACTTATTTATATTTGTTAAAAATACAATTTTAATGAACATCAATATACTGTCAATTGCAAAAGAAGATATCTTAGATATCATTCCTTTATTACAGACTATCAATACAAAAACACCTTCAGATATTTTAAAACAACGTGTAGTAGAAATGTCTAAACTTCCAAATTACGAATGTATTGGTTTATATATTGATGAAAATTTAATCGGAATATCTGGTTTGTGGTATTCAACGAGGCATTATATTGGTAAGACCGTTGAAGTGGATCACGTGGTAATTGATGCTGCTCTTAGAGGTAAAAACCTTGGCAAACAGTTTTTTAAATGGATTTATGAATACACCAATAATAAAGGTTATGAAGCGGTAGAATTAAACACCTACACAGGCAACACAAAATCGCATAAATTTTACCATAATGAAGGCTTTGATATCTATGGCTTTCATTTTCTGAAAGTTACCCGAAAAGACAAAAATTTTTATTAATTTTTTATAAATAATCATTGCAGAATCCAAGAATGCTCTTATATTTGCAGCTCTTTACCATGCGAAAGTAGCTCAGTTGGTAGAGCGTCAGCCTTCCAAGCTGAATGTCGCCAGTTCGAACCTGGTCTTTCGCTCAAAAAAACCGAAACATTTGTTTCGGTTTTTTTATGCTTTATCAATTCTTTAATTTACTTCCGAAGAGTAGTAACAATATTATTGGAACGGCTAATAAACCAACCATTAATGTATGCTGTACAATTAAATTTGGCATTAAGATTAATGCAATTACAAATCCGCCAATTGCACCACCTAAATGAGCAGAATGTCCAATATTTCCTAATTGTTTTTTCATTCCGTAAATAGAATACAATAAGTATCCAACTCCAAAAATATAAGCTGGAATCGGAATTGGTAACGGAAATAACATCAATGTCATATCTGGATACAGTAAAATTGCTGCATATAAAATTCCAGAAACGGCTCCTGAAGCGCCAACTGCACTATAATAAGGTTCACTTTTATGGTAAAAGATAGAATACATATTTCCTGCTAATAAGCTTCCTAAATAAATTATTAAAAAATTAATGTTTCCCATTAACCCGGCAACAATTCCGCCAAATAAATACAAGGCGTACATATTAAATCCAAGATGCATCCAATCAACATGTAAAAAACCAGAGGTAAACATTCGCAGCTTTTCTCCCCCAAGAATTTTACCAACTTGAAATTTATATTTATCTAAAAAAGTATATTCATTAAAACCTTTCATCGATATTAAAACATTGGCAATAATAATTCCTAATACAAATTGATTCATTTTTTACACGTATTTGTTTACAAACTTAACGTAAAACTAACTAAAAGATTGGTTTCTTTATAAGAAAATTATATCCGATATTTGCAATTCAAAAATACGCATGCACAAACTCATTTTTTATTTATCATACCCAATAATTTGGTTGTTTTCTAAACTTCCTTTTAGAGTATTGTATATTATTTCTGACGGATTGTATTACTTACTTTTCTACATTATTGGTTATCGTAAAGCAGTAGTTTTAAATAATTTAAAATTGTCTTTCCCAGAGAAACCAGAAAAGGAGTTAAAACTAATTAGAAAACGTTTCTTTAAACACTTTACGGATGTTTTTATTGAAAGTATCAAAAGCTTTTCAATCACTAAAGAAGAATTACAAAAAAGGTATCATTATAAAAACCCTGAAGTTGTAAACGAAGTTGCTAAAAACGGAAAAAGTATTATTTTACTTGGTTCTCATTATGCAAATTGGGAATGGATTACTTCTACTCCGTTAGTTCTAGATATTGAAGTATTTGCAGCTTATACAAGACTTGAAAATAAATACTTTGAAAAAGCGGTAAAACGAAATAGAACAAAGTTTGGAATGACTGGTTTTAAAACACCAGAGTTTATTAAATATATGATGTCTAATATTAAAAACAAAAGACAAGGTTTGTATATTTTATTAAGTGATCAATCTCCTCAAGTTGAAAAAACATATTACTGGAAAGAGTTCTTAGGTGTTAAAGTTCCGATTCATACTGGAGCAGAAATGCTTTCTAAAAAGTTTGATTGCGCTGTAATTAATTACAGTTGCAGAAAAGTAAAAAGAGGTTATTACGAAATCGATTTTGAAGCGATAACAACAACTCCAAATGAGTTTGAGAATTATCAAATAATGGACAAATATTTAAGTATTACTGAAAAGTTAATCAGAGAAGAGCCAGCTTATTATTTATGGTCTCATAAACGATTTAAACATAAAGATAAAGCACCAAAATAAAAAAGCTTTGAGTTAATTCTCAAAGCTTTTTTTATTTAGTTAGCAAACCATTTTTTAACCAATTCTTTTTCTATTGATTGATGTGATTTGTGTTTGTAATCATTATTTATAGCGTCGTAATCGTAATCATTTTTCCATTCTTCAACGTTTTCGCAAACTGCTTTTAAGCTTTCACAAATAAAATCTACTTCTGCATCTTTTATTGTTGGGTGAATAGACAAACGAACCCAACCTGGTTTTTCAACCGAACAACCTTCAATGATTTGTTTTTCTATTGCTTTAGATGTTTGTTGATCTACATTTAATAAGAAATGCCCATACGTTCCTGCACAAGAACAACCTCCACGAGTTTGGATTCCGAAACGATCATTTAACAACTTTACAATTAAATTAAAATGTACATTATCAACATAAAAAGAAAAAATTCCTAATCTGCTTTTATGATTCGGCGCTAAAATATTTACATTCGGAATTGCTTCTAAACACGTAAATAATTTTGCATTGATTTCTTCTTCTCTATCATGAATTTTATCAGTTCCCATTTTATCTTTCAACTGAACACATAATGCAATTTTTATAGTTTGCATAAAAGCTGGTGTTCCACCATCTTCTCTAGTTTCAACATCATCAAAATAATCACGATCTCCCCAAGGATTCGTATAACTTACAGTTCCTCCTCCAGGATTATCTGGAACCGTATTTTTATATAATTTCTTATTGAAAATCAACACACCTGAAGTTACTGGTCCACCCAAGAATTTGTGTGGAGAAAAGAAAATTGCATCTAAATATGCGTCTTCATCTTCTGGATGCATATCTATATCTACATAAGGAGCAGAACAGGCAAAATCAACAAAACACAAACCATTACTAGCATGGATCATTTTTGCAATTTCGTGGTATTTTGTTTTAATTCCGGTTACATTAGATCCAGCAGTTATAGAAGCAATTTTTAACATTCTATCATCATATTTCTCTAACAACTTCCCAAAACTTTTTAAACAAATCAATCCAACTTCATCACAAGGAATGACTTCTACATCAGCAATAGTTTCTAACCAAGACGTTTGATTTGAATGATGCTCCATATGAGAAACAAAAACAATCGGTTTCATTTCATCCGGAACGTTTGTATGCTCTTTTAAAGCATCACAAATTTTTAATCCTAAAATTCGTTGAAATTTATTTACAACACCCGTCATTCCAGAGCCTTCAGTAATTAAAACATCATCTGAACTTGCGTTTACATGACGTTTAATAATGTTTCTAGCCTCATGATACGCCAATGTCATTGCAGCACCGCTTGTAGACGTTTCGGTATGCGTATTGGCTACAAAAGGGCCAAAGTCATTGATTAATGTTTCTTCAATTGGTCTGTACAATCTTCCGCTAGCGGTCCAATCTGTATAAATTAAGTTTTGAGTTCCATAGGGCGATTCAAAAGTTTGATCTATACCTACAATGTGTTCTCTAAATTGACTGAAATATTGTTCTAATGATTCCATTTTATTCTGAATTAAAATAATCTAAATCTACCCCCAAACACAATCGTATTTTCTAGAAAAGAAAAACTTTGAGATGCAGAATCTTTAGTGCTTTTTGTTGTTCTAATATCTGACATATTTATATAACCTACTTTTACATCAGATTGTATAAAAAAATGTTTTAAGAAAGTAATGTTTACTCCTACACTTGCTGAGATTCCCCAACCAGCAATATGAAAATCATCATATCTTTCTTTATTTAATAATTTTGTGTTTGATTTTGGAAATAAAAATCCTGCTCCTAATCCTTCTGTTAAATTTATCTGTAAATTTTTAGAATTCAACCCAATTAAATGACTAAAATCATCAAACCGTTTTACCTCAACATTGATATAGTTCAAACCATCTGTGTGCTCAAAAGTTAAAAAATTTTCAGTTAATTTAATAATCTCATTCGCATATACTTTGTCAAATGAAGATCCTGTATTAATAGCTCCGTTAATCATTACATTTTGATCTGCATTCATCACATATTTCATGTGATCTACTCCTATTGAAACGGTGTAGTTTTCTTTAAAAAAATAGCCAATACGATAATTTGTTTGCGGAATTGTAATTCTGTCTAGCTTAAAATATGGATCTAAACCAAATTTTGTTGGACGGTCATTCGCGGTTACACCAGATAAGGTGAAATCATAGTTTGTTCCTTTAAAACGGATATCTGAATTAGAATACGTTCCCCTATTCCATCCCCAATATGCATAGAATTTTCCTTTGTTGTTTTGTTGATATTGATCTTTTTGTTGAGCATACGATGAAAATATGCTTAACAGCATAAAAATCGATACAAACTGTATTTTGATACTTTTATTAGGCGATAACATCTTCTATTTCTTTTATAAATCGTTTTGCTAAATTATCTGCATTCTCTTGCGAATTACTCTCTGTGTAAATTCTAATAATTGGTTCTGTATTCGATTTACGTAGATGAACCCATTCATCAGCAAAATCAATTTTTACACCATCAATGATATTTACATTTTCATTTTTGTACTTAGAAGCCATAGTTTCTAATACTTCATCAACATTAATTTGTGGCGTTAATTGAATTTTATTTTTACTCATAAAGTAACTTGGATACGAATCTCTAAGCTCTTTACAAGACATTTTTTGATTAGCTAAATGCGATAAGAACAACGCAACGCCCACCAATGAATCTCTTCCGTAATGAGAAGCTGGATAAATAATTCCACCATTTCCTTCTCCACCAATAACCGTATTGGTTTCTTTCATTTTTATCACCACATTTACTTCTCCAACTGCAGAAGCAGTATAGGTTCCGCCATGTTTTTCTGTAACATCACGTAATGCTCTAGAAGATGACAAGTTAGAAACGGTATTTCCGCCACCTAAACGTCCTAAAACATAATCTGCACACGCAACCAATGTATATTCTTCTCCAAACATAGAACCGTCTTCAGAAATCAATGCCAATCTATCTACATCTGGATCAACCACAATTCCTAAGTCTGCTTTTTCTTTTACTACCAATTCAGAAATATCTGTTAAGTGTTCTTTTAAAGGTTCTGGATTGTGTGGAAATTCTCCGTTTGGTTCACAGTATAGTTCAACACATTCCACATGTAGTTCTTTTAACAACGCAGGAATAAAGATTCCGCCAGTAGAATTTACACCATCAACAACCACTTTAAAATTGGCGTTCTTGATGGCTTCAACATCTACCAATTCTAAGTTCAACACTTCTTGAATGTGTTTTTGTAAGTAACTTTTATCTTTTGAATAACTTCCTAAATCATCAACCTCAGCAAAATTAAAATCATCTGCTTCCGCTTTCGCTAAAATGATTTCTCCTTCTGCTCCATTTAAGAATTCTCCTTTTTCGTTTAATAACTTTAAGGCGTTCCATTGTTTTGGATTGTGAGAAGCTGTTAAGATAATTCCACCTTGTGCTTTTTCTAACGGAACAGCAACCTCAACAGTTGGCGTGGTAGACAATCCTAAATCGATTACATCAATTCCTAAACCAACCAACGTATTAGCAACCAAACTAGAAATCATTTTACCAGAAATACGAGCATCTCTACCAATTACAACTTTTACTTTTTTCTCTTGTGCTGAACTTGATTCAGCATCTAAATTATTTCTTTCTAAAATAAAAGTACCATAGGCTGCAGCAAATTTTACTGCATCAATGGGTGTTAAATTATCGGCTGTTTTTCCTCCAATAGTTCCTCGTATTCCTGAAATAGATTTTATTAATGTCATTGTCTTTTTCTTTTGTACTGAACTTGTTTCAGTATCTGCTGAACAAAGATAAATTATTTGCTGAAATGTTGATACAACTTTAGCCTAAATAAAATTTAGTGTTTTTATAAAAATCAATTTGTAGTATTAACAAAAATACTACACATTTGAAACAACCAACCAAACCTATGATGATTAAAAAAGCACTATTATATTGCTTGTTGTTTACAAGCGTTTTCTGTTTTTCTCAAGAAACCAAATTCAAAGAATATTCATATACAGAAGTATTTGATATGATTGCAGCAGAAAAAGACACCCTTTTTAAACTCAGCAATGCTTTTGTTAGATACAATACAAAAACCGATAGCTTATTTACTGCTGAGGTTAATGATAACGATGATATTCTTACTGGAGGAAGAAAAAAACAATTAGTTATTGAAAAAGAATTAGCATTTAACAATGTTCATTTTTTCTCTAAGTCAAATTTTGAGTTACCAACTAGAGGTGGTGTTATGAACAACATCCTTTTTAAAAAGAAAGTGAGTTTTACAACAGTACTTTCTGCCACTTTTTTGAATTGTGTTTTCGAAGAAGAGTTGAGAAATAACACACAAGAAGAAATTGAAGATGCATTAAAAGAAGCTGTATATAGATTTAAAAGATTTTGAAACCAAAAGATTAGAATATCTCTACGATGCTAATCCTTCTTTTGACACCTTTTTTCAATGGAAAGTAAACCAGTTTTTAAAACTGTTTTCTAACTACGGTACCAAACCTTCTAAAGCAATAACCTTTTCTGTGTATGTTATTTTATTATTCGCCTTGTTTTATCTGTTCTTTCCTAATTCTTGGGACAGGCATGGTAGAAACAGAATTTTAGACCGATACAGTTTCTTTTTAAAATACATGAACAAACAAGCTGGAATTCATGAAGAGTATTTAGCAGGTCAACAAGAAGAATTAATGGATTATGATGAATACAGAAAACTCATAGAAACTTCCCATAAAAAAGTTCCCAAGTTTTTTACTTCTACTGCCATGCCAATTTATAAATGGGCTATTTCTGGAACCAAATTATCCGCAGGGTTTTTAAAGCGAATTGATATTATGAAAGGTACGTGGAGCGATTTACCTCAGCACAAACGCCTTTGGAAATCTACGTTGCTAATTAGTGCATTCTTAATCGCTATTTTGTATGATGTCTTTATCAAAGTTTTGAATGCTATTATGTTATCCATCAACACTTTTACCTCCTTAGGTTTTGGGAAATCCCTATAAAAGGATTGCCTAGATATCTAGCAATTATACAAGGTTTTATTGGTTGGTTTATGCTGACTATTTTCTCTGTTTCTTTAATCTCTCAATTATTGAATTAGTTGCAAAGGCTCAAAGCGGTAAAGAGAAAAGGCTAAAGTTTAATTCCTGTAAGACAACCTGCCCTCTTTTAATTTTTGTAAGAATACAAATGATATATAACGGCTAAGTGTCCAAAGCCTGTCCTCAACTTGATTGGGGAACTAAATAATAAAGTCTGGACACGATAGTGGAATATTATGTAGTATTCAAAAAAATTAAAAGCAGGCTAGAATTTTGTTGAAGCCTGTGCTGAACTTGATTCAGTATTCTTCGATGGAAAAGAAAAAAGAATTAAATATTACAGCTTACAATCTTGATTTAGCCCCGTTTATAAAAAAAAGACTAACAAAGGAAGAACAATATGGATTCCCATTTCCATGTGAATGACAGAAAGGAATTTGATTATGAGTTTTCTTGTCATTTCGAGAACTACTGAAATCAAAATGTATTTTGATAGAAATTATATAGCGAAGTAATGGAAACGAAACCGAGAAATCTTTACTTTTATAATGAGAGGTTTTTATTTAGGTCTCGACTGCGCTCGACCGGACAAAAAACTTACTTCATATACTCATAAACCGATTTAGAAATTTGTGCTAATTGATCTGTTCCCTTATCAAAGTCTTTTAGGTTTTTAGAAAGCAATACCAACACATATTTTTTTCCGTTTGGATGAAATACAATTGCTGCATCATGATGCACACCAGTTATTGAACCTGTTTTATGTGCAACCTCGACTCCTTTTGGTAAATACTTCGGAATCATATCATTCCATTTTTGATCTTTTAAAATGTCAATCATTTTATCAGAATCTTCTTTGGTTCCAGCTTTACCAGTTGCAATGGCTTTCATAATCATTAATAAATCATTTGCTGTTGTAGAATTGCTCAATCCTTTTCTAAAGGCTTTAATATCTTCTACGCCACGCAACACTTCTATTTTATCAGCTCCTAACGTTCGCATAGTTGCTGTAGTTTTCTTAGCATCAACAACTTCAATTAAAACATTTGTTGCCAAATTGCTACTTAGAATAATCATGCTGTACATTAAATCGTACATTTTTTGTTGCGTTCCGATTTTACTATAAATAACATCATCACTATCTACGCCAATATCCATTTTATAACTACTTCCGTCTACAATACTTTTAAACTCGTTTTTAAGCAGTATAGAATCGTTTAAATTTAGTTTTCCTTCAGATTGTTGTTTGTACAATTCAATCATCACAGGAACCTTCATGGTACTTGCAGCATGAAACTGTTCATCTGTATTAATCAAAACCTGATTACTACTATCAGACAAATCAAAAAAAGCAACTGCAACATCTCCTTCAATCTTTGAAATCTGATTTTCTATCGAAGTTTTTAATGTGTCAATTGATTTTGAATTGTCATCACAAGAAATTGCAGCAAAAAAAAGTATACTTAAAAATATAGGTTTAATAAATTTAGCCATGATTGTTGTTTTTAAAAGAAAGCTAATTTAATAAAAAAACGCCGCTGAAAAAATCAACGGCGTTTTATATAGTATGGATTCCCGTTTTCACGGGAATGACAAGTAAGTTTTATTTACCTTCCATTTTTTTCTTTAAGTCTGCTAAACCACTAATGTCTCCAAGAGTTGTTTTTTCAGCTTCTGCAGATTTCTTAGCAGCAGCTTTTACATTCTTCTTCTCTTCTGCTTTAAAGATAGATGTATGAGAAACTACCACTCTTCTGTATTCTTTAGAAAATTCTAAAACTTTGAATTGTGCAGTATCTCCTTTTTCTAACTTTCCACCATCTTCTTTATCTAAGAAACGTGTTGGTGCAAAACCTTCAACTCCATCAGCAAATGTTACAGTAGCTCCTTTATCATTTTTGTCAGAAATTGTTCCTTCATGTAAAGAGTCTATTGCGTAAGTTGCTTCGTGAGCATCCCAAGGATTGTCTTGAGTTTGTTTGTGTCCTAAGTTTAATTTACGACCTTCAACATCTAATTCTAATACTTGAACTTCTAATTTATCACCTACAGATGTAAAATCTGATGGATGCTTAATTTTCTTAGTCCAAGATAAATCAGAAATATAAACCAATCCATCAATTCCTTCTTCTAACTCTACAAACACACCAAAATTAGTGTAGTTTCTTACTGTACCAGTATGTGTTGAACCAACAGGATATTTTTTAGTAATATCTGTCCAAGGATCTGGATGTAATTGTTTCATCCCTAAAGACATTTTACGGTCTTCTCTATCTAACGTTAAGATTTGTGCTTCTACTTGATCACCAATTTTTACGAAATCTTGTGCAGAACGTAAATGTGTAGACCAAGACATTTCAGAAACGTGAATTAATCCTTCAACACCTTCAGAAACTTCGATGAATGCACCGTAATCAGCTAATACAACAACTTTACCAGTTATTTTATCGCCAATTTTAAGGTCTTCACTTAACGCTTCCCAAGGATGCGCAGATAATTGCTTCAATCCTAATTGAATTCTAGATTTGTTATCATCAAAGTCTAAAATTACAACGTTTAATTTTTGATCTAATTCAACAACCTCATTTGGATGATTGATTCTAGACCAAGATAAATCTGTAATATGTACTAAACCATCAACGCCACCTAAATCAACAAATACACCATAAGAAGTAATGTTTTTAACAACACCTTCTAATACTTGTCCTTTTTCTAATTGACCAATGATTTCTTTTTTCTGTATTTCTAAATCAGCTTCGATTAATGCTTTATGAGAAACTACAACGTTTTTAAATTCGTGGTTGATTTTTACAACTTTGAATTCCATTGTTTTTTCTACAAACTGATCGTAATCTCTAATTGGCTTCACGTCAATTTGAGAACCTGGTAAAAATGCTTCGATTCCGAATACATCAACGATCATTCCTCCTCTTGTTCTACATTTTACAAAACCATTAACGATTTCTCCTGTTTCGTGTGCATTATTAACTCTATCCCAAGCTTTAATTACTCTTGCTTTTTTGTGAGATAAAACTAATTGACCAGAAGAATCTTCTCTTTTGTCAACTAATACTTCAACAGTATCACCAACTGCTAATGCTGGGTTGTAACGGAATTCATTTAAAGAAATAACTCCTTCAGATTTAGAATTGATATCGATAATTGCATCTCTATCAGTTAATCTTGTTACGATTCCTTCGATTACATCACGCTCGTTTACGAAACCTACAGTTCCTTCTAACGCTTTTTCGAATTCTGCCAATTTTTTTTCATCAACTGCCTCAATACCTTCTTCGTATTTGTACCAGTTAAAGTTTTCTAAAAATTCTTGTGGATTTACAGTTTCTGCAACTGTTTCTGCAACAGCTTCAGTTGCTGTTTCTTGTACTTCAGTAGCAACAACTTGCTCTTCAGTGTTTTTTGTTTCTTCAGACATTCTGAATTTACTTTGTATCTTGTTGTTTTTCAGATTTTTAACGATAAAAACTTCAAGAGTTGTTTTTATAAATTGCTTTTTACATTTCCTTTTATAAATCTGTTCTCGTAAAAAGGAGTGCAAATGTACAAAATATTTGTAATTAAACAATTCAAACTTAAAAGATTATTTACAGAGTAACTCTCTAAAAATCAACAGTATTAATCTATCCAATTTTTAAATTCTTTTACACGTTCTCTACTCACAATAATTTCAGTTTCATTATAAGAATTTAAGATAATTTTTAAACGGCTATTGGTGTATGCAATAATATCTTTTATGGCTGAAATCTGAACAATAAATGTTCTGTTTACACGAAAGAATTTTTCGGGATCTAATTCAGTTTGAATTTGCTCTAAAGCACCATCAACGATATAACTTCTGTTAGAATCTGCATGTAAATAAGTTGCTTTATTTTCACTAAAAAAACATTCTACATTTTCTGTAGAAATAATTTTTAAATGTTGACCAACTTTTATCGTAAAGCGTTTTTTGAATTTTCTATCAATCGGGTTTACCAATAACTTCTTTATATCATCAAAGTTTAATTGAACTTCTTTTCTCTCTACATGTTGACTTTTATATTTATCAACCGCTGTTTTTAATTCGTCTTCATCTATCGGTTTTAATAAATAATCGATGCTATTTAATTTAAATGCTTTTAAAGCATATTCATCATAAGCGGTTGTAAAAATTATGGCACTTGTAATTGTTACGTGTTCAAAAATCTCAAAAGACAATCCGTCTGATAATTGAATGTCTAAAAAAATTAAATCTGGATGTTCGTTGTTCTGAAACCATTCAATAGATTCTTCTACAGAATGCAACATTATATTTGCTTTTACCTCTAAATCTTCTAACATTCTGCTTAATCTTCTAGCAGCTGGTTTTTCGTCTTCAATTATTATTACATTCATAAGTACCTACAGATTATTTTGTTTATTCATTTCCTCTTTAATCTTACGTTGTTCCCAGTTTTTACCAAATAAAAGGTTTACAAGTTGAAAAGTACTAATTCCATGAAAAATTAATATCAAACTCCACCAAAAAAACAAACGATAATTACTGATTTCTGTAAAAGCTTCAAAGACAGAATCTCCGTATTCTATATCTTTATAAATTCTTCTTCCAATAAAAAAAAGATTAATTACAATGTAAAATGCAGCGTGTTTATAAAATCCTTTTATATTTTCTACTTGCTTTTTTGCTTTTATGTATTTATCAGTTCTATCTTTAGTTTCCATAATTTATTAAAATTTATATTTACGCTCTTCTTCTTCCATGATTTGTTTCAATTTTTTCTCTTCCCAGTTTTTACCTAAAGCATTAAATCCAAATACTCCTAACCAGTGAAAAAACACTCCAATTCCCCAAAACACCCAAGTAGAATATATTCCAAAATTATTAATTACATCTTCAAAAGAATCACCTTCATCACTCATTAAACCATAAATAATAATTCCGCTTAAAAATAAATTGACAACTATATAAACAATTAAATGAATGTAAAAACCTTTTATTTTTTCTACTCTTTTTTTTGCTTTTAGGTATTTAATACCTTCAAAATTTTCTTCGTTTCTCATGATTTCTTATCTATAGTTTTCATGTTTTTCTTCTTCTTTCATAAATTCCTTAATCTTGTTTTCTTCCCAATTACTTCCTAAAAAAGGATTGTAATTATAAGTATCCATCGCGTGAAAAGCCAATCCCATTCCCCAACCAAACATAGGAAACCAAAACCAATAAAACTCAGGCACAAATTTTAGGTTTATGAATATTAAAATCGGAATCACAATACAATAAGTAATTGCATTTGCATAAAATCCTTTTAGCTTATCTACTTGTTTTTTTGCTTGTAAATATTTTTGTTCTTTGGTAAACTCTTTCATGATTTCTATTATTTATTTGATGAATTTTTATCTTCATCAATTAATTCTTGAATTTTTTTCTCTTCCCATTCTTTTCCGAATCCAATTTTAGAAGATCCAAAAACTAAAAACCAATGCAGTATGACAACAAATACAATTCCTGGTGCAGCAAACCAAAACCAATGATAGCCTGGTGAAAAAATTAAATTAACTGATACAATTATTGCAAGAGAAAAAACTTCTATTACAAAATGAATATAAAACCCTTTAACATCCTTTACTCTCTTTTTCGCTTTTAAATAACGTTGCTCTTCTATATATTTTTCTTCCATAACTTTATTATTCCCAATTTGATGTTTCGTCGTTTTCTTCCATTAATTCTTTGATCTTTTTACTTTCCCAGTTTCTTCCTAAAAACGGATTGTAATTATACACATCCAATCCATGAAATAATACTCCAATTCCCCATCCTGCCATCGGAAACCAAAACCAATGAAACTGAGGTGATGTATATAAATTTACAAATACTAAAAACGGAATTACAATACAGTAAGACGTTATGTTTTGATAAAATTCTTTTAATTTTTCTACTTTCTCTACGGCTCTAACATAGCTAGAGTTTTCTATTTCTTCTGTATACATAATATTGTTGTTTTTCGTTAATAGTGGTAAGCTTACCCTAAAGACCGCATTATCATTTGTGATTTCTACATTTCTCTTTGTGAGTAAATTATACCTGTCTGTAATATTTCTTAATCCAATTTTTGTGCTTTTGCCAATTGCTTCTTTAGGACTTACATTGTTCTCAATAATCAATGAACCATTTTCTTCAAAAATTCTAAGCTTTAAAGGTTTGTTAGATGAAACCACATTGTGTTTTACTGCATTCTCTAATAATAGTTGTAACGATAAAGGCACAATTTTTAAATTTTCATTGCTGATTTCTGACGGAATGTCAAATTGAATCGCGTCTTCAAATCGCATTTGTAATAACTCCATATATGCTCTCGCAAAATTTAATTCTTCTGAAAGCGGAATTAACTCTTTATTTCTTTGCTCTAAAACATAACGATATACTTTAGACAACTTTGTTGTAAAGCGTTCTGCCTGCTTTGGATTTTCACCAATTAATGATGTTAACACATTTAAACTATTAAATAAAAAATGTGGATCAATCTGATTTTTTAAGGATTCAAATTTTGCTGTTTCAGTTTTTGCAACAAATTCAATTTTATTACTTTTCTGAGTTTGTGATACTTTCCATTTCAACATAAAACCTTTTGCATGGAAAAATATTGAAATTCCGATTGCTCCAATTACAGTGAAAATATGTACCCAAAACAATGTACCCGAAAAGAAGTTAGAGAAATCGTATCCTAACAATAATATATACTGAATATAATGTATTAGTAAAACTATAAAAACGGTATAAAAAATTGTAGAAATTGCTCCAGCTGTAATACGTTGATTCGTTTGTTCTATCCAACTCCATTTAGAATCTAAATAACTATTCAAATAACCATTTCCCAAGCCTAGTCCAAAAGAATACATTGCAGAAAATAAAAATGTTATTCCAATTCCCTTAATTGAAAACTGTTGATTGATCAGAATAAAAACAATCCCAAATCCGATGGTTAATTTCAAACAAATTATAACATCTTTCTTAAACTTATCTAGTGTTGAATTATTATTGTTTTGGCTCATGGTTTTTATGTATTGTTAGAGTTTTACTTTTAAAATGCTCTTAAAATCTAATTTCTAAAGTTACATTTTTATCTGAAACTTCAAACTTTGAATCTTCAAAGTTTGGTGGACCAAAACTCATTGAATTATTTGAAGCGCCATAATCTTCAATCGGCATCCCGTTAGATTGAAAATCCATTTGATCATTACTATTTGCATCGTGAAAACAAACAACTGCATAATTTCCTGGAGTTATATTTGTAAAAGTAACCGTGCTTTTGTTTCCTTTTGGAGAATCAGATTGTGTTTGGATTGGTTTTTTCATAAAGCTATTTTTATCATATAAAGCATAACTCACTTTCCCTTTATTACTTGAAACATTTACTACAGTTACTGTAATGTTTCTTTTTTCTGTATTCGTTTTTTTAGTGGTATTTATTGATGTTTGAAGTACAACTACGAATGCTAAAATTGCTGTGATTACTTTCATGATTTCTTGTTTTAATTGTTAATTACACTACAAAGATGTAACAACAATCTATTTTTGAAAACTAAAAGAAACCGAATTGTGTTTTTTTAAGGATGAATTGTAGAATTTAATTATTCAATCCTGTTTTATAAGCAGATAAAGCTCTTTCTCTGGCAAATTTATGTTCTACTATTGGTAGCGGATAAGTAAGTTCGTTTAAATCTTTCACCCAAGTATTGATGTATTTTAATTCTTTATCAAACTTTTTTATTTGCTCTGAAGGATTAAAAATTCTAAAATAAGGAGCAGAATCACAACCCGTTCCAGATGCCCATTGCCAATTACCATTGTTTGCAGACAAATCATAATCTAATAACTTTTCAGCAAAATAAGCTTCTCCCCAACGCCAATCAATTAATAAATGCTTGCATAAAAAACCTGCTGTTATCATTCTTACTCGATTGTGCATATAACCCGTTTCATTTAACTGTCGCATCCCGGCATCAACAATCGGGTAACCCGTTTCTCCTTTACACCATTTTTGAAACTCAGCTTCGTTATTTCTCCATTCAACTTGATTGTACTTACTTTTAAAGTTTTCGGTAACAACTTTCGGAAAATGAAATAAAATCTGCATAAAAAACTCTCTCCAAATAAGCTCACTTAAATAGGTTGCATTCGTTTTTAAAGCAATCTTTATTAGTTTTCGAGAGCTAATTAAACCAAATCGTAAATAAGGTGAAACATAAGAAGTTTGATCAATAAAAGGGAAATCTCTAATTGAATCGTATTGTTCTAAATGGTTTAAATTATATGGCTTTACTTTAATTATACTTTCTACAAATCCTATAGATTCTAAAGAAGGAAACTCCCTTTTAAATTGATAGAAGTTTGGTGAATACTTGTTTTCTGGCAATAAAATATCTTTAAACTGCAACAGCCATTTGTTTTTATAAGGAGTAAAAACTGTGTATGGCAATCCATCATTTTTAACAATTTCAGATTCTTCAAAAACAACTTGATCTTTAAAAGAACAAACTTCAGTATTTATCGAATTTAAAAATTGTGTTATTTCTAAGTCTCTTGTTATTGCGTAAGGTTCATAGTCTTTATTGAAGAAAACTTTATCAACATTATAATCAGAAGTTAATTCTTTCCAAACCTCAATAGGTTTACCAATTTTTACAAGTAAAGATGAATTCAACTTTTTAAGTTCTGTATCAATATCTTTTAATGTCTCGTAAATAAAAGAGATTCTTGCGTCGTCTTTTTGTAAAGATTCTATAATATCAACATCAAATATAAAAAGCGGAATTACGGTTTCATTCTCTAGACTAGCCTTGAATAAAGCAACATTATCTTCTAAACGTAAATCTCTACGAAACCAAAATATGTTCATTTATTTAAAAATAGTATCTAAAACTTCTTCTCTGTATTCAAAAATAGATTGTAGTTGCTTTTTGATAAATAATGTTTGTGCAATTGCACCAAGAAATCCAAAAGGAATTTTATATGAAATCTTATCTTTCATTAAGGTTTTTCCGTTTGACAACTCTTCAAAAAAATGTTCGTGATGCCACATAGAATAAGGTCCAAAACGTTGTTCATCAATAAAAAATTCACGCTCTTTTACTGCCGTAATTTCTGTAACCCAATTAGTTTTCACAAAAGGCACAGGAGAAACTTTATAAGTAATAATCTGGCCTTGATATGCTTTTTTATCAACCTTAGATGTAATATTAAAACCCATTTTTGGTGGAGTAATACTTGATAAATTTTCAGGAGACGAAAAATAATCCCACGCTGCTGCTAACGGAATGTTTAATTCTTGAGAGGCTTCTAACGTATAAATTCCTGAATGTTTAGAGAACTTTATCATTACTTTAAATGCTTTGTTATTTTTCTACTCATTGGTTTTGTTAGAGAGAAGTAATAATCTATAAAACCTCCATTTTCATCAACCAAATACTTTTGAAAATTCCATTTTACAGAAGAATTTTTAACACCATTATTTTCTTTTTTTGTCAACCAAGAATATAATGGATGTTGGTTTTCACCTTTTACGTCAACTTTTTCGGTGATTAAAAAAGTCACACCATAATTTAATTTACAAAAGGATTGTATTTCTGTTGCAGTTCCAGGTTCTTGTCCGCCAAACTGATTTGATGGTACTCCAATTATCATTAATTTATCTTTATACAATTCGTATAACTCTTGCAAACCTTCATACTGTGGAGTAAATCCGCATTCTGAGGCAACATTTACAAACAATATTTTTTTTCCTTTAAAATTAGCTAAATTGATTTTCTCACCAGAAATACTATTGATTTCTAACTTGTAGAATGATTGATTCATTTCCATTTTATTCGTATTACTTATTAGATTTAGTCCTATTATTAAGAAAATTACCTGAAAGTACTTCATCTTATTAATTGTATAAAATTATATATCCGTTTAAACTTGATGCTATTGTTAACCAAATTAAATATGGCGCAATTAATAGTGTAAACCACTTTAATTGTTTTAGATAGTTGAATGTAAAAAAACCAACTAATAACCATAAGCTCATAATTACTACAAACCCTGTAATTGTTAAATGTTGATTAAAGAAAACGTAATTCCAACTTACATTAAGCAACCATTGAACAACAAATACTTTTACCAAAAAATTATTTCTTTCTTCAAATTGTAAAGCAAGCTTTGTCATATAAAAAGAAAAGAAAACCATAATAGAGAACCAAGCCGCTCCAAAAACCCAACCTTCGGGTGTCCAAGGTGCTTTGTTTAAGTTATAATACCATTCTGAAGTTGATCCATCATCCATTAAAAGAAGTCCAATTCCTAATGCTCCAAAATTCGTAGCAAGAAAAAGTAGAAATAATAGGTATTTATTTTTCATCATTTTTGAAAAAGTTTAGTTGCTTTGAATTTTTCATTTAAAAACACAACCCAAAACAACATGTTAAAAGCATAACCAATATCTTCAATAGGAATTGTAAAAAATCGAATTCCTAAATTTTCTGAATTATTATACCAAACAACTGGTTCAGCAATAAAGCTTCCGGTTAAGATTCCGTTTACAATAAAAAACGGAATTAAAATGAGAACAAATGCTATATAAAATCTTTTGAGTATTTCTTTTCCTGATAAATACCCAACTAATAAAGTGATCATCAATAATGAATAATTAATACTCGTATACCACTTATCAAGATTAAAAAACAATGTAGTTCCAACAATAACTAAAAAAAATATTGTGATGAAATTTACAACTTTTGTTGAAAGTAACAAATCAGGTTTAAAGTATTCAAAAGAGTAATGAATAAATATACTTGCATATGGAATACAGATGAAAAAAAGCATTTCATCTATTGGTAATCCTGCAATTTTAAAAGGCAAATGATAATCTGGATTGAAACCCCAAACTCCATTTTTAGTAAAAATTATATCCCAAATTATAAAAAAAAATGCCACTAAAAATATTGATAAGAAAACTGTTTTCCATTGTTTAATAAACTGCATTTTTTTATTAAATGAATAGAAAAAAGGAATACTTAAAGAACCTAAGTTTAATAGTAAATATAAATACATCAAGTATTTGGCTTTTTAAAATACTTTATAGGAACAAATAACATCCCAAAACACTCTCCATCTGGCTTACCTAAATGCTTATGATGAATTTTATGTGCTTTTCTTAGTCCCTTTAAATATCTACTATTCGTATTTCTAAACCATTTAAATCGTCTGTGAATTAACACATCATGTACTAAAAAATAAGCAATTCCATAACATAAAATTCCAAGTCCAATAAAAAACAAACTGTTTAATTCTGGTCTAATTCCGAAATAGAACAATAAAATACTTGGAAGTGCGAATACTACAAAAAAAGCATCATTTTTTTCAAACACGTTTGGGTATCCTGGTTGATGGTGGTCTTCATGCAAAAACCAACCAAAACCGTGCATAATATATTTATGCGTACACCAAGTTACACCTTCCATTATTAAAAACGTCACTAATGTTATTAAAGGAAACATCATTATATTATATTTAGTTTATACTTTACAAAACTTCTAGCTAACAGGTTTATTTTCATAGGGTTAGATATTCTAATTCTAGTTTCCATAATTCTATCTGAAGGTGTGTTTTTTAATTTTTTTAGTAATTTTCTATAATATCTATAGGCAATATAAACACCAAATTTTGCTTCTGCTGGTAACTTTAAAATACCTTCTTTAAACGCAACTTCAAAATCTTCTTCAATCTCATTTATAATTTGATTTTTAGATTCATTATTTAAAGCACGTAAATCTACATTAGGAAAATAAGATCTATCTAAACCTTCAATATCATCTTTTAAATCTCTTAAAAAATTTACTTTCTGAAAAGCAGAACCTAAACGCATTGCGGCTGTTTTCAATTCTTCATATTTTTCTGAATCTCCGTTCACAAAAATCTTTAGACACATTAATCCAACAACATCAGCAGAACCATAAATATAGAAATCATATTCTTCTTTTGTTTTGTATTCTGTTTTATACAAATCAGCTTTCATGCTTTTTAAAAAAGCTTGCACTAAATCATCTGAAATTTGATATTTACGAACAGTTTGTTGAAAAGCATTTAAAATTGGATTCAAACTAATACCATCTTCTAGTGCCTCGTAGTAATCAGCTTCAAATTTATTGATTAACTTTTCTTTATCATATTCATGAAAGCTATCTACAATTTCATCCGCAAAACGAACAAAACCATAAACATTATAGATATCATTTCTTATTTTTGGCGACAACATTTTTACTGCCAAAGAAAATGAAGTACTGTATTTTTTTGTCACAAGCTTACTACAGCTGTTAGAAACGTCATCAAATAGTACTTTCATATTAATTCTCTTTTATAATTAAATCTGACACAATTTTTCCTGAAATTAATGATGGCGGAACTCCAGGTCCAGGGACAGTTAATTGCCCTGTAAAAAATAAATTCTTTACTTTTTTACTTTTAATTTTTGGTCTTAAAAATGCCGTTTGAGTTAAAATATTTGCCAAACCATAGGCATTTCCTTTATATGAATTATAATCTTTTATAAAATCATTTACACAATAAGATTTTTTAAATATAATATTTTCTTTTTCATTTTGATCTGTTAATTTTTCTAATCTATCTAAAATCTTAGTAAAATATTCTTCTCGTAACTCCTCTGTATCATCCAAACCAGGGGCTAAAGGAATTAAAAAAGTCGCTGCTTCTTTTCCTTCCGGGGCTAAGTTATCGTCTGTAATACTGGGAAAACTTGCATAAAAAAGAGGTTTTTCTGGCCAAGATGGATTGTCATATATTGTTCTTGCATGCTCATCAAAATCAGTGTCAAAAAATAATGTATGATGAGATACATTTTTTAATTTTTTATTTAAACCTACATAAAACAGCAATGAAGATGGTGCGAAAATTTTCTTGCTCCAATATTTTTCTGAATATTGTCTATACTTTTCAGGCAATAATGTTTCTGTATGATGATAATCAGCACCACTTACTACAATATCAGATTCTATAAAGACATCGTTTACAATTAAACCTGTTGTTTTTCCATGTTCATCAACACATATTTCTTCTACATTAGCATCGGTTTTAAAAACCACCCCTAAACTAGAAGCTAAAGTTGTCATTGCTTCTACAACTTTATACATTCCTCCTTTTGGATGCCAAGTTCCCAAACCAAAATCTGCATAATTCATAAAATTATAAAAAGCAGGTGTATTGTCTGGCTTTGCTCCTAAAAAAAGGACAGGGAATTCTAAAATCTGAATTAACTTTTGGTTTTTAATTTTTTTACGAACTTGAGTTCTAATTGTAGAGAAAAACTGATTAACTCTTTTAATTGTTACAGGAGTTATTAACTCTAAAGGAGAAACTCCTGGTCTATAAACCAAATCCTTAATTGCTGTATTATAATTGAATTTTGCAGCATCTAAAAAATCTTTAAGGTGCTTAGAGCTACCCTTCTCTTCTTTTTCAAAAGCTTCAAAAATTTCTTTTAATTTTCCAGATATCAAGATAGACTCTTGTTCAGAAAAGTACACTTGATATGCAGGATCTAAACGATCTAACTCGTAATAATTAGAAGGTTTTTTATTAAAATCATTAAAGAATTTTTCAAAAACATCTGGCATCCAATACCAAGTTGGACCAATGTCAAAAGTGAAACCTTCTTTTTTATATTGCCTTGCTCTTCCTCCAGTGGTTTTGTTTTTCTCGTAAACAACAACATCAAAGCCAGCCTGTGCTAAATAACAAGAAGCTGCTAATGATGAAAAACCGGAACCTATTATATGTATCTTTTTTTTCATTTTGTTAAACAAATGTACAAATTAATTAAACAAAATAAATTGTTTTGTTTAACTTTATAAAACTTTTAACAAATCAAACAGACCATTATAAAAGGAAAAAGAACTTTTATATTTTTTTGGATTTTGATCTGATATGCGATGGCTAAAAACCCAAAGCTCATGTTCAGAGTTCTTTAGCTTATCATCAATGGTGTTTAAGTAATCATCAACAGCAGAATCTACAGGAGAAACAGTGAATGAAGTTACAAAGTTAATTTTAGAAAACATTGCCATTAAAGAATTTAAATTATCTTCTGGGATGCTTTGTCCTAAATATATCGTTTTTTTACCTCTCAATGATAATTCATAATTTAAATACATTAAACCAAGTTCATGAATTTCATTTTCTGGCAAATACAAAACAAAAACCTGACTATCATCTAATAGCAAATTTTGTTGAATACTCTCTGTGTTGATTTGTATTTTTTGAGAGATTAAACTTGAGATAAAGCGCTCATGAGCAGGTGTTAATGTATTCGTTTGCCACATTAAACCTATATGATTTAAAAAAGGTATAAAAACATCTTTAAAAACATCTCTAAAGGTTTTGTTTATTAGTAATTGATTGTATGTTTGATTAAACAATGCTTGATCAAAACTAAACATTGACATTTTAAAAGAATTGATAGAGTCATCTACCAAAGAATTTTTACTCGCTAATTCTCTTGCTATTAAAACAATAGAATCTTCAGATAATTTTGCGATTTTAGAAATCTTATAATTGTACTTATTTAATAAAGAAACATTTAATAATTTTTGAAGATTCTTAGTATCGTAATACCTGATATTTCCATTTGTTCTTTCCGGAGTTAAAATTTGGTACCTTTTTTCCCAAATTCTAATGGTATGAGCTTTGATTCCTGTAAGATTTTCCAAATCTTTAATTGTGAAATCGGTTTTAATATTGTTCAACTTAAAGTATTTTATGTTAAACAAATATACACTTTTAAATTTAATGCAAAATAATTCAAGAAGAATTCTGTAACATTTTCTATTTTTGAGCTACCTATATGATGAACTAACAAATTATAATGCAAAAAGATTTAGAGACTAAATTTTTACTGGATTTTGAACAAAATCAAAATATTGTTCATAAAATATGTAGAATGTACACTACAAATCAAGACGCACATAATGATTTGTTTCAAGAAGTTGTAATTCAATTGTGGAAAAACTATAGCAAGTTTAGAGGGGATTCAAAATTTAGTACATGGATGTACAGAGTTGCGCTAAACACTGCAATTTCTTTATATCGAAAGTCAACAAGAAGCATCAAAACTCAAGATATTGATGATTTTACCTACAAAATAAAATCTAGTGAGTATGATGATACTGAAGAATTACAGTTAAAAGCACTATATAAAGCTGTGCATCAATTAAATGATATTGATAAAGCTTTAATCTATTTGTACCTAGAAGATAAACCATACAAAGAGATTTCAGAAACTTTAGGTATTACTCAAGTGAATGCTAGAGTTAAAATGAATAGAGCAAAAGATAAATTAAAAAACATATTAAACCCATAAAAAATGGATTTAGATACTTATAAAAAATCTTGGAAAAATCAACCAAAAGAAACTAGTACAGTTTCTAGTGTTGATATTTACAAGATGTCGCACTCAAAATCGTCATCAGTTGTTAAATGGATTTTCATTATTGGTCTTTTAGAAGTGGCTTTTTGGGGCGGTTTAAATTTGCTTGTACCCGATGATTACATGAAGGTTTATACTGATTTTAACCTTATTAACTTCTTGAATTACTACTTTATACTTCACTATGTTGTAATTGCGTTATTCTTGGTGTTATTTTACAAAAACTACACAAGTGTTTCAGCTGTAGAAAACACAAAAACACTAATGAATAAAATTTTACGAGTTCGAAAAACCGTAAAATATTATGTCTATTATAATTTAGGTGGGTTTGTATTAGTAACAATTATTGTCAATTCTGTTATGTTTTCAAATCCAGAAATACTTGCAAAAACAATGAATCCAGAAAAATTAAATGTAGATATCAACACATTATTATCAGTAACTTTAATCACTCAAATTGTTGCAATATTAATTATGTTATTAATTTTATGGTTATTCTATAAAGTAACCTATGGCACTCTCTTAAAGAAATTAAATAAAAACTATATTGAATTAGATAATTTAGAACATTTAAATTAAAACATAAACTCCAGCTATAAGCTGGAGTTTATGTTTTAAAAAGATTGTAACTCAAAAATGAGTCTATCTAGCATTTCTTCGGTAAAATCTAAATGTGTTACCATTCTTAATTTTCCATCTCCCATAGAGATAAAGTGAATATCTTTTTGAGCCATTTTAGTTACAAAATCATTTTCATCAATAGTATCATTTGTGTAAAAGATTACAATATTAGTCTCAATTGGTTCTACCGTTTTTATAAATGAACACGATTCTAAAACTGTTCCTATTTTTTTTGCTCTTTGATGATCTTCTGCCAACCTTTCCAAATTATTATCTAAAGCATAAATTGCTGCAGCGGCTAGAAAACCAGCTTGTCGCATTGCACCACCAAATAATTTTCTAATTCGTAGTGCTTTTGCAATGTGCTCTTTTGATCCTAACAGAATAGATCCAACTGGCGCACCTAATCCTTTTGATAAACAGATAGAAATTGTATCAAATAACTCTCCATATTGTTTCGGTGATTCATTTTTTGCAACCAACGCATTAAATAACCTTGCACCATCTAAATGAAATGCCAAATCTCTATCTACACAAATTTGTTTGATTTTCTTTAATTCATTAATATTCCAACAAGCACCTCCGCCTTTATTAGTTGTATTTTCTATACAAACCAAACGAGAATATGGAACGTGAATATCTGCGCGTCCAGAAACAGCATACGCTAATTGTTCTGCAGTAAACATTCCGCGTTCTCCATCAATTAAATGACTTGAAACTCCAGCATTAAATGCTGCCCCTCCACCTTCATAATTAAAAACGTGTGCCCATTTATCACAAAACATTTTATCGCCAGGTTGTGTATGTAATTTTATTGCTGTTTGATTCGCCATTGTTCCAGAAGGAAAAAATAAGGCATCTTCTACGCCAAACATTTTGGCTGCTTTTACCTGCAATTCGTTTACTGTTGGATCTGCTTTAAAAACATCGTCACCAACTTCGGCATTCATCATTGCAGTTAACATTGCTTTTGAAGGCTTTGTAACTGTATCGCTTATTAAATCTATTCTCATTATTTTACACTCTTATTTAAAATATGTTTAATCAAAACTCTATAAATATCTCTAACTTCTAAGGCTCCTTTTTCTGTATCAGAAGTATTCACAAAAACCACAATTCCATCTCCACTCTCTTTTAAAAAATATGCATGAGTTAAGACCCCAATATCACTACCACTATGCCCAATTTTTTCATTATCAACACTCCAAAATATTCCTTTTCTAAATTTATCCGAACTTGGGTTTTTCATCATAACTTTATAATCATTTGATGATAAAATATTGGCTTCACCAAAATATCCTTTAATCATAGTTAAAAAATAAACACTAAAATCATCAATATTTGTCATTAAATTACCATCTGGATACGTTATTAAGTCAGATGTTGGCATTAAAAAACCATACCAATATATAGAAGAAAAGTTTTTTAAATTACTTTTTTTAGATGGCCAACCAGAGTTTTTCATTCTTAAAGGCTCCAAAATTTCTCTCTTAACAAAATCTTTATACTTAACACCAGTTGCTCTTTCAATAATTAAAGCAGCAATGTTTGCTCCCATGTTACTATATTTATACTTTGTTCCTGGTTTTGCATTCAAAAAATTATCATTACTATAATATTCTTCACCAACCTTATATTGCATTCTAATAAAATCTTCAAGAGACATCTTTACATTTGAATTAAACAAATCTACATATTCTTTTATTTCACTTTTCAAATCACCTTTTAATTGATTGTAAAAAGGAGGGATTTTCTTATCAAACACATATGTTTTATCATAATGTTTTCCATCTTTTAAACTAGAAGTGTGATTCGCTAATTGTTTAATTGTAATGACATCGCTTTTAAAATTTGGATTATACACTTTAAATGGCAAATGTTTATTGATATCGTCATTTAAATTTAACTTCCCTAGCTCCTGCGCTTTCATTAAAACAACTGCTAAAAAAGTTTTTGAAATAGACGCAATTGGTTGTACGGTTTTTGTTGTAAATAATGTTTTATTCTCTCTACTAGAAAAGCCAAAGCCTTTAGAATACAAAACCTTATCTTTATTTAAAATAGCAACCGCAAAACCAGCCAAACTACTTTTCTTAAATAAAGCAGTTAATTCATTAGTTATAATTTCTTTATTATTTTGAGAATAACCAATTGTTGTACAAAATAATGTAACTAGTAATAATCTTCTTTTTATCATTTTTAAAAAGCTTTATTTTTTTAGCTAAGGACGATTACATTTTTTAATCGTGACATTATTATTAAAAAAATTAATCCATTCCAATTGGCGAACCATCAGGGATTTTTGGTGATGCTACTTTCTTAAATACTGACGGATTCTTTTTAAATGCAGCAATACTTTTATCTAACTCTTTATCATACATTAATTGAACTCCTTTAGATCTTCTTGATCGCAATATTGAAGAAACTTCATCTAATTTAGAATTTACTATTGCAGCAACCTGTTTGTACGTGTTTTTATTTGCTGCTAAATAAAATAATTGATTCAACACTTGCATATTTACCACATTTTGCAATTCTTGATAATACGCATTTTTGTGTGATTTCTTAAAAGTGTTTTTAATCACTTCATCAATCATTTCTACTAATCCTAATTGAGAATTATCTAAACTTTTATGCAATACTAAACGTGCTGTTCTTTGTGGATGAAACAACAACTCTAAAGACATTTCTGAAGCAGTTTCTACTGCACCATAAGGATCAAACTCAACTCCCACTTTACTTTTAAACGATTCTCTTGTTCTTCCGTAACCAAATGCTCTTGGTGGAAATAATTCTAATTTTGAAGTCGGAATTGCAATCGTTTCTACATCAACAGTTTTTAATAAAGTTGCAAGTGCTTTGCGCTCTTCAGATCCAGGAACTCTTTTTACAATAGTTTGCTTCCCTCCTTTTACAGCGTAGTTATAATCTAAACCTCCAATTACTTTAGAAACCGCTTCAACTTGAAATCTATGCATAAAATATAACGGTACAAAAACATCTTCTAAAACTGAATATGGTTCATTACTTTTAATATTATCCGTAGAAAACTTATCAATGGCATTTTTTCTAATTGTTAATAATGAATTTAATTCATCAGAAACACTTTTGCCGTTATCCCATAAATGTGCAAATGCGTGTGCACTTCCTTTAGATCTTGCATCTTGATCTGTGATATAACGCAATCCTTTTGCAAAAGCTGAGTTTAAAATATTCTGCAGTCCTTGCGCTTCATTATTTGTAAATTGTTGATACGAATAGGCAACAGTTACTTTGTCCCACTCTCCAATTCCAACTGCATATGCATTTGAAAAATCAATTTTTCCATTTTTCATTGAAAACTGCGGATGCGGATAATCCATTACAGAAGCTCTACCGTTTGTACTTGCAGCAAAATTATGTGCGAAACCAATTGTATGACCAACTTCGTGTGCTGACAATTGTCTAATTCTTGCCAAAGCCATTTCTAATGCAAATTTATCTTTTGCAGTATTCGTTGCATAAGGCGCTTGTAATGCTTGCGCTATTAAAAAATCTTGACGAATTCTTAACGAACCTAAACTTACATGTCCTTTTATAATTTCTCCTGTTCTTGGATCAGAAATACTTCCACCATAACTCCAACCTCTTGTAGACCTATGAACCCACTGAATTACATTGTATCTTAAATCTAACGGATCAGCATCTTTTGGTAACATTTTTACTTGAAAAGCGTTTCTGAACCCAGCAGCTTCAAAAGCTTGATTCCACCATCTTGCGCCATCTAATAATGCAGATCTGACTGGCTCTGGAGTTCCTGGATCTAAATAATAAACAATTGGCTCAACAGCTTCGCTTATTGCTGCATTCGGGTTTTTCTTTTCTAATCTGTGTCGATAAATAAAACGCTTTGTTATTGATTGATTTACGGGTGTAGAATAATCCATATAAGACATTTGATACGAACCAGAACGCGGATCATAAACTCTTGGTTTGTATTTATTATCTGGTAATTCCACAAAAGAATGATGCTGATAAACAGTAACTGCAGTTGAATTTGGAGTTACCGATCTTAAATTCCTTCCTCTCGGACTTCCTTTAAAAGTAAGTAAAACATCAAATTCTACATTTTTTTTAAACGCTTTGGTTCTTTTTAAATTAAAAGCACTTCTAGATTTATCTACGTTATAGTTTCCTTCTCCACTTCTACTTAAAGTATTTGAAACACCAAAAGTATCTTGCATAAAAAAGGAAGTTGCATCTACTAAATACGTGTTGTTTTTTTCTTCTTTAATCACAAAACCATGTAAAACCGATTTTGCAAACGCTTCTTTTATTGATTTTTTCTCTTCAACATTATCAGTCAAAGCTCTAAAACTCTGATTTGGTTGCATCAACAAAATTTTGTTTCCTGCTTTTCTAAAAAACACTACAGCTCCGCCACCAAGTTTCCCTCTATCTAACCCAATATCATTTGAACCAACTCCTTCAGAAAGCGCATTTACATATAAGAACTCACTTTCTAATTTTGAGATTTCTAAAAATATTTTGTCTTTACCACTATCATAATAGAAATTAAAATAGCCTTCGTACTTTGTAATGTTTTTTTTGTCTTTGAAAAACTGTGAAAAACACGTTTGTTGTACAAATACAAAAAGTAATAAAATGGTTAGTTTTTTCATGATTAAAAGATTTTCTATAAAACTATAAAATATTGACGAGAAATAAGATTGATTAAAATATTAAATCATAATTTTTAACTTATTTTTGCTTTATCTATGATTACACAAGACCAAATTAAAAATATTGCTGATAGAATTTCCAAACTTAAAGACTATTTAAACATAGATCAGAAGTTGATAGAAATTACCAATGATGAAGAAAAAACCATCGCTCCTGACTTTTGGAATACCCCAAAGGAAGCGGAAGTTTTTATGAAAGAATTGAGATTGAAGAAAAAATGGGTGGATGATTACAATTCGGTTGTTAATTTACTAGAAGATGTTAATGTTTTAGTTGATTTTTATAAAGAAGATGAAGTTTCAGAAGAAGAAGTTGTAGCGCAATTTTCTAAAACCGAAGAGTTGCTAGAAACCATAGAATTTAGAAATATGCTTTCTGAAGAGGGTGATAATTTATCTGCTGTAATTCAAATTACTGCTGGCGCTGGCGGAACAGAAAGTTGTGATTGGGCAGAAATGTTGATGAGAATGTACATGATGTGGGCTGAGAAGAATGGATTAAAAATTAAAGAATTGAATTATCAAAGTGGAGATGCTGCAGGAATTAAAACTGTAACCTTAGAGTTTGATGGAGATTATGCTTTTGGTTGGTTAAAAGGAGAAAACGGCGTACATCGATTAGTAAGAATTTCACCTTTTGATAGCAATGCAAAAAGGCATACTTCATTTGCATCTGTTTATGTATATCCTGTAGCTGATGATTCTATTGAAGTTGAAATAAATCCTGCTGATATTGAAATAACTACTGCGAGATCTAGTGGAGCTGGAGGGCAAAATGTAAATAAAGTTGAAACCAAAGTTCAACTAACACACAAACCAACTGGAATTCAAATTCAATGTTCTAATTCAAGATCTCAACACGATAATAGAGCAACTGCTTTAAAAATGCTAAAATCGCAATTGTACGAAATAGAATTACAAAAAAGACAAGCAGCAAGAGCTGACATTGAAGCTGGAAAAATGAAAAACGAATGGGGAAGTCAAATCAGAAATTATGTAATGCATCCTTATAAGTTAGTGAAAGATGTTAGAACTGCTCACGAAACTGGAAATGTAGATGCAGTTATGAATGGCGATATTGATGCTTTTCTAAAAGCTTTTTTAATGAAAAACGGGCAAAACGACAACGATTTAAATCAGTTTCTATAGTAGGTTTTTATCTAACTATATAGAATATTTATATCATTTAACTGCTTCAATTAACTATAATAACTATTTTTGTTTAAACTTAAAAGTAAAACATTAAACATTATTATGCTAATATATCATAACCCTCGTTGTAGTAAATCTAGACAAGCTCTTAATTTATTAGAGAAATCCGGGAAAGAATTTCAAATTATTAAATATTTAGAGAATCCACTTACAAAAGATCAACTTACCGAAATTATTACACTTTTAAACATCAAACCAATAGATTTGGTTAGGAAAAACGAATTGATCTGGAAAGAGAATTATAAAGGAAAACAATTATCAGATTCAGAAATAATTGAAGCTATGATTCAAAACCCAAAACTTATTGAAAGACCTATTGTCATTAACAATGATAAAGCTGCAATTGGAAGGCCATTAGAAAACATCACCAATATTATTTAATATTTTAAAGACTTAAAAAGTAACTTTTTTTCTTTAACAGAAGTTTAACAACCCTCAATTTAAACCAATTTATAAACATAGAGCCTTATGTTTTCAAATTATTAATCAAACTAATGAAAAAATCAATTTTAATTTTAATTTGCCTTTTTAGTATATCAGCAATTATTGCACAAAGGCCTGCACAAGCAAAAACTTTTTCTGTATCTGGAAAAGTAATCGACAAAGACACTAAAGAGCCTTTAGAGTATGCAACTGTTGTTTTAAAAAACATAAAAGATAATAAATTAAGTGGTGGAATTACAGATGGAAAAGGTGAGTTTTTTATCAAAATAGCAGGTGGAACTTACGACATTAGCGTTGAGTTTATTTCTTTTAAAACAGTAAACTTTAAAAACACAACTATAGATAAAGACATCAAACTTGGAACTGTAATTTTATCTGAAGATGGTCAAGTTTTAGATGAAGTCAATATCATTCCAGAGAAATCTACCGTAGATATTCGTTTAGATAAGAAAATTTACAATGTTGGTAAAGACATGACTGTGAAAGGTGGAAGTGTTTCTGACGTTTTAGACAATGTACCTTCTGTGAGTGTAGATGTTGAAGGAGCAGTTAGTTTAAGAGGAAATGAAAATGTTAGAATTCTAATTGACGGAAAACCTTCTTCTTTAGTTGGATTAGACGGCGCAAGTGCTTTACGTCAATTACCAGCTGATGCAATAGAAAGAGTTGAAGTTATTACTTCTCCTTCTGCAAGATATGATGCTGAAGGAACTGCTGGTATTATAAATATTATTCTAAGAAAAGGAAAAGTAACTGGTTTTAACGGATCTATTAATCCGTCTATTGGAAATCCAACTCAATACGGAATCTCAACAAACTTAAATTATAGAACTAAAAAATACAATCTGTTTACAAATTCAGGATATAGTTATAGAGATGGACCTGGAAACAGCATCAACAACTCTACTTACTTTGATAATTCTGGTAATATAACTGGCTATTTAAATGAGTTAAGAAACAACAATAGATTACGTAAAGGCTTTAATACTAGCTTTGGAATGGAGTATTATATCAATGATAATAGTTCTATTTTAGGAAATGTAGTGATTAGAAAATCTGATGGAGAAAACACCTCTTCAAACAATGTGGAAGTTTTTGATGCATCAAATTCTCTAACAGACACTAGAACTAGAAACGAAAATGAATTATCATATTCTAAATCATTTCAATATTCTATCAATTACACAAATAAACTAAATGATACCGGTAAAAAACTAACAATAGATTTACAATACAGTAAAAGTGATCAAGACGAGACCGGAACAATTTTTCAAAACAGTGCGTTTGTAGAAGATAATAATACTATTCAGAATTCTGAAAGGAAACTTTTTCAGATTGATTATGTTTTCCCTAAAGAAGATGGTTCACAAATAGAACTTGGCTATAGAGCTAATTTAGAAAAATCAAATTCTGATTATAAAAATACACCTATTATACCATACACAAACCCTTTACTTGATCCATCTAATAATTTAGAATTTACACAAAATGTGTATGCTTTTTATGGTCAATATGGAAAAAAACATGATAAATTTTCTTATTTATTAGGATTAAGAGGAGAATTAACAGACCAAAAAATTAATCTACTTACAACTAACGAAAACTATGATAAATCTTATATTGGTTTGTTTCCAACTGTGAATTTAGGTTATGAATTAAATGACACAGAAAGTATAACTGTTGGATACAGTAAAAGATTAAGAAGACCAAGATCTTACTTTTTAAATCCGTTTGAATCTAGAAGTTCTGAAACAAACATTTTTAAAGGTAATGTAAGTTTAGATCCTACTTATACGAATTCATTTGATGTTGGTTATTTAAAAAGGTTTAAAAAAGTAACTTTAAACTCATCAATATATTACCGTCATTCAACAGGGATCTATCAATTCATCAGTCAAGAAAGAGGAGATTTTGTAAATGGGATTCCGGTGATTGTTAGATCTCCAATTAATTTATCATCTGAAGATAGATATGGATTTGAGTTTAACACAAACTATAACGTTTCTAAAAAAATGAGCTTTTCAGGAAGTTTTAATTTTTACGGATTCGAAACTGTTGGAACTTTAAACAATATAGATTTCGGAAATAAAGATTCTAACTGGTCTGCAAGATTAAACGCTAGAATTACATTACCAGGAAATGTTCAGTGGCAAACAAGAATGTCTTATAGAGGCGGTCAAAATAATGCACAAAGCACACAAGATGGAATTTTTAGCGCAAACTTAGCTTTTAGTAAAGATTTATTTAAAGACAACGGAACAATGGTTTTAAATATCAGTGATGTTTTAAACTCAAGAAAACGTAAAGGATATTCTTACACACCGAACTCTTCTACTTACGGAGAAAATCAATGGAGACAAAGACAAGTTTCTTTAAGTTTTGTGTATCGATTCAATCAAAAGAAAAACCAAAGACAACAAAGAACTCCTCAACAAAACAATGATTTTGAAGAAGGCGGAGAAGGATTTGGAAAATAATTTGACTAAATATTAAAACTAAAAAAGGGTTTGCAATAATTTGCAAACCCTTTTTTCTTAAATATGTTTTTTAAAACTACTATTTATCAGCAGCTTTTTTAGCTTCTCTCTTTAATTTCATATTTTCCCAAATTGTACCACCAATCCAGTAAGGAACAACAAATGTTAATAAGAAAATTAACAACCAAAATCCAGCTGTAAAAATAAACATGAATAATAAAAAACCTGAAAATTCTGAAAAATCTAACATTTGTGTTTCTTTATATAATTAATGCTACAAAAATAATACATATTTTCAATGTAGACTAATATTTGAAAATAATTTTAAACAAGTATTTTATGTTTTTGTTGATAACTGATTGTGATACTTTTAGTAATTTTGTACTAGCAAAAAAACTACACAAAAATGAAATACAGAATAGAAAAAGATACAATGGGGCAAGTAAAAGTTCCTGCGGATAAATATTGGGGAGCACAAACAGAAAGATCAAGAAACAATTTTAAAATTGGACCTTCTGCATCAATGCCTTTAGAAATTGTTTACGGATTTGCTTACTTAAAAAAGGCTGCTGCATATACAAATTGCGATTTAGGTGTTTTAACTTCTGAAAAAAGAGATTTAATTGCCCTAGTTTGTGAAGAAATTTTAGCAGGTAAGCATGATGATCAATTTCCTTTAGTAATTTGGCAAACAGGCTCTGGAACACAATCTAACATGAACTGTAATGAAGTGATTGCAAATAGAGCTCACGAAATTGCAGGAAATATTATTGGGGAGGGCGAAAAAACGATTCAACCTAATGATGATGTAAATAAATCGCAATCATCTAATGATACTTTTCCAACAGGAATGCATATTGCTGCATACAAGAAAATTGTAGAAGTTACAATTCCTGGAGTTGAACAATTACGTGATACTTTACAAGAAAAATCAGAAGCATTTAAAGATGTCGTAAAAATTGGAAGAACGCATTTAATGGATGCTACTCCACTTACTCTTGGTCAAGAGTTTTCTGGTTATGTTGCACAGTTAAACTTCGGATTAAAAGCACTAAAGAATTCATTAGAACATCTTTCTCAATTAGCTTTAGGTGGAACTGCAGTTGGAACAGGATTAAATACTCCAGCTGGTTACGATGTTTTGGTTGCAAAATATATTGCTGAATTTACAGGTTTCCCTTTTGTAACTGCAGAAAATAAATTTGAAGCGTTAGCTGCACACGATGCATTTGTTGAAACTCACGGTTCTTTAAAACAATTAGCCGTTTCAATAAATAAAATTGCAAATGATATTAGAATGATGGCTTCTGGACCACGTTCAGGGATTGGAGAATTGATAATTCCAGCAAACGAACCAGGAAGCTCAATTATGCCAGGAAAAGTAAATCCAACACAAGCAGAAGCAATCACAATGGTTTGTGCACAAGTTATGGGTAATGATGTTGCTGTAACTGTTGGTGGAACTCAAGGTCATTATGAATTAAATGTCTTTAAACCGATGATGGCTACAAATGTTTTACAATCTGCTCAATTAATTGGAGATGCTTGTATTTCTTTTGACATAAATTGTGCTAGTGGAATTGAACCAAATCATAGAAGGATTACTGAATTAGTAAATAATTCTTTAATGTTAGTGACTGCTTTAAATACAAAGATTGGTTATTACAAAGCTGCTGAAATTGCAAACACAGCACATACTAATGGAACAACTCTTAAAATAGAAGCTGTAAGATTAGGCTATGTTACAGCAGAAGAATATGATGAATGGGTGAAACCAGAAAAGATGACAGGAGGTTTAAAATAAATTAAATCTTAATAGAAAAAAGACCATTTAAAGGTCTTTTTTCTATTAAGATTTAGGCTTTAGTAAGTTTATTATTTTAGTTAAAAAAAATTCTTTTTCATCTTCCTGATGGTAACCGTTACCATATTTTCCATATCCATAACCGTATCCGTATTTTCCTTCTGAAGAGAAATCATTTAAAACATAACTAATATTAGTGACTTCTTTATTTATGTATTTATCATCAATCATTTTCATCATTCCTTTTTCAGAATAGTTTTGACGAATTACATAAATAATTGCATCTGCATATTTAAACAACTCTAATGCGTCAGAAACTAAACCAATTGGAGGCGAATCAATAATTACATAATCGTATTTACTATGTAAATACTTTATCATTTCAACAGTTTTATCACTAATTAAAAGCTCTGATGGATTTGGAGGAATCGGTCCTGATAAAATTAAATCTAAATTAGGTATATGTGTTTTATTAATAACTTCTTCTAAAGAACTCTGTCCAATCAGGAAGTTTACTACACCTCTGTCATTCTCTAATTCAAAATCTGAAAATATTTTTGGCTTTCTTAAATCTAATCCAACCAAAACAGTTTTCTTACCACTTAAAGCAAATACAGAAGCCATATTAATAGAAATCATTGTTTTTCCTTCACCACTTACAGATGACGTTAGTAACAATGTCTTATTATTCGAATTGATGTTTTCATTTTTAAATAAAAACTGAATATTAGACCTTAAAGCTCTAAAAGATTCAGCTACTGATGATTTAGGTCTTTCAAAAACCGCTAAATTATTTCTCCAATTATTTCGTCCTACAACCCCTAAAACAGGAATTGAATAAGTGTTCTCTATCTCCTCAACTGTATGAATTTTGTTATCGATAATTCCAGCAATTATAATATAAAAAAGCGGTAATATAATACTTAGAGATAAAGCTATCATATAATTAAAAGAAGAAATAGGATAAATTGGTGCATTTCCTAAATCTTTTGCTGTATCAATTATTTTCACATCAGAAACATTTGCCGCAATTGCAGTACCCGCTTCATAACTTTTCTGTTTTAAATAATTGTAATTAGCTTCAGACATTTTATAACTTCTTTCAAAAGCAATTAATGTTTGCTCTTTTTGAGGTAAAGTTTTTTGCTTGCCAGAAGTAACTAATAATCTTTTATTTATTTTTTGTAAATCACTAGTTAATTTTATTTGTAAATTTCTAATATTTTCTAAAAGAATTTTCTTTGTAGTTCTAATGTCATTTTCTAACGCAATAATATCTGGGTGAACATCTGTTAATTCTCCTCTCAACTTTTCTCTTACTGTAGTTTTGCTAATTAATTCACCAACTTGAAGAGGAATCTTACCATCAGCGATTTGAATTATTGCAGGTACAGGAATACTATTAAATTTTTTATGAGTAATAACATATGATCTAAGACTATCTAATCCTTCAATATTATTTGTTAGAGTTCTTTCTTTCTCATCTAAATTTGTGATTTCTTCTAGTATTTTAGCCCCTTGGGTAGATAAATCATAAATGTTATTTTTTGACTTGAACTTACTTAGTTCTTTTTCTAGGATTTTTAAGCTATCTGATTCTTTATTAAATAAATTATTTATATAATTTTGTGTGTTTTCAGCATAAGCAATTTTAGCGAATTTTTTATCTTTTTCTAATACTTTCACAGAAGCGTTAAGATAATCTGCAATTCTATTTTTATTAGAACCACTAAGCTTTAACTCAAGTATTGAAGCACCGTCTGTTAAATCTGCAACACCAATTCCTCTATATCTTTTTACTGTATTATCAAAATTATTAAAACTAATAAAATAAGATTCATCTTGTGCTATTCCATCTACAGAGTTGATGGTGAAGTTTAAAAAAGGAGTAATAATCTTTTCCACTGAATTATATTCTCCTGAAAAACTTAATTGGTCTGTCTTATAATTACTAAATAGGTTTCCAGTACCAGCTTTTAAAATATCATTAGTGTAAGTAATTAACTTATTAGCTCCTTCTTCATTAAAATCAAAGGAAATTTTATATCGATCATTACTTAAAGGCTCAATTTTAATTAATTTACTATACAATTGAGGGCTGTCAAAATCAATTTTAATATCAAAAGGTGTTTTACCATAAACATCTTCTAACCTATATTTACCATCCTTAAAGTAACCAATATAAAACTGTAATGAATCAACAACTTTTTCATTATGAGTTCTTGACCCTAAAATAACTTTCACTGTTCCAATTGCATCACTTTCCCCTCCCCAGTTAAAAGCAATATTAGTTCCTGTAGAAAATAGCGGATTATTTTCTTCTTTAACACTAATAACAGTATTTAAACTATAAATTTTCTCATTGTAACCATTCAAAAATCTAGCAACAATAAGTCCTATAACAATAGTAACTACAAACAGTTGCCAATAAGATAAAATAGTAAATGCATAGAGGCTTTTGCTGATTATTATCTGAATTGTTATTTATACTCATAAATTCTATAAATTTCTAACTAATAAAATTGTAGAAGTAACCAAAGTAAAAATAGATACTAATGTTGTTAATGATTGTAAACCTGTTGTACCTGTACCCCATGCTTTTTGTTTCAACGGTATTACATTGATGATGTCATTAGGTTGAATAAAATAGACTTCAGAATCAAAAAGTGTAGCCTTCGTTAGATCTAAAACATATTTTTTCCTTCCGTTAATAGTATTTCTCCATAAGACAACTTTCTTCTTATTTCCAGTAATTGTAATATCACCTGAATTTGATATAGCATCTAAAATACTTACCCTATTTTGATTGATTACTTTTGGACCAGGCTATTTAACTTCTCCAATTACTGTATATTTTATACCAGACAAACTAACGGTTACGAAGAAGTTTTCCTTCTCTCTGAAATATTTTAATAGTTTATCTTCTAATTTGATTCGAACCTCTTTTGTAGTATAACCTAAAACATTGATCTCACCGATAATAGGCAATCTAATGTTTCCATGTCTATCAACAAGATAACCTATTTGCTGATTAGTTCCGCTAGCAAAACCATTTCCTCCAGATTGTATACCACTATTTAAATTTGATTTTTTAAAGAGGTCGACAAATTTATCGTCTTTAGCTTTTAAATCAATAGTTAATACATCATCAACTTGTAATCTGTATGGTTGGTTATTTAGCTTATAAACATCCTTCTTAGCAATTGTTTCTCCTTGTAAATAAATCAAGTCCTTGTTTGGAACACATGAAGCTAATAATATAATTAAGAAAAAGAGAAGAAATCTTTTAAACATTCTGTAAAGTTAAAATTACTTATTCAAAATATAATTTTTATATCGCTAATCCTATAATTTTCTTTTAATTTTGACAATCTATATGTCAAAAATCTATTCTTACATAAAATTTATAATAAAATCCACAAACCAACATGGAGTTCATTCTCCATTTGTTTATGATTTAACAACAACTTGTTTTTATAAAAAAAACAACCCTTTAAATTATAGGTTAATTAAGAAATACCAAAACAACCTCTTAAAGAATAAAAGCAAAATTAAAGTAACTGATTTTGGGGCTGACTCTAAAGTTTTCAAAAGCAATTTAAGAGCAATAAATAGAGTTGCAAAATATGCTGGAATCAATTCTAAAAGGGCAAACTTATTAAGTGAAATTATCAATTATTTTGAACCCAAATCAATTTTAGAAATTGGAACTTCTCTCGGTATTGGAACTACTGCTTTACATGTTGGAAATCCAAATGCAAAAATCACAACGTTAGAGGGTTGTTTAAACACAGCAGGAGTTGCAAAAAAACAATTCGAACATTTTTCTTTTCAAAATATAGATGTTGTTACTGGTGAATTTTCTAAAACACTATCAAATTTAAAATTTGAAAAACCTTTAGATATGGTTTATTTTGATGGAAATCATCAAAAAACAGCTACTTTAGAATACTTTCAACATTGTTTACAATTCATAAATAATGAATCTTTCTTTATTTTTGATGATATCCATTGGAGTAGAGAAATGGAATCTGCCTGGGAAGAAATAAAAAAACATCCGAAGGTAAAAGTTACAATTGACACGTTTCAATGGGGGATTGTTTTCTTTAGAAAAGAACAAGAAAAAGAACACTTTATAATTAGAGTTTAATCAGATAATTTGTAATTTTACATTATGAAAATTTACACCAAAACCGGAGATAAAGGAACAACTGCTTTGTTTGGCGGGACTAGAGTTCCAAAACATCATTTAAGAATAGAATCTTACGGGACTGTTGATGAATTAAACTCATACATTGGTTTAATCAGAGATCAAGACATTGATAAAAAAGCCATCGAATCTTTGATTAGAATTCAGAATGAATTATTTACTCTTGGTGCCATGTTAGCTACTCCACCTGAAAAAGAGGTGTTAAAAAACGGAAAACAAAGATTAAATATTCCGAAAATAACAACTGTAAATATTGAATTATTAGAGAAAGAGATTGACACAATGAATTTAGATTTACCACAGATGACGAATTTCATTTTACCAGGAGGAAATCAAACTGTGTCATTCTGTCACATTGCAAGATGTATTTGCAGAAGAAGCGAAAGGTTAGCAACAGAATTAAACGAAAACGAAAAGTTAACCCCAGCTATTTTAGAATACTTAAACAGACTTTCTGACTATCTATTTGTAATGGCACGAAAGTTGACTAAAGACTTATCAGTTAAGGAAACTCCTTGGATTCCTGAAAAAGAAAATTAAGTTCTTTCACTTTATTGACAGATTTATCAAAAAAAACTTGATTTTCTGAATAAAAAAATTATTTTTGCAGAAAATTAAACTTTACTAAAATGTATTGGACACTAGAATTAGCATCTTATTTAGCAGATGCACCTTGGCCAGCAACGAAGGACGAATTGGTAGATTACGCTATTAGAACAGGAGCGCCTTTGGAAGTTGCAGAAAACTTACAAGAAATTGAAGATGAAGGCGATGCTTATGATTCTATTATAGAAATATGGCCAGACTATCCGACCGAAGAAGATTATCTTTGGAACGAAGATGAATATTAACAAAAATTTACATCAAAAAAGTCTCAATCGAGGCTTTTTTTTTGTTTACATTTATAACTAAATTGTAATTACTGTCAATAAACAATAACTTATTTATTATCAATTAATTACAAATCAATATTCAGTTATTATAAACTGAATTTTAAATAGAAAATATACAATGAGCTTATTAAATTCGGTCTTAAAAATATTTGTTGGAGACAAACAACAAAAAGATTTAAAAATACTACAACCAATTGTTGAAAAAACTAACGCTTTTGCAAATGCAATTGACGCTTTATCTAACGATGAATTAAGAGCAAAATCAGAAGAGTTTAAAACAAAAATTAAAAAAGCAACCGACTCTTTTGAAACAAAAATTACTGAATTAGAAAAAGAAGCTTTATCAGCAGATATTGACAGACAAGAAGCTATTTATACAGAAATTGATACTTTAAAAGATGATGCCTACGAAGCTTCTGAAGCTGTTTTATTAGACATTATGCCAGAAGCTTTTGCTGTAATAAAAGAAACGGCAAAACGTTTCACGAATAATACTGCAGTTGAAGTTAACGCTACTCCATTTGACAGAGAGCTTTCGGGAATTAGAGAAAATGTAACTTTAAATGGCGATAAATCTATTTGGTCAAATACTTGGAATGCTTCTGGACAAACAATTACTTGGGACATGATTCATTATGATGTTCAGTTAATTGGTGGTTCTGTTTTACATCAAGGAAAGATTGCAGAAATGATGACTGGAGAAGGAAAAACATTGGTTTCTACTTTACCCGTTTATCTAAATGCTCTTACCGGAAAAGGTGTTCACGTTGTTACCGTAAATGATTATTTAGCAAAACGTGACGCTGCATGGATGGGACCAATTTTAGAATTTCATGGTTTAAGTATTGATTGTATTGATGTGCATCAACCAAATTCTGATGCGCGTAGAAAAGCATATAATGCAGATATTACATACGGAACAAATAACGAGTTTGGATTTGATTATTTGCGTGATAATATGGCGCACACAAAAGAAGAACTAGTACAAAGACCTCCAAATTATGCAATTATAGATGAAGTAGATTCTGTTTTAATTGATGATGCTCGTACACCTTTGATAATTTCTGGAGCTGTTCCTCAAGGTGACAGACACGAGTTTAACGAATTAAAACCTTTGGTATCTGATCTTGTTACTTTACAAAAACAATATTTAGTTGGTGTTTTAGCAGAAGCTAAAAAATTAATAGCAAGTGGAGATATTAAAGAAGGAGGGTTTTTACTACTAAGAGTTTTTCGTGGAATTCCTAAAAATAAAGCATTAATTAAGTTTTTATCGCAAGAAGGAATTAAAACAATTCTTCAAAAAACAGAAAATATTTACATGGCAGACAATAATAAACTGATGCCAGAAGTAGATGCAGAGTTATACTATGTAATTGAAGAAAAGAATAATTCTATCGATTTATCTGATAAAGGAATCATTCATTTATCAGGAAAAACTAGTGATGAAAATTTCTTTGTTTTACCAGATATTGGAGTGAAAATTGGTCAAATTGATGACAGTGAAGATTCTGTTGAAGAAAAAGCAAAAGTTAAAGAAGAGCTATACAAAGATTTCAGCATAAAAAGTGAGCGTATTCACACAATGAATCAATTATTAAAAGCCTATTCTTTATTCGAAAAAGACACAGAATATGTTGTAATTGATAATAAAGTAATGATTGTTGATGAGCAAACCGGTCGTATTATGGACGGTCGTCGTTATTCTGACGGATTACATCAAGCAATTGAAGCAAAAGAAGATGTAAAAATTGAAGACGCAACACAAACATTTGCAACAGTAACTTTACAGAATTACTTTAGAATGTATCGTAAGCTTTCTGGAATGACAGGAACGGCGGTTACTGAAGCAGGTGAACTATGGGAAATTTACAAATTGGATGTTGTAGAAATTCCTACAAACAAACCAATTCAAAGAGACGACAAAGAAGATTTAGTTTATAAAACTACTAGAGAAAAATACAATGCAGTTATTGAAGATGTTGTTAAACTAGTTGATCAAAAAAGACCTGTTTTAGTTGGAACAACTTCGGTTGAAATTTCTGAATTATTAGGAAGAATGTTGAAAATGCGTGGAATTAACCACAACATTTTAAATGCAAAACTACATAAGAAAGAAGCAGATATTGTTGCTGAAGCTGGTAAACCAGGAATTGTGACCATAGCTACAAACATGGCTGGTCGTGGAACAGATATTAAACTTTCTGAAGCTGTTAAAGAGGTTGGAGGTCTAGCAATTGTTGGTACAGAAAGACATGATTCTCGTAGAGTTGACAGACAGTTGCGTGGTAGAGCTGGTCGTCAAGGAGATGTTGGTTCAACACAATTTTATGTTGCTTTAGATGACAACCTGATGCGTATTTTTGGTTCTGACAGAATTGCAAAAATGATGGATAGAATGGGATTAAAAGAAGGCGAAGTAATTCAGCATTCTATGATTACCAAATCTATAGAAAGGGCGCAAAAGAAAGTAGAAGAAAACAATTTTGGTATTCGTAAAAGATTATTAGAATATGATGATATTATGAACTCTCAACGTGAGTTTGTATATAAAAGAAGAAGACATGCTTTAGACGGAGATCGTTTAAAAATTGATATTGTAAATATGATTTTTGACACATGTCAAGTAATCGTAAATGCAAACAAGCTAACCAAAGATTTTCAGAATTTCGAATTTGAATTAATTCGTTTTTCATCAATGACTTCTCCTTTTTCTCAGGAAGAATTTGAAGCAATGGATGAACAAACTTTAATTGATAAATTATACGAAATAATTTACGCACATTATCAAGACAAGATTGCTTCAAATGCAGTTGCTGCCTTCCCAGTTATTAAAGATGTATATGAAAATGAAGGCGATAAATACGAGCGAATTGTTGTTCCGTTTACAGATGGAATAAAAAGTTTACAAGTTGTCACAAATTTGCAGAAAGCTTATGAATCGGAAGGAAAGGAATTGGTGAAAGATTTTGAAAAAAATATTACACTTGCCATTATTGACGAAAACTGGAAAATACATTTACGTAAAATGGATGAATTAAAAAGTTCGGTTCAGAATGCATCTTACGAACAAAAAGATCCTTTATTAGTTTATAAGTTTGAAGCATTTGAAATGTTCAAAGTAATGATCGATGATGTAAATAAAGAAGTTTTATCATTCTTGTTTAAAGCAGAAATCCCGAATCAAGGAAATATTTCTGAAGCGCGTCAACAAAAAAGAGAAGCTTTAAACACAAGCAAAGCCGATGTTCAAAATAGTTCAGAACAAGCAATCAGTAATTCTAGACAGCAACAACAAGAACCTGTTGAAACTGTTGTTAGAGATCAACCAAAAATTGGCAGAAATGAACGCGTTACTATTAAAAATGTAATGAGCGGCGAAGAAAAAGAAGTAAAATACAAACAAGCAATTCCTTTAATTGATAAAGGTGAATGGGTTTTAATAAAATAATTCTTATCATGAAAAAAGCAATTCCATATATTTATTTAATTGTAGGTATTAGCTTTGTTGCTAAAGGCTTTTACGCGATTTTTAATGAGCTTGATATTTATTACTTAATATTTTCATTAGAAACGAAAAGTAAATCAATCTATGTATTATTCAATCTGTTTTTTGGTGGGTTGATTTTATTTACCGGAATTAGAAGATTACAAAGCTTTAATAAATAAAGTTTTCAATATTATAAAAAAAGCCGAAGCAATTGCTTCGGCTTTTTTTATGCAATAAATTTAATTACTTTTTCCTCAAATAAACGGTTCCAAAGCCAGCTTCTAATTTCATCTTTACTTTTCCTCTTCTAAGTTTCAACTTCATATGTTGCTGACCATCTAATTCTGTGTCTTGTAAAACCTTAAAATTAATATCACTATAAACTGCTGCTGCATTTGCTTCCACATTTACATCAGAACTTTGTGGCATTGTAATGTCAATAAATCCGTTGTTTGAATAAATTGAATACAGTTTTAAAGGTAGTTTCTTATCAAAAGCAACAGTAACATTCCCTCCAATAGAGTTGATAGAAACAGGGCCTGTTACATCAGTTAATTTAAAATTACTTAATGATGTGGTCAACTCAACTTCTCCGTTAAAATTAGACAATGAAGATGTTTTATTCGAGTAAAAAAAGTGCTTATTTTTATTTTCCTTTTTACAGTTGCTTGTATCCCAATTTAGTTTGATTGAATTCGGGATTTTAATCAAATAACTTTCATTACTCAACATTACAAACTGACCATTTGTTGCGTCTTTAAAAATCAATTCACCGTCTTTTTGCTCAATTGTAAAGTAAATTCCTAAATCTTTATTTTCTTGTTTTCTCCCTAATCTTTTTAAGCCTTTTTTTCTTGCTCCTTCTCTATTAGAAAAAAAAACATAACTCGTTGATATAGAATCAAGGTTTCTTGCTCTGGTAAAAGTTAGATTTTTCTTATTTGAAGAAGAGTAAACCCCTTTTACAGTTGTTTTGGGTGAACGTGAACTATTTCTAATACCTGTAACAATTGGAAAACTGTTCTTTTTATCATGTAAACTCTTAATAATCACTTCAGCCCCATTATAACCTTCAATTTTAAATGTTTTTGATGAACATATTTTTAAGGTTCCTTTATTGAATTTTATTTTCTTTTCTTGTGCATTTACGGCAAATACAACTGAAAAAGCGATTGCTAATATTGCTATTTTATTCTTCATTATTATTGTTTTAATTGGTTCATAGCTAAAGTTGCGTTGCTCTTAACTATCGGAAATGTCTCCTCATTATTGATGATTTCTTCAAGAGTATTCTGTGCACGATTTTCTCTTAAATAACTCAACGATTTAATTATTTTTATTTGTACTAATGGTGTTTTTTCGTTTTCTAAAGCGGTAATTAAATTGGTTCTAACATTATCGTTTGAAGGGAATTTTAACAAGGCATCAACTGTTGCTATTTTTACATTTGCATTTTCATCTTTATGTAATATTTTAAGCAATGTTTCTATAATTTTTGAATCTTCATTTTTAAATTCTTCGTCAAATTTATAAACACCTTCTAAACGTTTGCCTGCAGATGCGTCTTCTAAATAATTTAAAACCTCAGCTGTTTTTACCGAAACCTCTGAATCTTGATTCCATAAAATCACAGAAAACACCAATACTATACTTGCTGCTACAGCAATAAACCTTCGATAAACTACTTTCGTTTTTTTAACTGAATGCAATTCCTTTTGAAGTTTTTCTTTAAAAAGAACTTTTGATTTGGTCGACATTTCTTCCGAATCAAATTCGTTTTTATGTTGCTGTATGTGTTCTTTTAAATTCATTATTTGTATGTTTTTGTAACAATTCTATCAATTGACCTTTCCCTCTTGCATACTGATTTCTAACAGTGCTTTCATTAATTTTTAAGATTTCAGAAATCTCTCTGTGATTATAATCTTCAATCAAATACAACACGAGAATTACTCGATACTTTTCTTTTAACTTGTTGATACATTCTTTAATAATGTCAACTGAAAATTCTTCTGCTTTATCAAAATCTGTATCTATAAATCCTACTTCTATCTCAATCGAATCATCTAATAAAAAAATATTTTTATCTTTTCTGAGTTTATCAAAGCATAAATTGATTGCGATTCGTCGAAACCAAGCTGCTAAATTCACATCATCTTTCACTTGACCAACCTTCTGAAATCCTTTTATAAAAGCATCTTGCACCATATCTTCAGCATCTTCTCTTCGCTGTAATATTCTGAAACAACTATTGTAAAGCAAATTCTTATAACTATTATACACCTCAATTTGAGCTGAATAATCATTCTGTTTGCACTTTTGTATGACTTCTTTTTGATTCAAAAAAGATATTGTTTGGTTCACCTTACATTTCTATAACGCAAGAATTTTAATTGTGTCTCAAAAAATAGGAAAAGATTTTTATATAAAGCAAAAACGCCACTACTTTCGTAATGGCGTTGTATTATTTTTTAGAAGAAACTTCTTAAATATTCTTAAAATCTGTATTCATTTTTAAGTATCCCAAAAATTCTTCTTTCGTTTCTTTATTTTTAAATTTCCCTCCAAATTCAGCAGTAACGGTAGAACTATCAATGTCTTTAATTCCACGAGAATTTACACACAAATGTTTTGCATCAATTACACAAGCAACATCATCAGTTCCTAATGCTTCTTGCATTGCTTGCACAACTTGCATTGTTAAACGCTCTTGAACTTGTGGTCTCTTTGCAAAATATTCTACAATTCTATTCATTTTAGAAAGTCCAATTACCTTTCCGTCAGAAATATAAGCAACATGCGCTCTACCAATAATTGGCAATAAATGATGCTCACAAGTAGAATATACAACGATATTCTTCTCAACTAACATTTCTCCGTAATTGTAATTATTCTCAAAGGTTGATGCTGCGGGTTTATTTGCAGGATTCAATCCCATAAACAATTCGTTTACAAAAGCTTTTGCAACTCTTTTTGGAGTCCCTTGTATGCTATCGTCTGTTAAATCCATACCCAACGTCTGTAAAATATCTTTTACGCTTTCTTGGATTCTTTCAATTTTTTCTTCGTTAGAAATATCAAACGCATCGTCTCTTAAAGGCGTCTTTGCCGATGTACCAACGTGGTTTTCTCCTATTTCTTCAACTCTATCGTCATTCATTTTGCTATTCACTTCAAACATTTCTTTCTATATTATTTTACAAATTTACGTGTTTGCAACGTATTTATATAAGTTTCACAATAAATTAAAACTATGATTCTATATTTATTTTTATTCGCTCAGTTTTGCAATCAATTCTGATAATGAACAATCAGTTTGTTTGCCAGAATTCATGTTCTTTAATGTAAAAACATTGTTTTCAACATTGGAAACGACAAATTCAATTTCTCTATTTGAAACGTATTTCCATTGTCGTTTTTCTGCCTTATTACTTTTACCTAAATCTGGATAAAACTCTGATTTAACATCATTTTCTCGCAAACTTTTTATCGCTTTCATTTTTACAACATCTGTTGTTGCATCAAAATTCAAGAAAATAACTTTAGGTTTTGGTAATGCTACAGCTTTAAACAAACCTAACTCCTCTAACACCAAATAAATTCTGTCTAATCCAAATGAAATTCCAACTCCAGAAACATCTTTTAAACCAAAGATTCCAGTTAAATCATCATATCTTCCTCCGCCGCCAATCGACCCCATTTTTACACCTTCTGGCGCCCCAACTTCAAAAATTGCTCCAGTGTAATAATTCAATCCTCTTGCCAACGTAACATCAACTTCTAAACTAGCCGATTCTAATTCTAATTCAGTAATTGAATCACAAACAAAACGTAATTCTTCAACTCCTTTTGTTCCTTCTTCGGATGATTGTAACATCGTTTCTAAAGAACTTAATTTATTGGCATTTGAACCTGTAAAATCAAATAACGGACTTACTTTTTCAATGGCTTCTTCAGTAATTCCTTTCGATAACATTTCTTTTACAACACCATCTTTACCTATTTTATCTAACTTATCTAACGCAACTGTAAAATCGATTAATTTATCTTTTGCGCCAATAACTTCGGCAATTCCTGATAATATTTTTCTGTTATTGATTTTAATTGTGGTTCCAACTAAACCTAATTTGCTAAAAACCGAATCGTATAATTGAATAAATTCTACTTCTTGCCAAAGCGATTTACTTCCAACAACGTCTGCATCACATTGAAAAAACTCTCTGAATCTTCCTTTTTGCGGACGATCTGCTCTCCAAACTGGTTGATTTTGATAGCGTTTAAACGGAAATGTAATTTCGTTTTGGTGTTGTACAACGTACCGTGCAAATGGCACAGTTAAATCGTAACGGAGTGCTTTTTCAGAAATTTGACTTGTAAGTTTTGTACTATCTTTTTCTGACAATAACTTCTCATCAGCTTTTTTTAAATAATCACCAGAATTTAAAATTTTAAAAATCAAACGATCCCCTTCTTCACCATATTTCCCCATCAACGTAGAAGAATTTTCAAAACTTGGTGTTTCAATTGGTTGAAATCCATAAGTTTCAAAAGCAGCTTTAATCGTATTCATAATATAAGTACGATTCGCTATTTCTGTTGGTGAAAAATCTCTTGTTCCTTTTGGGATGCTTGGTTTCATAATGAATTATGAGTGTTTAATTTTGAGTTTTTAGTTCTACTGATTTTCTAATTCAATCAGCAAGCGCAAATATCCGAAAAATATAAATAAATTAATTACTCTTGAATGGCTTTATTTTTTCTTCTTAACGAATTCAGTGTTGCGTTTAATTCAAAACCCAACAGTAATATTATTGAGTTTAACCAAACAAATAACATTAAGATTAACAAAGTTCCTATAGAACCGTATAATTCATTATACTTAGAGAATTCTACAACGTAAATACTAAATAAATAAAAAGTAAAAATTGATAAAATGGTTGTTAATATTGCTCCAGCAGAAAAGAACGAAGATTGTTTCCCTTCTTTAGTACCGTAATGATACAACATTGATACAATAGTGAATATCATGAAAATAAACAATATAACAGTACCAAATTGAATCCAGAAGAAATCGTTATCTAACCATCCTTCTGTTTTAAATCTATTAACAGCAATACCGTATAAAATGGTTAATGCTACAGTTACAACTAAAAAAAAAGTCATTACTAAAGATGTACCGAGTGAAATAAAATATGCTCTAAAAATATTTCTAACTTCTTTTACATGATATGAATATTCAAATCCACCAAAGATAGCATTTACACCATTTGTCATTAAAAAAATGGAAGCAATAAATCCAAAAGACAATAATCCTTTATTTTGATTTTTTACAATGTCATCTAAAATTGGTTCAACAGCTCCATACGTTTTTGGAGGTAAAGTATCTTGCATTAAAGACATCAGTGCTTCTTGAAAACCATCAATTGGGATATAATAAATTAACGTTAAAAGAAATAAGAAAAAAGGAAAAATTGCCATAAAGAAACTAAAAGCAATTCCGCCAGCTCTTGTTGTTAAAGCACCTTCAACAATACCAATTATATACATTTCTAGCACATCGGACAAAGACATTCCTTGTAAACCTGGTATTTTTATCTTCTTACCAAAACGCACCAAAATATTTAGAACGGGAATTTTCTCAAGCTTATTTTCTATCTCTTTTGACATTTATTCAACAACTATTTGGTATTTCTGTAACAGTCCAACAACATTATCCCTACAAAACTTTGCTCCTTTTAACTTGTTGACTTCTGGATCTATTGAAAAATTTTTTGATGTGATAAAATTCGATTTTTCTAAATTTGTTCTATCAAAAATAGTGTTTTTTAAGTTGCAATTATCAAAATAACAGCTTGATAAATTTGTTTCAGTAAAATCTACTTCTTGCAAATTACAATTTACAAATTGTGTTTTCTGGATTTTTAATTGATAAAAAGATGAGAAATTTAACTGACAATCTTTAAAAGTCATTTGCAATAAAAACGAATCGCATTCATTAAATTTTACGCCAATCATTTTACAATTTACAAACTGAACATTTTTAAAAGCCGTGTCTTTTAAAATAGTGTTGCTAAAATTACAATCGATAAACTCACATTCTACAAACTGGATATTTGATGCGTGTACATTTTCAAAATTACAATTTGTAAATGTACAATTATCGTATTCTCCTTTTTTGATTTTTGTTTTGGTAAAATCAATTTTAGAATAGGTTTCGCTATCGAAATAATTATCAATCATTAATCAACCGCTTTTAAACTTAAATCCATATTGTAAACCGAATGTGTTAAAGCACCTGAAGAAATAAAATCCACGCCACAATCAGCATATTTTCTAATAGTTTCTTCGTTGATTCCTCCAGAAGATTCTGTGAAACATTTGTCGCCAATTAAAGCAACTGCTTTGCATGTATCTTCGTAATTAAAATTATCAATTAAGATTCTATAAACGCCGCCACAATCTAAAATCTCTTGAATTTCTTCTAGATTCCTTGCTTCAACAATAATTTTTATATCAATATTTTTTGCTGCTAAATAGTTTTTTGTTTTGTTGATTGCAGCTGTAATTCCGCCAGCAAAATCTATGTGATTATCTTTAATCATCACCATATCGTACAATGCAAATCGATGATTTTCTCCGCCGCCAATTTTAACCGCCCATTTTTCGATGGCTCTGATTCCTGGTGTCGTTTTTCTGGTATCTAAAACCTTTGTTTTTGTACCTTCTAACAAATCAGCAAAAAAGCGTGTTTTTGTTGCAATTGCGCTCATTCTTTGCATTGAGTTTAGTACAAAACGTTCTGCTTGTAAAATGGATTGAGAACTTCCTGAAACGTAAAAAACAATGTCACCAAGTTGTACTTTTTCTCCATCATTTATAAAGGTTTCAACTTCTAAATTTGCATCAATCGCTTTAAAAATCATTTTTGCAAATTCAACTCCAGCGATAATTCCCTTGTCTTTTACTAATAATTTTGCTTTTCCTTTTGCTTCCGAAGGAATACAAGAAAGTGATGTATGATCTCCTTCTCCAATATCTTCACGAATTGCATTGGTGATAATTATTTTTAATTCTGCGTCAAATTGTTCTTGTGATATCATTTTACTAAATTGGATTGCTAAAATAACAATTAGATTTTCGATATGAAACAAATTAGAATCCTAATCGTCATTTTATAAATGAAACTCTATGCAGAAAACTGTTCTTTTTATTGAGCGAATAAAAACCAAAACCATTTTTAAACTTTTTACGTGGTTTACAAGAATTCTTTTATCGATTGCTTTTATTCCATCTGGATTAAAAAAATTATTAGGCGAACGTTTTACAAATATTTCAGTTGATGATCCTGTTGGCTTCTTTTTTGAAGGTTTATATCAAACTGGGATTTATTGGAATTTCTTAGGGTTTATGCAATTAACGTGTTCTTTGTTAATCTTGATTCCAAGAACAACCTATTTTGCTGCTATTTTATACCTACCAATCATTATAAACATTAATATCATTGTAATTTCTATGGATTTTAGAGGAACTCCGATTATTACAATGTTGATGCTTTTAGCAAATATTTATTTATTGGTTTGGGATTATAAAAAAACGAATGCCATACTTTCTATTTTATTTAAAAAGTAAAAAACTACTTTTGTAAGTATGAAAATTAAACTTTTGGCAATCGGCAAAACCGATGATAAAAACTTACATCAATTAATTGATGTATATCAAAAACGCTTAAAACATTATATAAAATTCGAGTTCGAAATAATTCCGGATATTAAAAATGTAAAGAATTTAAGTGAATTACAACAAAAGGAAAAAGAGGGCGAATTAATTTTAAGCAAGCTGCAAAATACAGATCAATTGGTTTTATTGGATGACAAAGGAAAAGATTTCACTTCCATAGAATTTTCTAAGTACTTACAAAAGAAAATGAATTCGGGAATTAAACAACTCGTATTAGTAATTGGTGGACCGTATGGATTTTCTGATGCTATTTATAAAAAAGCAAGTGGAAAACTATCATTATCTAAAATGACATTTTCCCACCAAATGATTCGCTTATTTGTTGTTGAGCAATTGTACAGAGGATTTACAATTCTTAAGAATGAACCATATCATCATGAATAAAACTTTATTTTTTAGCTAATTTATAGAGTAAAATTATTTCAATAATTATTGTAGGCACAAAAAAGAGAATTCCTAAATAAGCAAAAATAACAGTAGCTAAAGATGCTCCAATTATAATTTCTAAAATTCCAATAACAAAAATTAATTGCCCTAATTTATTTTTCAGCTGTAACAATCCTGCTCCAAAAATTAATTGCAATACTCCAAATACTAAACACTCTATAATTAATTTAGTTGCTATTTTTCCATCATATGAAGGTGTAATAAATACATCAGAAATATTAATTAATATTAAAGCTGTCATTAAAAGAATTGTAATAATTTTTAATAACTGATTGTTATATGCTTTTGCTATAGTATAAAAACCTATAAAAAAGAAAACATAAGAAACTGCAGAAATTAATTTAATAAGAAAATATACCGCCCCAAATACATCATACCTATTTCCTGATACATGAAATAAATCTGCTGCAGTTTCTATAAATCCCATTATAAAATAAACGATTCCAAAAATCCAGGCTGAATTTAACTTTCTCCTTTCTGAAGGTGTAAATTGTGTTTTTTCTTTAGCATCATCATTAAAATAATCAACGTCTAAAACATTCAGTATTGTTTTAATAGTATAACTTCTTGGATTTACTTCTCCTGCTTCAATTCGTTGAATCGTTCTAACATTGATGTTGCATTTTTCAACTAACTCTTCTTGTGTTAATCCTTTTTCTTTTCTAAGTTCAGAAATACGTTTTCCTAATTCTGGTTGTTTCATAGTATGAATGTTTTTATTTATCATACAATGTTAGTTTAGATTTTTATTTTGAATACTTTTTTTCATAGAATTTAACCCGACATTTACACGGCTTCTCTTTATTTACAATTGATACAGGAATTTTTACCTTATAAAATCAAGCCAGATATTTTTATAATCTTCATCAATTAAACAAACAGCTTTTTCTTTATTGTAAGGATAATTAGCAAAAGAATAGGTTTCTTGATTTTCATAATTTGCTAATATAACTTCATTTTCAATTAAATCAATCAATTCATTATTTCCTAAGCGCTTTTTTAAAACTGCGCTAAAAAAAGCTCTAACCAACGTATTAGAATTATCAATACTATGTCCAGAATTTCGTTCAACAGCAAAAGAAACTACATTTTGATTTTCTCTTTGCGAATAAAATGCTTTTCTAATAGATTCAACTCTTGGTTCACCTTCCTGCTCACCGACAATAATCAACCCTGGAACAGTTGGTGTCGTTGAATTCTCTTCCGGCATAAAACCTTTAATATTTGCGTATGCAATTGTTCTATCTTTTTTATCCAAAGCATAATTATAACTTAATCGTCCGCCTGCAGAGAATCCAGAAAATAAAAATGGGAGGTCTTTTACTACTTCAATACTATGTTTTTTTTGTTAACTCCTTCAAAGCAAATAATAAAGCAAACATATTTGATGATGTTGTTGCAGAACTATTAGGCTTAATTTGAAGCCCAATTAAAGCTAGGTTTTCTTGTATTGCATAATCTTGCCATTCTTTTAAATTTACATCTCCCAAAGAAGTACTTCCAGATCCTGGAGAAATCACTAAAATTGCTTTTGGATCAGTATTCGTTGGAATCCATAAACTAAACAATGCAGAATCAAATCCGTCTGAACTATTAGGGAAAACTTGATACGCCCAATCGTTAATAAATTTTCCACGAACAAAATCAGAGTCAATATCTAATTCTGGAGGAGTGCTTCCTTTTGAACAAGAAAAACACACAATTAATAAAAGTAAGAAGCTAATTCTTTTAAACATCAAAAGAGTTTTATATCTATTGCTAATATAAACGATTTCTTTTTTGTTAATTATATCTTTGATTACATTTGTAGAAAATGAAAAGACCTTAAATGAAACTAGTTTTTGCTACAAATAATCTTAATAAACTTGCAGAAGTTCAAAAAATGTTACCAAATTCAATTAAATTACTTTCTTTAAAAGATATCAATTGTTTTGATGAAGTTGATGAAACAGAAACTACTTTAGAAGGAAACGCAAAGTTAAAAGCAGATTATATTACAAAGAAGTTTGGATATAATTGTTTTGCAGATGACACTGGTTTAGAAGTTGAAAGTTTAGATAATAAGCCTGGAGTTTATTCTGCACGCTATGCGGGATTAGAAAATGATTCTGAAAAAAACATGCAAAAATTATTATCTGAATTAGAAAAAAAATCAAACAGAAATGCACAATTCAGAACTGCAATCGCATTGAATTTAGACAATAAACAGTTTTTATTTGAAGGAATTTGCAAAGGTGAAATCACAATAGAAAAACAAGGTGAAAAAGGGTTTGGTTATGACCCTATTTTTAAGCCAAACGGATTTAACAATTCTTTTGCAGAAATGACCTCCGAAGAAAAAAATAGCATTTCTCATAGAGGAAATGCAATTCAGCAACTTGTTGCTTTTCTAAACAATTTAAACTAACTTGAGCCTACACAAAACATACACAAAGCAATTTATTTTATTACTAATTTTAGTAGTGATTTTGTTTTTCTTAAACATTAGTTTTGGTTCGGTTTCAATTCCGTTTAAAGATATATTTGCCGTTTTTATTGGTGATGAAACCATCAAAGAAAGTTGGCAAACCATCATTTTAAATTTCAGGTTACCGAAAGCAATTACTGCAATGCTGGTTGGTTCTGGATTATCAATTAGTGGTTTGTTAATGCAAACGTTATTTAGGAACCCGTTAGCTGGACCTTTTGTTTTAGGTATTTCTTCTGGAGCTAGTTTAGGTGTTGCTTTGTTAATTTTAGGAACTTCATTCTTTGGGAGTTTTACATTCTTGACTTACACAAATTGGTCAATTGCAATTGCTTCAAGTTTAGGTTCTTTTTTAGTTTTGTCTGCAGTGATTTTTGCCGCAAATAAAGTTAGAAATACGATGTCCATTTTGATAATCGGGTTGATGTTTGGAAGTTTTACAGCAGCAATTATAAGTGTATTATCTTATTTTAGTGAAGCGCAACAAATTCAACAATATGTATTTTGGAGTTTTGGAAGTTTAGGGAATTTATCTTGGGATGAATTGTCTATTTTTATCCTGATTTATCTACTTGGTTTTGCCGGAGTTTTTGCAATTATAAAACCTCTGAATAGTTTTTTATTGGGGGAAAAATATGCGAAAAGCTTAGGAATAAACATCAAACAAAGTAGAATAATTATTTTAGTAATTACTAGTTTATTAACAGGAGTAATTACCGCTTTTTCTGGTCCAATTGCGTTTATCGGATTGGCTGTTCCGCATATTGCTAAACTAATTTTCACCACTTCAAATCATAAAATATTAATTCCGGCTACTGCAATTACAGGCGCAATTGTATTATTAATTTGCGATATTATTGCACAAGTGCCAACATCAGAATATACATTACCAATCAACGCTATTACCTCTTTATTTGGTGCGCCAGTTGTAATTTGGTTATTAATCAGAAAGAAAAAACTATACGTTTAATTGAACAACGCTAAAAAACATATCGTTTTAGAAACCAAAAATTTAACAATTGGTTATCAGCAGAAAAAAGTAAAAAAAATAATTGCTTCGGATGTGAATATTTCTGTTGAAAAAGGAAAGTTTGTTGCTTTAATCGGTAAAAACGGAATTGGTAAATCAACTTTAATCAGAACGGTTTCTAAAGTTCAACATCAATTATCAGGAACTGTTTTTTTAAACAAGAAAGAGCTATCAACTTACACCAACAAAGAGTTGGCAACAAATTTAAGTTTGGTTTTAACCGAACGATTGCCAGAAAGTCAATTAACAGTTTTCGAATTAATAGCTTTAGGAAGACAACCGTACACAAATTGGGTTGATAAATTATCTGAAAATGATCTTAAAAAAATCAACAAAGCAATTCAACTTACAGAAGTTGGTCATTTAAAAGAAAGTAGATTTTATGAATTGAGTGACGGGCAATTGCAACGTGTTTTAATTGCAAGAGCTTTGGCACAAGATACAGATGTAATTATTTTAGATGAACCAACGGCGCATTTAGACATGCATCATACATTTAAAATATTTCAGCTTTTAAAGAACCTAGTTGACACTACTCAAAAAACTATTATTATTTCTACACATCAAATTAATTTGGCAATTGAAATTGTTGATGAATTAATCATCATGAATTCTAATGAGGTAATTAATGGCGATAAAAATGAATTAATTGCACAAAACAAACTCGAAAACCTGTTTCCAGAAGAAATTTTGACATTTAATAAGAAATTACAGCAGTTTACAATTAGCAAAAACAATTAGTTTTTCTATATTTGAAAATACAATTTTAACAAAACGAACGAATCAATACACTTTATAAATAATACTCAATGAAAAAATTAATTCTCTCAGCTAGTATTTTAGTTTTATTTGCTTCTTGTAGTTCTAGCAAAAACACGACTAATATTGATCCAAATGTAGATTATGCAGAAAAATACGCAGCAACTATTACAGAAAAAGATTTAGCAAAACATTTATTTATTTATGCTTCTGACGAATTTGAAGGTAGAAATACCGGAGAACCAGGGCAGAAAAAAGCAATTGCTTACTTAAAGAAGTTTTATGTAGATAACGGAATTGCTTCTCCTTTAGGTGGCGATGATTATTTTCAAGAAGTTCCTGCTTCTTTTTTAAACAAGCGCACTAGAAGAACTCCTTTAAAAGATTCTGAAAATGTGGTTGCATTTATAAAAGGATCAGAAAAACCAGATGAAATCGTAGTTATATCTGCACATTTAGATCATGTTGGTGTGAAAGACGGAAAAGTTTATAACGGTGCAGATGATGATGGTTCTGGAACAGTTGCTGTTTTAGAGATTGCAGAAGCTTTTCAAAAAGCTTTAAAAGATGGGTTTAGACCAAAACGTTCTATCTTGTTTTTACACGTAACTGGAGAAGAAAAAGGATTATTAGGTTCTAAGTTTTATGTTGAAAATCCAATTTTTCCAATTGCAAATACGGTTGTTAATTTAAATATTGATATGGTTGGTAGAATTGATGATAGACATAAAGACAATCCTAACTTTGTCTATTTAATTGGAGCTGATAAATTAAGTACTGAACTACATGATTTATCTGAGGCAATGAATTCTAAATACACAAACATTTCTTTAGATTACAAATACAATGATGAGTCTGATCCGAATCGTTTTTACTACAGATCAGATCACTATAATTTTGCAAAATACAACGTGCCAATTATCTTTTACTTTAATGGTACACATGAGGATTATCACCAACACACAGATACTCCAGATAAAATCAACTACGATTTATTAGAGAACAGATCTCGTTTAATTTTTCATACAGCTTGGGAAATTGCCAACAGAGAAAACAGATTGGTTGTTGATAAACCTGTAGCTACAAAATAATAATATTCTATTCTGAATATTTATAAGCCTCGCAATTTGCGAGGTTTTTTTTGTAACAAATGTCATATCAATCTTATAGCATAATGTTTAACTTTATGATATTAATTTAAAAACTAGAAATTATGGGATTTGTAAAGTGGCACAAAAACATTATAGACAGTGTGAAAAACAAATTAGGCTTCACTGATTATCAGATTATGTGGATAGCTTGGTTAAAAGGGATGATTATGGGCGGATTAATTGTTTATTTATACATTAATGCATAATTTTAAACAACAATTCTTTTAAAATATCTGCTTGCGGCATTCCGTTTGCGCCAACACCTTTGCTTTTGACATCTGCTTCTCTTAATAAGCCAATAATTTGAGAAACTTTTCGCATCGGATAATTTTTAGCCGCAGTTGCGTAATCACTTACAAAATAGGGATTTACACCTAAGGCTTTAGCAACACTCATTTTGTCTTTCGTTTTTAACCCATGATATTGTAATAATTGTGTAAAGAAACTATTTAACAAAGAAATAGTCATTACCAAAGGGTTTTTCTTTGGGTTTTCTGCAAAATAATTTATGATTCTATTTGCTTTAACAACCTGTTTCTCTCCTACTGCTTTTCGTAATTCGAAATTATTAAAGTCTTTAGAAATCCCAATATTCTCTTCAATGTGAATTGGAGAAATAATAGAATCTTTTGGTAAAATGGTTATCAGTTTTTCAAGTTCGTTATTTATTTTACTCAAATCCGTTCCTAAAAACTCTACCAACATTAAGGAAGCCTTTGGTTCGATTTTATAACTTCGCCCGCTTAAAACTCTACGAATCCAATCAGAAACTTGATTGTCGTATAATTTTTTACTTTCAAAAATAACACCCGCTTTATCAACCGCTTTATATAGTTTTTTACGCTTATCTAATTTTTTGTATTTGTAATTGATCACTAAAACTGTTGTAGGTTGAGGATTCTCTACGTAAGAAACCAATTTCTCAATCGTTCTGCTTAGATCTTGTGCTTCTTTTACAATAATCACTTGCTTATCTGCCATCATCGGATAGCGTTTTGCAGAAGAAGCTATTTCTTCAATGGTAACATCTCGTCCGTACATTACAACCTGATTAAAGCCTTTTTCAGCTTCATCCAACACAGAAGATTCAATCAAATCAGAAATTCTATCAATATAATACGCTTCTTCACCCATTAAAAAATAAATGGGTTTTACGTTTCCGTTTTTAATATCGTTTACTATAGAATTTATTTCGCTCATTTTCTTACTTTTGATTGATGCAAAAACTCAATCTTCCAACATATACATTCAAACTCAAAAGTAACGAAAAACATACGCTTATTTTTGATAATTTGAGAAAAAAATATTTTGTTTTAACTCCAGAAGAATGGGTTCGTCAACATTTTGTTCAATATTTAATTGATAAAAAAAAATATCCTGTTTCTTTAATCGCTTTAGAAAAACAATTGACGATTAACAATCGTAAAAAAAGAACCGATATTTTAATCTTTAATGCGAATGGAAATCCTGATATAATTGTAGAATGCAAAGCACCACATATAAAAATATCACAAGATACTTTTGATCAAATTGCGCGTTATAATTTAAAGTTAAAAGCAAATTATTTAATTGTTACCAACGGATTAGAACACTTTTATTGTAAAATGGATTTTAAAAATGAAACTTATATTTTCTTAAAAGATATTCCCAATTACAATTAACAAATTGTTACGAATCAAATTCACTTTTAAAACGTAAATTCGCACTCTTGAAAACAGCAATTGTCATATTAAATTGGAATGGAAAAGAACTGCTAGAGCAGTTTTTACCGTCAGTTGTAAACTTTAGTTCAAATGAAGCCGAAGTTTATGTTGCAGACAATGCTTCTACGGATGATTCAATAAAATTTATCAAAGAGTTTTATCCTGCTGTAAAAATTGTTGAAAACGCAAAAAACGGCGGTTATGCAAAAGGTTACAACGATGCTTTACAGCATATTGATGCAGATATTTATTGCTTATTAAATTCTGATATTGAAGTAACTAAAAATTGGTTAATTCCAATTTTAGATGTCTTTAAAAAGGAAGAAAATACTGCAATAATTCAACCAAAATTATTAGATTTTAAAGATAAATCGAAGTTTGAATATGCTGGTGCTGCTGGTGGGTTTGTTGATTTATTCGGATACCCATATTGTAGAGGGCGCGTTTTTAACCATTTAGAAAAAGACATTAATCAATTTGATGACGTTTCAGAAATATTTTGGGCTTCGGGTGCTTGTCTATTTATTCGTTTTAATGTTTATCACCAATTAGGTGGATTTGACGAAGATTATTTTGCACATCAAGAAGAAATTGATTTATGCTGGAGAACTCAAAATGAAGGTTTTCAAGTAAAATATGTTGGTAATTCTACAGTTTTTCATATTGGAGGCGCTACATTACAAGAAACAAATCCACATAAAACATTTTTAAACTTTAGAAACAGCTTATTAAATGTGGTAAAAAATGTACCTAAAAAGTGGTTTCTATTTGTGGTGTTCTTTCGTTTAGTTTTAGATGGGCTTGCCGGAATTAAATTCATATTTGAATTAAGACCAATACATACTTGGGCGATTATCAAAGCGCATTTTAGTTTTTATAAAAACTTTAATAAATTCTTAAAAAAGCGTAAAAAACTTCAGAAAAAAGAGAACTACAATTTACACACAAGTATTGTTTGGCAATATTTCTTTTTAGGAAGAAATAAGTTTGAAGATTTAAAATAACTTTTTAAAGAATATCTAAACTTCCTTTTCCCTCTCTAATAATTTCTGGTTCATCAGAAGTTAAATCAATTACTGTAGAAGCATCATTATCTCCGTAACCGCCATCAATTACAACATCAACTATATCTTTCCATTTTTCGTAAATCAATTCTGGATCTGTAGTATATTCTATAACATCGTCTTCATCACGAATAGAAGTCGAAACAATCGGGTTTCCTAATGTTCTCACCAATAACCTTGCAATTGAATTATCTGGAACACGAATTCCGACGGTTTTCTTCTTTTTAAAAACGTTTGGTAACGATCTGCTTCCTGGTAAAATAAATGTATATGGTCCTGGCAAAGCTCTTTTTAATAATTTATAAGTTGCTGAATCAATTTGTTTTACATAATCTGACAGATGACTTAAATCATTACATACAAAAGAGAAATTTGATTTCTCTAGTTTAATCCCTTTTATTTTTGCAATTTTCTCTAACGCTTTTGTGTTTGTAAAATCGCAACCCAAACCATAAACTGTATCTGTTGGATAAATAATTAACCCACCATTTTTCAATACTTTTATAATTTTATCAACCTCTTTAGGATTTGGATTTTCGTTATAAAGCTTAATAAATTCTGCCATTTTAAAATTGATTTTTACTTCTAAAAAGTAAAGTTAATAAAAAAGCTCAATTGAAATTCAATTGAGCTTTTTTATTATGTGAAGTTTGTTTCTTTAATTTTCTACCAATCTAAACCCTTCTCCATGAATATTTAAAATTTCAACTTTTTCGTCAGATTTTAAATACTTACGCAATTTTGCGATGTAAACATCCATACTCCTAGAAGTAAAATAGTTATCATCTCTCCAAATCTTTGTTAAGGCTAATTCTCTTGGCATTAAGTCGTTTTTATGAACGGCTAACATTTTTAATAATTTACTTTCTTTTGGAGATAATTTTTGATTCTCTCCACCGTCAAAAGATAAATGTCTTAATTTAGAATTGAAGAAAAACTTACCAATGTTAAATTCAAATTCATCAGATTCTTTATTACTATCTGATTCTTTTCTTTGCAAGATTGCTTTTATTTTAAACAAAAGTACTTCAGAATCGAATGGTTTGTTTAAATAATCATCTGCTCCAACTTGATATCCTTTTAAAACATCTTCTTTCATTGTTTTAGCAGTTAAGAAAATAATTGGAATTTCTTTGTTTGTAGAACGAATGTCTGCAGCTAAAGAAAAACCATCTTTACGCGGCATCATTACATCTAAAATACATAAGTCAAAATCGTTGTTTTTAAATTCGATCAAGCCCTCAATCCCATCTTTAGCATGTGTAATATTGTAATCATGCAATGCTAAATAATCTTTTAAAACGGTTCCAAAATTTGGATCATCTTCTACTAATAATATTTTTTTACTTCCCATAATATTGTTTTTTAATATATTTTTAAATTAATGGTAATTTTACTGTAAACGTACTACCTTTTCCTTTTTCACTATCTACAAAAACCGTACCTTGATGATTAACTACAATTTCTTTTACGTAAGCTAAGCCTAAACCATGGCCTTTTACATCATGAACATTTCCTTTATGTTCTCTATAAAACTTATTAAATGCATATTTCTGTGCATTTTTCCCCATTCCAATTCCATCATCTTTTATTTTTATGATAAAGAATTTTGATGTGCTTTCTGTAAACACTTCAATGTTTGGTTTCTCATGAGAATACTTTAAAGCATTTTCTAACATGTTTACCAATACATTTGTTAAATGCAAATGATTTCCTAAAACTTCTGATTGCAAAGCGTGTAAATGCGTTGTAATGCTTCCTTCTTTATCATTGGCTAGTAAACTAACATGAGAGATTGCTTCTTCAACTATGTCGTGCATATCTATTGCAACCTTACTCATTTCTATTTGATTCTTTTCTAACTTAGAAATTCTCAACACATTTTCAACTTGTCCGTGCATTCTTTTATTTTCTTCACGAATCATTTTTACATAACGTTTTACTTTTTCGTTATCATTTATAATTTTTGGGTTCTTAATTGCATCTAATGCTAAGTTGATTGTTGCAATCGGGGTTTTAAACTCATGCGTCATATTATTAATGAAATCCGTTTTAATTTCAGATATTTTTTTCTGCTTGATTATCTGATATAATGAACTAGAAAATGCAATGATAATAATGAATATAAAAAATATCGACAATAATAAAATATTAGAAATTCCAGCTAATATATGTTCTTTCTGATCTGGAAATGTTACATATATTTTAAACTCACTATTTCCACTATTATCTAAAAACAATGGAGATCCAATACTATTTTCTTTATTTATTGTATAGTAACCAGATTTTAAATTTGTTAAGTATCCATCTGCGCTATAAACACCGTATTTAAAATCAATATTAATTCCTCTTTTAGAAAATTCTTTTTTTAATGTTGCATTCAATTCCCTATTATTGATTCTTTTATTTATTGGGAAAGATGATTTATATACACTAAAAACATCATCATAATATACTTTTTCTGCTTTCTCATTTCTTTTGATAGTTGTAAAGTTTTGAGAATTACTATTGGTCGAAAAATCACTATTTGTAGAAAACCTATTTGCGTTAAAAAAATCTTCTTTACCAATTATCTTCTTTACAAATAAACTATCATTTTCAAGGAAATCTGCTCCCACTTTAATGTTTTGCTCTAAAACGGTTAAAGTGTACGCTGTAACTTTTGTTCCAGTTGTGTCAATTTGTTGTAAAATAAAATTACGCAACATACTACTCGTTGCTCTTGGTGTTGCATTTAAAAAAGGTCTTATTTGCCTTTGAAATTCTTCATATTCTTTTTCAGCAACTTCTTCAGAAACTGCAGTTAAAGATATCTTTACATCATTTAAAAATTGTTTTCTTTTTGTCTCAACCGCATTGCCAATCCAATATACTTGAACCGTAACAATTCCGATTAAGGAAAAGCTCATTAAAGCTACGATTAGGACGAACATTTTTTTACCCATGATTCAAAAATATGCGTTTATATCTTGTTAATTAACGTTTTTAACGCATATTAACAAAAATAGTGAGTTTTTAAGGATTTTTTAAGAAAATTATTAAATATATTAAAATTGAAGGCAGCTATTTTGTTAAATTATTATGAATTCTCGTAATTTGAGGCAACAATTTATCTGAAGTATTATTTGTGATGATATAATTAGAAAGCAATTCTTTTTTTTGGTCTTTCCATTGGTTGTTAATTCGATTTTTAACTTCAATTTCTGAAATGTCATCACGATTAACAACTCGCTTAATTCTTATGCTTTCATCAGCAACAACTGTAATTATTTTATCACATAAAACATCGCTCATATTTTCAAATAAAATAGCGTTCTCATATAAAACATAGTCTTTATCAGAATTTGAATCGACAAATTCCTTAAAGTGTTTATAAACTTCTGGATGCACAATTGCGTTTAAAGCTGCTAACTTTTTTGCATCTACAAAAACAATTTCTGCTATGAATGCTTTATTTAGTTGATTGCCTTGATATGCTTCTTCTCCAAATTCTTTACAAATCTGTTCTTTAATTATTGATGAAGTTCTCATTAGTTTTTTAGCCTCATCATCAGCGAAGTAAATGGCAATATTTCCGATTTTATCGAATTCTTTTGCAACGGTAGATTTTCCGCTTCCAATTCCGCCTGTTAAACCAATTACCATCTTATTTCTGAATTAAATATTCTATTTTATTTGGATTGATTTTTACCGAAGTAACAAATCTTGGTTTTACAACAACCTTAGGAATTAAGTAATTTAAATTGTTACTCAACGAATTGTTATAATCACAAACAACCTTAAAGGAACCAACATTTACTTTATTAAAATTAGTCAACCCAACTTGATAAAAAACCTTTACTTTTTTAGGGAATGTTTTAACAGCAATACTATCTGGCAAATTAATTATTTCGAATGGTAATTCTAAATTGCCTTCAGTAAAACGATCTACTTCTCCATAAATTTTCACTTCTTTTGTGTTAAATTTTATGGCATTAGAAATTTCAGAAACCTGCAATTTTTGTTCAATTGATTTGTAAATATCTTTCAACTCTAAATTTTCAAGATACAAATATCGTAAAGTATCAATTTGGCGTTTCGGTCCAGAAACTAAAATTGAGTCTGGTGTTATTACAACTTGATTCGTTAAATGATGTCCTAATTTATATGTGAAGTCATAAGTTCCTTTTAAAGCAACTTTTTTAGACGTTAACTGCCCTAAATCTAAATAAATGGTATCTTGTTCAATTGCGTTTATGACAAAGTCATTTGAGACTTGATTTTGAATGTCAATTTTTTGATTTTCTAAAAGAAGATAAAAATCTGAATTCGTTTTTCGCTTTAATTTTTTTACATCTAATTTAATTTTTTTCTTAAAAACACTCGTTCCAAAAAGTTTAAACCCAGAAGCTTTTACTTGAACTTCAATAGATTGTATTGGTTCGCTTTGGATTAACTTATCTTGTGGAATGTTTATATACTCAACTGGAAATGAAATTACAGTTTGATATTCTTTAGACAACTTTGTTAGCGACCAAAATAAAACCGTCACAATTAATGCTACAAAAAAAGATTTTGGTATTTTCCGTTGGTTATTTTCTTTTCGCATTTTATGAATGTAATTATTTGCAAGCTACATAAAGCAAATTAAAAACGCAACGTTGCTTTCTTTTATTCAAAAAAAAAGAGAGCAAATTGCTCTCTTTTTTAAATCTTAAAAGATTTTATTTTTTAGCTGGTGCATTTAACTTATTTGTTAAATCCATAGAAACTGCAGCTTTTTCAAACTTTATTTTTCCAGCACCAGTTTCAATTGTTATTGTATTATCATTTTCGTTTACTTCAACAATTTTACCGTGAATCCCACTACTTGTAATAACTCTTGTTCCTTTAACAATATCTGCTTGGAACTTTTTTTCGTTCTTTTGTTTTTTCATTTGTGGTCTAATCATAAAAAAATAGATTACCACGATCATTGCCAAAAACGGCAACATACTTCCAATTCCTCCAGCGCTTGCTTGTAAAATCATCCTTACTTATTATTTCTTATTTACGATTCCTTTCAACTTTAAAACTTCTCTTCCAACAGCAGTATTTGTAAACAATGTCACATCTTTAACCTGTCTTCCTCCACCTTTATTTGAAGTATCAAACTTTACGGTTATTTTCGTTGATTCTCCTGGCGCAATTGGTTTGTCTTTTGGCCAAGTTGGCACTGTACAACCGCACGTTGTTTTTGCATCAGTAATTATTAATGGAGATTTACCTGTGTTCGTTAAGGTAAAAACAGTTTCGATAATAGTACCGTCAATAACAGTTCCAAAATCATATACTTTTTTATCTAACTCAATAATTGGTGCTCCTTTACTAATGTCAATATCTCTCTTTTTTGCGTCTGCTAATTTAGACATGTCTACTTTTGCAGCTGCATTTCCTTCCTTACAAGCTGTAAACATACCTAAAGAAACAGCTAAACTAAAAATGATTATTTTTTTCATGATTTAAAAATTTTATGTAAAAATACTAAATTATAACAATCCTCTACCTATTTTATTAAGTCTTTTATTTTCAGAATACTCTCTAGACAGTTTATCTAAAACTCCGTTAATAAAATAACCACTCTTATGGGTTGAGTAATCTTTTGAGATTTCTATGTATTCGTTAATGGTAACTCTTACCGGAATTGATGGGAATTTTAAAAACTCTGCAATTGACATTTTTATTAAAATCATATCGATATCTGCAATTCTATCTGCTTCCCAATTTGGGGTTTTATTACTAATATCTTCTTCAAATGAAGTATGATTCAAGATTACTTTTCTAAACAATTCTAATACAAACTGCTCATCGTCTTCATCTTTATATATGTTCCCTAAAACTAGTGTTTTGTTTTCTTTTGCTTTACTTAAAGTTCTAATGATCCAAGTATTTACAAACGGAATATCATCTAACCAGCTAATTGTTTGATCTTCATAATATTCTGCCAATTTATCTTCTGGAGCGATAATTTCTGTGAAAAAATCTTGAACAAACTTTTTATCTGCTTTAAAAGAATCGTCTTTAGAATTCATGTAGTTACCATACAAATCGCTTGCTAGCATTTTTTTCCAAAGAATTTTTACATACTCATCATCAACTTTCCAATTGTTCAATTTCTGCTTTTCTATGTGATCAGAAAGAGATTTACTTGCAGCAATTGTTGCAATTACTTTGTTGTTGATAAATTTTTGGTTTGGATTTAAATCTTCTTTAGTAGCAAGGTGCTTCTTTTTAGAAACTTCTAATTTCTGAACTGCTAATTTCTGAACTTCAACTAACAATTGTAGTTGCAAAACATATAAATCTAACAATTTTTGAATGCTGTGCTTTAAGAATTTTTCTTCTTTAACTAAATCGTCAGATTTTGAAGTTATCATTGCATAAACTGACTGCATTACTTTGACTCTAATATGTCTTCTATTAATCATTCTAAAGAACTTGTTTAAAAAAGGGCGCTAGAAAAATTCTAGCGCCCTGCAAAAATATACTTTTTATTGATATTTTTCTATTTGTTTTGCTCTTTTTTACGAGCATCAATTCTACTTTGAGCAATATTTAAAGCTGCTCTATGAGTTGTAATATCTTCTTTCGCTGAAAGGTTAAAAATGTCTAACGTTGTATTATATATGTTTTCTGTTTTTCTTATGATTTCATCTTTACCATAACCCTCTAACTCTGCATAAACATTGATGATTCCACCAGCATTAATTAAAAAATCAGGTGCATATGCAATTCCTTTTTCTTTTAATAATCTTCCATGTTTAATTTCATTAGCTAATTGATTATTTGCTGCTCCAGCAATTACTTTCGCTTTAATTTGACCAATTGTTTTGTCATTTATTGTTGCTCCTAAAGCACATGGTGCATAAATATCTACATCTAATCCGTAAATATCATTGCCTAAAACAACATTTGCTCCGTATTTTTTACTCAATTCTTCTAAACGTGCTTCATTAATGTCATTAATGATAACTTTCCCTCCTTCTTCAGTAATATGCTTCACCAACGTTTCACCAACATGACCAACACCCTGTACTAATACTTTTTTTCCATCAAGATTTTCTGATCCGAATTGATATTTAGCAGCAGCTTTCATTCCCATGAAAACACCATAAGCAGTAATTGGAGATGGATTTCCCGCACCGCCAAGGCTTTCAGAAATCCCTGTAACGTGAGGAGTAACTTCTCTAACAATATCCATATCGCGAGTTTCCATTCCAACATCTTCTGCTGTAATATATCTTCCGCTTAAAGAATGAACAAACTCACCAAACCTGCGCATTAAAGCATCTTTTTTTTGTGTTTTGGCATCACCAATAATTACAGCTTTTCCTCCACCAAGATTTAATCCAGTAATTGCAGATTTAAAAGTCATACCACGAGACAAACGTAAAACATCATTTAATGCATCCCATTCACTATTATAATTCCACATTCTTGTTCCACCTAATGCAGGACCTAAAACCGTATTATGTATACCAATAATTGCTTTTAATCCTGTATCTTCGTCGTTGCAAAAAACGATTTGTTCATGACCATCAAAAGAAACTTGTCCAAAAACTGGATCATTTTTTAATTCTTTTGCGTCGATTATGTTTGCTGTCATTTTTGTTGTTTGTTTATAGAAGAAATTTAAAAATTTCTTAATTTTTGAGCTGCAAAAGTAAGATATTAACAAATCATTTCAAAAAAAACCATGTTTAATTATGATATTATTAAGAAATCAAATATTCTTATAAAGAATGATTAATCTTCAAATCATATTAATATATAATTGTTAATGAAAGCATTACAATATTTAAATAA
>JAQXEU010000041.1 GCA_029250685.1 Polaribacter sp.
TAATTTTCCGCCTCCTTTTTCATCATCTTTTAACGTTGATTTTGGAGAAGTACCTAAATTATTGACTCTTCTTTTAAACTCAGCAATTTTCATAGAAGAAACTCCTTGAGTTTTTGCAAACACTTCTACTTGCGCCATTGTATACCCTTTCTTCTGAATAGAAGACCAATATGATTCTATTTGATCATCAGTTAAGTTACTAATGTTTACATTTTTTAGCTGACTGAGATCTTGAGCTAGTAATATGGAAGTAAAAAAGGTTAATAATACAACCAGCAATAGTTTCGTTTTCTTTATCATTTTTAAATTTTTCCTATTTGATAATATTCAAATTCATTTTTTTCGAGCTCAAAGGTACGATATTGATTTCTTCCATCAAAAATTATTGCCTGTTTCATTTGTTTTTTTAGTTCATCAAAATCTGGTGATCTAAACTCTTTCCACTCAGTTAATAACACTAATGCATCTGCACCTTTCAAAACATCATACTTAGAATTACCATAGGTGATTTTTTGAATACCTTTAAAATAGTGACTATTAGCCTCAACCATTGCTTTTGGATCATAAGCCTTAACTAAGGCGCCATGCTCTAATAACTTACTTATAACATACACAGATGCCGCCTCACGCATATCATCTGTTTCTGGTTTAAATGACAATCCCCAAACACCAAAAGTCAAACCTTCTAAGTTTCCATTAAACCGATTAAGTATTTTCTCGAAGAAATATTCTTTTTGTTTTTTATTGAGTTCGTTTACTGACGAAATTATAGTCGGATTATACCCATTGTCTTTTCCTAGTTTTATAAGCGCTGAAATATCTTTTGGAAAACAAGTACCTCCGTAACCTATTCCTGGATAAATAAAATCATAACCAATTCTTGAATCTGAACCAATTCCTACTCTAACATTATTAACATCTGCTCCAACTCTTTCACAAATATTAGCCATTTCATTAATAAATGAAATTTTAGTTGCCAACATAGCATTCGCAGCGTATTTAGTCATCTCTGCAGAAGCAACATCCATCATTATAAAACGATCATTAGCCCTAAAAAATGAACTATATAATTGCTTCATCTTTTTAAAAACACCTTCTTTTTCTGCTCCAATAACAATTCTATCAGGTTTCATGAAATCATTAATTGCTGCACCTTCTTTTAAAAACTCAGGATTAGAGGCAACTTCAAAATCAACTTGAACTCCTCTTTTGTTGATTTGCTCTTGAATAATTTCTTTAATCTGAAAAGTTGCTCCAACGGGAACTGTTGATTTTGAAACGACTATTTTCTGTTTTAAAATCAATTCACCTATTGATGAAGCTACATTAAAAACGGCTGATAAATCTGCACTCCCATCTTTATCCATTGGTGTTCCAACAGCAATAAAAATAATTTCGGCATCGGAAATCACTTCTTCTAAATTAGTTGAAAAAAACAAGGTTTTATGAAGATTGTCACCTATTAATTCCTTTAACCCAGGCTCATAAATTGGAACAATACCATTGTTAAGATTTTCAATTTTATCTTTATCAACATCCACACAAGTAACTATATTTCCCATTTCTGCGAAACAAGCTCCTGTTACTAAACCAACATATCCTGTACCAACAATAACTATATGCATCTACTATATTTATTCTTATTTCAACAACCAAGAAGAAGATTGAATCTTATCTCCCAAGCCATCTATTAATTGAATGTTCAGTTCTTTACAAATTGGCGCTTCTGGAATTGAGTTATTATCTTGATCTCCTCCATTTGCAAAACCTAATTGATATTCTTCACCATAGGTTTCAAAAATTGCTCGAATAGACGCACAGACTGTTCTATCTGTATCCACAGAAATTATAGCTTTATCTACTGCTTTAATATTTTGCACAATAAATAATCTTTCGGCTTCTTTTTGAAACTCTTTGGAACCTTTCAAAGCTCTTTGCAAATCACTATTTACAATAACAAACAATTCATCTGCTAAATCCTTAGCATTATTAAAATACTCTAAATGCCCTTTATGAATTGGATTAAAATATCCAGAAACTATTATTGCTTTTTTTTTCATTATTTCTTTTAATATAAATTACTTTTTTAGGAAACACGTGTTTTTCTTCTCAATTTTATTACTGTCTTGCTGTCTATTAAATAACTATTTTTTTCTTATATATTGCATAAACTTACCAATTCCATTCATAATTTTAGTAGCTTCTTCTCTTCTTCGAAAGGCTTTTTCACAAGAAACATACTCAATATCTTCCGACAAAAAATACATACTCTTCAATTCTCCGCACGAAGCCTTTGCTATATTCAAAAATTGATGAAATTCTTTATCACCTTTTCTACAAAATCCTTCTGCAATATTATTCATAACCGATACCGAACATCTTTGGATTTGATCTCTAAAACCATAATCCTTATTCATTTTGAAATCATCATATACTTCTTTCGCTAAAATTCTCGAAGATTTCCATATTTCTAGCTCTTCAAAATTTAATATTTTACTCATCTTTTTCATTTCTATGCAATATATTCAATTTTTTAGAGACTGCATGACCTCAAGAGAATTGGACCTTTGTTGTCTTTTGACTTGTGTCTTTAAAATTAATATTTATTCTTTTAAATGACCGCACTAAAATCAGACTGCAGGAGAGTAGGACTTTTTTCTCTATTTCAAAAACGGATGTTTTTCCCCTTCTAAAACAATTGGGTTATTTCGAATATCATGAACAATCTCAATGGACTGTCTTGCCTCTTTTAACCCGAAGCCA
>JAQXEU010000054.1 GCA_029250685.1 Polaribacter sp.
AAGAGGTTCTGATATGGGTATTGATGCCATTGAAATTGCAGCAATAAATAAAAAAAACAATTATTTTGACCTTTTTGATTATACAGACATAGCTACAGAAAACGAATCTATTTATAACAAAGTAAACAACTCTTTTGCAAAAAGAATAGATAGTGTTCTAAAACAATGTACACGTTTAAGTAATTATGTAAAAGTTACACTGCAAGAAAACAATTTTCCAATTGTCTTGTCTGGAGATCATTCTTCTGCATTAGGAACAATTAGTGGTGTTAAGGCGGCTTTTTCTAAAGAAACAGTTGGTGTAGTTTGGATAGATGCACATGCAGATATTCATTCGCCATATACTTCCCCTTCAGGAAATATTCATGGAATGCCACTTGCTGCTGCATTGGCTGATGATAATCTTGATTCTCAGATTAATGAGGTTTCTAGAGAAACTTCTGATTTGTGGGAGCGAATGAAGAATATAGGAGTTTTAGGTCCAAAAATTACTGCAGATAATGTAGTGTATTTTGGAGTTAGAGATACTGAGGAGCCAGAAGAAAAACAAATAGAAAATCTAGGGATAAAAAATTATACAGTTTCTGAAATTCGTTTTAGAGGTTTAGAGAAATGTGTAAACGAAGCAATAGATAAATTATCTAATTGTGATGTTATTTACATTTCTTTTGATGTAGATTCTATGGATTGTGATATGATTTCGTACGGAACTGGAACACCAGTAAATAAAGGATTTGACCAGCAAGAAGTAACACAAATTATGAATCAATTTATTGAAACAAAAAAAGTAGTTTGTTTAGAGTTGGTGGAAGTAAATCCGTTATTAGATTTAAAAGGAAATGTAATGGCAGAAACCGCTTTTGATGTCTTAGATGATGTTACAAAAACGATTCAAAAATCACTTTAAGTGATTATAAAATTATAAAAAAAAGCGAACTGAAAAGTTCGCTTTTTTTTATTTTGGATCTAATGTCATTATATAATCATAACTCTCATTTAAAAGCGAGACAATGACTTCTGAATTATTATAAAGACTGTCGGGAATTAATATATAACCTTTCATAACAGCTCAGTAAGATTTATAAATTGTGGTATTAAATTCCGTTATGTATTTTTCTTGTACTTCTTTAGAAAACCGAATTCCAATCTCACCAGCTTTATTAAATAACGAAAACATATAGCCATTTGCAGATGTTTAAGGCATTGTTTTTCCTTTGCGTTCAAAACGATTGCATTTTGCTACAAAAGCATCATATATTTTTAAATCTTCGTGCATAATTTTTGTTCCATTAACGTTCTGGTATATGATCAGTAAAACGATATGAGGATTGGCTATATGCCATTTTATATTGCGTAATTTCATTTGACCACGTAAAGATAATTATCCCAACTTCCAAAGAAAACCATCCCGTTAGTAATGGCAGCGCTTGAGCTTATAGAATTTCCAGTTATGAATTTCCACTTTTCTTCTCCAGATTTTAATTTCAAAGCATAGAAATGTTTATCAGCACTACCAAAGAAAACCATTCCATCGGCTACAGCTGGACTTGCATATATTTTACCTCCAGTTTTGAATTTCCATTTCTCTTTACCTGTTTTTTGATCTACCGCGTAAAAATGATTATCCCAACTACCAAAGAGAACCATCCCTTTTGCTATTGCCGGACTTGAAACTACATTATCTTCAGTTTTGAATTTCCATTTTTCTTTTCCGGTTTTTTGATCCACTGCATAAAAATAAGTATCCCAACTACCAAAAAAAACCATTCCGTTTGATAATGATGGGCTTGAAACCACATCGCCTTCAGTTTTGAACTTCCAATTTTCTTGTCCGGTATTTAAATCTACTGCATATAAATAATTATCATCGCTACCAAAGAAGACCGTTTCTTGATATACAGCTGGGCCTGAAACTATATAACCTTTAGTTTTAAACTTCCACTTTAATCCAGGGAAATCACGTGGAGAATCTCCCTTTACATATCTTGTATGTTGGTTATTACCTCCGAATGTTATCCAATTTTCCCGAAAGTTGTTATTATCAATTCCAATTACTGATCTGTTAGTTTCACAAGAAATAAGAAAAATAATTGATATGAAATAAGCTCCTTTTATTAAAATTCTGTTCATAGATTTTGGATTGGTCAAATTAAGCACAACTTAAATGATATGTCGAGTTTTAACTTGGTATATCAAACGTTAGCGAAGTTATCGAAAAACATTCTTAGAAACAAACCAAATTATTAACTTCGCAACATGCAACAAACCACCAATACAATTTTAATGATTCGTCCTGTGAATTTTAGGATGAATGAGCAAACGGCTGTAAATAATTATTATCAGCAAGAATTAACGAATACTTTACCAGCTACGATAAATGCAAAAGCGCAAAAAGAATTTGATGATTTTGTAATTAAATTACAGAAAAATGGGATAGAAGTTGTTGTTGTAAACGATACAGAAACACCAAGTACACCAGATTCTATTTTTCCAAATAACTGGATTTCTTTTCACGAAAATGGCGATGTTGGTTTGTATCCAATGTTTGCAGAAAACAGAAGATTAGAACGAAGAGAAGATGTTTTAGAAGTGCTAGAATCTAAAGGATTTGTTATCGAAAATATTGTTGATTATACAGAAGCCGAAGAAGAAGTTGTTTTTTTAGAAGGAACTGGAAGTATGATTCTCGATAGAGAAAGTCAAAAAGCATATTGTGCAATCTCACCAAGAGCAGATGAAGAATTGTTTATCGAGTTTTGTGAAGATTTTGAGTTTACGCCCGTTGTTTTTGTTGCAAATCAGACCTTAGAAAATCAACGAGAAGCCATTTATCACACTAATGTGATGATGTGTGTTGCAGAACAATTTGCAATTATTTGTTTGGCTTCAATTGATGATAAAAAAGAGCGTAAAAATGTTGTCAAGCACTTAAAAGAAAACGAAAAAGAAGTCATTGATATTACTGAGCAACAAGTAAATGCTTTTGCAGGAAATATGTTGCAAGTAAAAGGAATAGCCAATGAACGTTTTTTGGTGATGAGTTCTTCGGCTTATCATTCTTTAAGAAAGGATCAGGTTCAGAAAATTGAAAAATACAACTCGATTATTCACAGTTCATTAGAAACCATTGAAACTTGTGGCGGCGGAAGTGCACGTTGTATGATGGCAGAAGTTTTTTTACCAAAAAATAATTAAAATGGTTTTACTCGCATTAGCGTTAGCGCCAGCTTTGGCAATTATGATTTATATTTATATTAAAGATAAATATGAAAGAGAGCCTATAAGCTTGTTGTTAAAGAATTTTGGATTAGGCGCAACGGCAAGTATAATTATGACGTTGATTATAGGAACACTTTTACAATTTATTTTTCCGACTGCAGATCCATTAAGTGTAGCGCAACAATTTTTTAAAGCATTTGTAGTGGTTGCATTAGTAGAAGAATTTTCTAAATATGTTATTGTTAGATATTACGCACAACGCAATAAAGAATTTGACGAGCCTTTTGATGGAATTGTCTACGCAGTTATGGTTTCGATGGGTTTTGCAGCCTTAGAAAATGTTTTATATGTATTTCAATTTGGAATGGCAAACGGAATTGTAAGAGCTTTTTCTGCAGTTCCTGCACATGCAACTTTTGGAATTATTATGGGATATTATATGGGGAAAGCAAAGTTTGCTGCTACCAAAAAAGAGAAGATTAAATTGAATTTAACGGGTTTATTTGCTGCAACGTTATTTCATGGTGCGTATGATTTCTTTTTGTTTATCAATTTTATTCCTGGGATTTCTATTGGTGCTTTTATTTCATTAATCATCGGTTTATTTCTGTCAAGAAAAGCAATGAAAAAACATCAAGCAAGATCTAAGTTTAAGCATTGAGAATTATAAAATCTGCATTTTCATTTTCTGTGAAATCAAAACTTATTTTTAAAGAATAAAAAACGGTCATTTTTCATTATTTTATATCTCACTAATAATCAATATTTTACAAAAAGTCATCTCACCAAAATTGGTGAGACAATTCACCAATTTTGGTGAGATGAAAATACCCCATTTATGGTGATTGACAAGCATCTTTTTTTAAGTGATATTTATAACAATATTAATTTAAAAAATGTAATGAAATGAAAAAACAAAAAATTGCTAATTATTTAAAAACAGGAATCCTATTATTTGGAGTTTCTGTATTGCTATGGAATTGTGAGAAAATCACAGAAACTGATTTAGAACACGCTCATCAGGATGTGAATAATATTTCAAATAAGAGTTTTAATCAATTCTTAGGAAATCCAAAATTTACTTTAGCTATTAAAGAATTAGAGAGATCTAAATACAAAGGAAAATCAGAAAATAAACTTTACGATTTTACTATTGACTCTACAAGTATTAGGGAGATAAAGAAAAAGAAAACAACTACGTATACTTTTTTTGTAAAAAGAAAACAGAAGGATGCTTCTTATTTTGAAAATTTAGTTGTAAAAGTAGATTCATTAAATAAAACAGAAGCTTTATTATTAAAATATGAGCCAATTGAAGCTATTAAATATCATAAAGAGCATAACTCTTTATCTTTTAAAGGAAAAATAACGGCTATTCCTTTAAATGTTAAAAAGATTAGTTTTTTAGCTAAAGAGAGAGTTTGTAGAGAAGTTACTACTCTATATTGTACTTTAAAAGGACCAGGGGCTTCTGGTACTATATATGATAGGATACATATTGCAAATAGTGATTGTGGTGATCCTATGTATTATTTATCGATCACTCAAGAGGTTTGTACTGATTATGGTGGTGGAAGTTTTACTTGGAATTCTTCTGGATTTGGAAGCTATTCTGATGGAAGCGATAATGGAAACCAAGGAGGTGCTGGAGGTAATTATGGTGATGGAAGTTTTGATATTTCTCCAATAAATTACCCTTGTGGAGATTCAGTTCATAATTGTGATGTTGTTGCTAGAGGGTTAGCGTATAGATTAGGTTTAGACAGTTCTCTTTTACTTGGTTTGTCAGAAACAAACTTAGAAAAGATAGAAGAAATAGCAACAGTTAAAGAAGATTTATCAGCAATAATTGATTCACCAAATTTTGATCCATTAAATGACACGTGGCTTAAATTATTGAGAGAATTTGCTAAATTAGTAGAATTCTCTAAAAACATCAATAATGATTTATATGAAGAGTTTACATTTGCATTAGATTTAAACTTGAAGAACACTTTAAATAGAGTAGCAAGACAGTTAGATGGAGGCGGTTATCCAACCAATGAAATACAAAGAGAGCAAGAGTTTATGTATGATGGAAAAACAGGCGTAGCTATTTTATTGTATGAGTTTGCAAATGGATTAGGAAAAGACGAAAGGTCCTTTTCTACTGATTTTGATATAACAAAACAAATGATAGCTGGAAATGTTCCAAATGATATTAAGGCTGATTTTTTGAAAAAACTAAGCGATGAAAACTTAACTTTCAACCAATTTTTACAAAGAACTACTCCCTTGTCTGGAGGTTATTCTTTTAGCCCAGATCATACTGGTGTAGTAGATTCTTTTAACAAACATATAAATGCAAATTGGGTGCAAATTTTTTATAGGAGGTGCAAGTGCTAAGTATTATCCTAGCACTGATCCAGGTTGTATTATTGTTGAGCTGACCAATGGGACTAGTAGAAAATCGTTACTTTTACATGTAGGAAATAGTTATAAAAGAGATGGTACGGGAATCAATAGATCTCTTTCTACAATTTATCAAACATTTAGGTTTAAATTAAAAATACAATAAATGAAAATAAAATCACTAAAAGTAAAAGGGAAATTATATTTCTATATGTTTTCTATTATTTTTTTTAGCAATTGTTATTTGATTCCATGTAACCTTGATTCTGGACTCGATGAATTGAACATCGAGCAAGAAGATAATTTTTTTATTGGAGAATATATTGTAGAAAAAAGTATAAATAATAGTTTTAAAACTAATGATATTATAATTAAGTTAAAAAAAGATGGTTTCATTGAAATGAATAATATGCCAATAGAAATTTTTAACTTTATGAAAACGGGAGAAAAAGTAAGCTTAAAAGGAACTTGGAGGCAAAATTTTATTAAAGACCGTCAAGTCGACCGTTATTACTTACCTACAGATTTAGAATTTGTTAAAAAAAGAGATACTAAAGCTTCTATAATGACTATGAAAATTTATACTAAGAACAATAAACCTGTATTATTTTTAGAATTTGGAGATCCAGATAATTGTACTGCAATTAGATTTATAAAAAAATAGAGTTTTAAATAAAAAATGCCTCACTTGTGTGAGGCATTTTTTATTTCTTCAACGCTCCTTCAACAATCCTTCCAGTAGTTCCGTTCGGGAATTCTATTTGTAATAAATTGGCAATTGTTGGTGCAATATCTGTAATGGTATGTGCTTTTTTTGAAACGCCTTTTTTTATTCCGTTTCCGTAAAAAATAATAGGTACATGTGTGTCATAACTATATCCAGAACCGTGCGTAGTTCCTTTTCTACTATAGCTGCTAATTGTTGATGGCAACGGAATTAACAATACATCTCCAGAAAACTTTTGATTGTATCCTTTTTGTAGTTTTTGTAAAATGCCATCTGTAAAGTGCGTTGTTTGCATTGTTCTTGCTGTAACGGCTTTATAAATTATATCGTGATTGATTGCTTCGTCTGCAATTTTTTGAGCAACCGTATTTAGATCTAATTTTAGTTTTTTAAGTTCATCTTTATTTAAAAAGATTTGAAAATTTGAAATGTTTTCAACAATTTTATCAGATTTAAAAAACTTCAAAGTGATGTTGTTTATGTATTTCTTAAACTCTCCTGATTTAGAATAATGAGCAGGAATCTTTTCTGATTGCAAATAAGAAGGAACTTGAACTGCAGCATGATCTGCAGTTAAGAATAACGTGTAATTACCTTCGCCAACTTCAGTGTCTAAGAATTTAAATAAACTTGCTAAATCTTTATCTAAACGCAAATAATTGTCTTGCACTTCTTTTGAAGCTACACCAAATTGATGACCAATATAATCTGGAGTAGAATAACTTATAGCTAAGAAGTCTGTGAAATTAGACTTTCCTAATTTTTCTCCTTTGATGGCTGCTTTTACAAAATCAGTTGTGAATGAATTCCCAGCAGGTATTGCTTTTATCATTTCAAAATGTCCATTTTTTTCTTTTAAAGCTGGAATGTCATAAGGGAAAGTTGGTGTTTTTTTTCCTTTAAATTTTCCTTCAAACGGATTGTTATCTGCTAAACTTTCTGTGTAGGTGTTAATGTCATATAATGTATTCCAAGGTTTAGACATATATGCTGCTGCTTTTCCAGAGTTATTAAAATCGTTTACCCAATTCGGTAATTGGTTCATGTAGTATGAACTCGTAATCCATTTTCCTTCTTTTTTTCCTTCTAACCAATATGCGCCATTTGCTGTATGTCCGCCAGGTAAAACAGCAGATCTATCTTTAATAGCGATGCTTATTGTTTTTCCGTTCATATTTTGAGCCAATCGTAATTGGTCTGTAATTGTTGTAGTCTGCATTCTATATGGAGATTTTTTTCCTCCTTTAGAATCAACTCCAACAGTTGAATAATTTTCATCATCAACACAGTAAATATATTTCTTCGCGTATTTGTCATACCAATTATTACCGATTACACCATGGTTTTCAGGTGTAGTACCGCTGTAAATTGAAGCATGACCAACCGCTGTATATGTTGGTATGTAATTATAATGTGCGTTTTCTAATGAAAATCCATTTTTGATAATTCTTTTAAATCCATCTTCTCCATATTTATCAGCAAAACGCGTTAAGTAATCGTATCGCATTTGATCAATAACAATTCCAACTACTAATTTTGGTTTTTTTGATGACGTTTTTTCCTGCGTACAACTTGTAAGCGTTAATAGTGTTAAGAAAATTAGAGCGATAGAATTTTTCATTGAAAAGGTATTTTAGTAAATCAAAAATAAATATTTTTAATTAAGAATACTACAATTTTAGGAACTGTTAATGATAATTTAATACTTTAGCAAAAAGAAATTGAATACATGAATTATCTAGAACATATAGGTAAATATTTTATGATGCTTAAGCAGGTTTTTAGAAAACCTCAAAGAGCGCGTGTTTTTAGAGAAGCGTTGTCAAGAGAAATAGAAGAATTAGGTATTAAGTCTTTAGGAATTATTGCATTTATATCTTTTTTTATTGGAGGAGTAATCGCCTTGCAAACAGCTTTGAATTTAAATAATCCATTAATTCCGAAATCATTAATTGGTTTTGCGGCTAAAAGATCTATTATTTTAGAATTTGCACCCACATTTTGTTCAATTATTTTGGCAGGAAAAGTGGGTTCTTATATTACATCTAGTATTGGTACAATGCGTGTTACTGAGCAAATTGATGCATTAGAGGTGATGGGTATTAATTCTTTAAACTATTTGGTATTACCAAAAATAATTGCAACCGTTTTCTTTTACCCTTTCTTAATTATTCTTGGAATGTTTTTAGGAATTTTCGGTGGATGGCTTGCTGGTACTTTAACAGGGTTGTTTTCAGGGGTTGATTATATAGAAGGATTACAAACAGATTTTGATCCGTACTTGGTGCAATATTCAATGATAAAAACATTGATTTTTGCCTTTATAATTGCAACTGTTCCGGCATATCAAGGTTATTATGTAAAGGGAGGCTCGTTAGAAGTCGGTAAAGCAAGTACACGTTCTGTTGTTTGGACAACCGTTTTAATAGTTATCTGTAATTATTTATTAACCCAAATGCTTTTGACATAGATGATAGAAATAAATAATTTACAAAAAGGATTTAATGGTGTTGAAATTTTGAAAGGAATCTCAGCTAGTTTTGAACCAGGTAAAACCAATTTAATTATCGGTCAAAGTGGCTCGGGTAAAACTGTGTTTTTGAAATCATTAATTGGATTACACACTCCAGAAAATGGAACAATTGTTTTTGATGGTAGAGTGAATACAGAAATGAATTCTGACGATAGAAGACAACTACGTCAAGAAATCGGAATGGTTTTTCAAGGAAGTGCTTTGTTTGATTCTCAAACAGTAGAAGAAAATGTGATGTTTCCTCTAAAGATGTTTACCAAGCAATCAGATGAAGAAATGTTAGAGCGCGCAAACTTTGTGCTTAAAAGAGTCGATTTAGTTGGCTCTAATAAAAAATTCGTCGCAGAACTTTCTGGAGGAATGCAGAAACGTGTTGCTATTGCAAGAGCAATTGTAATGAACCCTAAATATTTATTTTGTGATGAGCCAAACTCTGGCTTAGATCCCCAGACAGCTATCATCATTGATAATTTGATCAAAGAAATTACTGAAGAATATCAAATTACAACGGTAATAAATACACATGATATGAACTCTGTGATGGAGATTGGAGAAAAAATTCTGTTTCTTAAAAATGGAAGAAAAGCTTGGGAAGGAAGTAATAAAGAAATCTTTAAAACTGACAATGAAGCAGTTGTGAATTTCGTGTATAGTTCTAATTTATTTAAGAAAGTACGTGAAGCATATTTAAACGAAACAAATTAAAAAAAATGTTTGTTTATTTGGATATTGCTACTATATTTGCACCCGCTAAGACAAAAGAAAAGACCTGGTAGCTCAGTTGGTAGAGCATCTCCCTTTTAAGGAGAGGGTCCTGGGTTCGAGCCCCAGCCCGGTCACAAAAAGCTTCTCATAAAGAGAAGCTTTTTATTTGAAATTTTTGGTGAGATACTCAAGCGGCCAACGAGGGCGGACTGTAAATCCGCTGACTACGTCTTCGCAGGTTCGAATCCTGCTCTCACCACATTTTAAAAAGCAGTTTACTTTTAGTAAACTGTTTTTTTTATTTCAAAAATTAAACGTACTTTTGTTTAATTAATTTAGACTATAATTAAACAAAATGAAAAAAATATTTATACTCATACTATTGTCAATAAGTTCATTTCAATTGTTTTCTCAAGGAACAATAAAAGGAAAAGTAATTGATGGTAAAACTAGAGAAGCATTACCTTTTGTTTCTGTTCTCATTTTAAACACGCAAAAAGGAGCTACAACAGATAATGATGGTAATTTTTCAATTACTAACTCACCTTTAGGGTATTTTAAATTACAAGCTTCTTTTGTTGGCTATAAAACCATTATTACAGAAGATTATTTAGTTACAAATGATAAAATGCCATTTGTAACGATCGAACTTTTTGAAACTGCATCAAAATTAGAGGAAGTAGTGATAAAAAGTAAATTATTTAAGAAGCCCTTAACGAGTCCTTTATCTCTTCAGACTTTAGGGGTTGTAGAAATCGAAAAAAACCCTGGAGGAAATAGAGATATTTTAAAAGTAATTCAATCTTTACCAGGAGTTGCATCGAACCCAGGTTTTAGAAATGATATTATTGTTAGAGGTGGAGCAACTTCTGAAAATAAATTTTATGTTGACGGAATTGAAGTGCCAGTTATTAACCACTTTCAAACGCAAGGAGCAACAGGAGGACCAGTTGGATTGATTAATGCCGATTTAATTAGAAATGTAGATTTTTATACAAGTGCTTTTCCTGCAAATAGAGGTAATGCCTTAAGTTCTGTAATTGAGTTTACTCAGAAAAGAGGAAATCCTACTTCTTTAAATGCAAGAACAACTTTAGGAACTTCTGATGCTGGTATTACATTAGATGGTCCGTTAGGAGAGAACACAACTTTTATGGCTTCTGTTCGTCAGTCATATTTACAGTTTTTATTTAAGTTACTTAAGCTTCCTTTTTTACCAACATATACTGATTTTCAGTTGAATTTAAATTCCAATATTTCAGACAACAACCAGCTTTCTTTTCTCTTTATAGGAGCGATTGATGATTTTAACCTAAATGAAGAGGTGAATGATGATGTAACAGATTTAGAGACAATTAAAAGAAACAGATATTCGTTAAGTAATATACCTGAGCAAGATCAATGGAATTATACAGTTGGAACAAGTTTAAAGCACTATGCAGAAAACTCGAATCAATTATATACTTTAAGTAGAAGTGTATTAAATAATTCTGCGATTAAGTATTTTAATAATTCTGGTTTGCAAAACGATTTATTATTTAACTATAATTCTGTTGAAGTTGAAAACAAATTTAGATTTGAAAACAATACAAATGTAAACTCGTTTCAAATAAATTTTGGAGCAGGAATAGAACAATCAAGTTATTCAAACTCAACATTTCAAGAACAGGCAAATTCACAAGGTGCAAGTACAATTAATTTTTCTTCTGAATTAGACATGTTTAAATATGCTTTTTTTGGACAAGTTTCTAAAGAGTACTTAGATTCAAAATTAGGATTATCATTTGGTTTTAGATTGGATGGAAATAATTACAATTCATCAATGAAAAACGCTTTAAATCAATTTTCTCCAAGATTTTCAGCAACATATAGTTTAACAGATAAATGGTCAGTTAATTCATCAATTGGTGTGTATTATCAATTGCCGTCTTATACAATACTTGGATTTAGAGATGTTTCTAGTACTTTGGTAAATCAACAAAGTTTAAAATATATTAGATCAAATCATCTTGTTTCTGGTTTAGAATTTAAAGCAGATTCGAGTTCGAAAATTACATTAGAAGGTTTTTATAAATCTTATAGTAACTACCCGTTTTCAATTAGAAACCAAATAAGTTTGGCAAATTTGGGTGCAGATTTTGGAGTTGTAGGTAATGAAGCTGTTACTTCTACATCAAAAGGAAAAGCATACGGATTTGAGCTTTTAGCACAGAAAAGATCATACAAAGGTTTGTACGGAATTTTATCGTACACATTTGTTAGAAGTGAGTTTCAAGATGCATTAAATAATTACATTCCATCTTCTTGGGACAACGAACATTTATTAACAATAACTGCTGGTAAAAAGTTTAATAATAATTGGGAAGCTGGAGCGAAATTTAGATTGGTTGGAGGAAAACCTTATACGCCTTACGATTTAGATGCATCTTCTTTAATAGCGAATTATGATGTTGAAAACAAAGGGGTTTTTGATTATAATCGATTAAATTCTGAAAGATTTGAAACCTATACACAGTTAGATATTAGAGTTGATAAAACTTGGTATTGGAAAAAAATGTCATTAAATTTTTATATTGATATTCAGAATGTTTTATCTAGTCAAGCTGATGTTCAGTCTGTTCTTTTGCCTACTTTAGATGCAGGTGGAAATAAGATTGTAGATGCTACAAACCCTAATAGATATGTTTTAGAAGAGTTAGATAGAACTAATGGTAGTATTTTACCTGGTTTTGGTTTTATAGTTGATTTTTAATCACCATTAATATGTTTATACTACGAGTAGTTTTAATTTTTTCAATGATAAATAATAGTTTAGTTTTTGATTTTAAAAAAGAAAGCAATATTTCTAATTGGGTTATTTTAGATGATGTTGTAATGGGAGGGAAATCTTATGGGAATTTTTATTTAAACAAAAACGGTCATGGAGAGTTTTATGGAGATGTTTCGTTAGAAAACAATGGAGGTTTTTCTTCTGTTAGGTACCGATTTAATAAAGAAAAAACAAATGTGTTTTCAAAATTTATTATTCGAGTTAAAGGAGATGGAAAAGCATATCAGTTTAGAGTAAAAAATAGCAAAAACGATTATCACTCTTATATTTATAGTTTTCAAACTACTAAAGATTGGCAAACTATAGAGATTCCTTTTGCAGAAATGTATCCAGCATTTAGGGGAAGAAAATTAAATATAGAAAATTATCAAGGCGAAAAAATGCAAGAAATTGCTTTTCTAATTGGTAATAAAAAAAACGAAAATTTTCGATTGGAGATAGATAAGATAGAAATACAATAATATTCGTTTAAACATTTTCTTTTTGTATATTTCCATTGTTTTTAAACATAATTTAGTATGGAGGAAAATAATAATAAAGAGGAAGCTGTTGAGCAGGTAAAGCAAGACATTCAAAAAGACGCAAAAGGTTTGTTTAAAGGAGTCAAAAAGTTTTTAGTTGAACTTTTAGATTTTCGAGAGGATACAGATCATCAAGCTACTGTTGAAGCTATAAAATTAGATATTTCGATTAAAGGAGCTACTGCTTGGATTTTAATTTTCGCCATTTTTGTAGCCTCAATAGGATTAAATGCTAACTCTACAGCAGTAGTTATCGGGGCCATGCTAATATCACCTTTGATGGGGCCAATTTTAGGAATTGGAATGTCAATTGCTATTAATGATATTGATACTTTAAAAAAAGCATTAATCAACTTAGCAACCATGATTGTGTTAAGTTTATTAGCTTCATTTTTGTTTTTTTATATTTTTCCATTAAATGATGAAACTTCAGAATTACTAGGTCGTGTTCGTCCAGATATTAGAGATGTCTTAATAGCGTTTTTTGGCGGATTAGCTTTAATGGTGGCAAGAACTAAAAAAGGAACTGTAGCTACTGTGATTTTTGGAGTTGCAATAGCGACAGCTTTAATGCCGCCTCTATGTACTGCAGGTTATGGTTTGGCAATTGGTAACTTCTCTTACTTTTTTGGTGCTATGTACTTGTTTACTATCAATACAATATTTATTGCTTTGGCAACATTTATAGTATTGAAGTTGTTAAGTTTTCCAATGTTGAAATACGTAAATTCAGCTAAGAGAAAACGTATTGCGCAATTAGCATCTGTATTAGCAATTGTAGTTATGATTCCAGCAGTTTTTACATTTATTACAGTATATAAGGAAAGTAAAATGAACAATCAAATAGCATTGTTTATTAAAAATGAAATTGATTCAAATGATTCTTTTCAGTTGATGGATAAAACTCCTAATCTAGATAAACAAATCATTCAATTAAAGTTTTTTAATGAAATGAGTGAGGGTGAGATTAATGCTCTAACAAATCAATTAAGGATTAACTCAAATTATTATGCTTTGAAAAACTTTCAGTTAGAGATAAAAGGAAGTGATACTAAAAGTTTTGATTTAATTACAACAGCTTATAAAGATAAACGACAAGAACTAGAGGATAGTAAGAGAATTATTGATGGGCTTCGAAATGAGGTTGAAGATTTAAAAAATACTGTTAGTACATTAAATCAAACTATTGAGAGAAAAGCAGCATTAAGTAATGAAAAAGCAATTGCGTTTAGTAGAATAGCAAAAGAAGCAAAAATCCGTTATTTAAATATCGAAAAAATTGGTTTTTCTAAAGTGCTCTCTTCGAGTGATTTTATAAAAATTGATACAATTCCGTTAGCAATTGTAAAATGGAATACCACAATAAAAGATAGTGTTATTAATTTAAAAGAATTAGAATTAAGAAAGTGGATGCAGTTAGAAATGAAACTCGATACGTTATTTATTAAAAGAGAGAAATAATAAAAAAAGCATCCAAATTTGGATGCTTTTTTGTGTGTAATCTTTGTTTAGCTGATGAGATATAATTACAGAAAATTAATCTTCATGAATTTTTACTTCTACATTCTGATTAAATAAATAGACTTTTTTATTCGAAGTATTTAAACATTCTATGCGTGTTCTTCTTTTATTTCCTCTTTGATAGATTGTTTTTTTAAATATAAACAAACTTCCATAAGGAACTTCAAAGATGTAATTCTTTCCTTTTTCTTTACTATACTCTTTAAAAGCTAACGATAATTTTACATCGGCGTCTGTACTTGCTTTTGGACTCTTTAAATAATTAGCCAAAATTGGTAATATATGTTTCGGGTAAATTTCTGGTTGTAAAAACGGCAACATTAAATGCTGAAAAATAGTCTTCCATTCCTTTCCGTGCGGTTGCACGCTGCCAAATTTTTGATACGTAACATGATGTGCAATTTCATGAATCAACGTTAACAGAAATTGATATTTGTTGAGGTTATTATTAATAGTGATTTGAAATCTTCCGTCTGGTAGTTTCCTAAAATCGCCATGTTTTGTTTGACGTTGATTTACAATTTTCAACGTAAAATGATGTTGCTCAATTAAATATTGAACAATATCAATAGCATTTTCTGGAATGTATGTTTGATACCTATTTTGCAAGAGTGAAATTAAGGATTTGTACTAGAAACTTGTAATACTTTTCCGTTGTAATATTTGTTTCCAGTTAAAGAAAAATCAAAAATATAATTAGCCATCTCATTTGCTGATGTTGGTGCTTCGTAACCTGGAAATGCTTCTTCTAACATTTCTGTTTGAACTGCACCAAGAGCTAACACATTAAAGGCAATTTGTTGTTCTTTGTATTCTTCAGCTAATAATTCTGACAACGTAATTACGGCTCCTTTTGATGAACTATACGCTGCTAAACCTGGGAATTTCAAACTTCCTTGAATTCCGCCTATACTACTAATTGTAACCACATGACTACCTTTTTGTAAAAACGGAATCATACTTTTAGTCAACGATGCAACTCCAAAAACATTTACTTTATACACTTCTAAAAAATCATCAGAAGATAATTCGGTAAAAGGTTTGTTGACTAGCATTCCTGCATTGTGAATAATGACGTCAATACTTTTCCAAGTTGAAGAGACAAAATCTGTAACTCTTTTAATGTCATTTTCATCAGATATATCAACAGCTAAAGAAGTGATTTTTGAGTGATTTAATTTTGAAATTGTTTCAGTATTTCTAGAGATTGCTAAGACGTTGTGATTTTCATTTGCAAATAATTGTGCTAATTCAAAACCAATTCCTCTACTTGTTCCTGTAATAATGACGTTTTTCATTTTTTTTGGTATTCTTTTTGGAATCTAATATTAAAGAAGGCAATCTACTCAATTTTTAATACATTTATAAAATCTAAAAACAAGAATCATGAAAAAAGTATTAGCATCAATAATTCTAATTTTATTTGTTACAGTTGTATCAGCTCAAAAAACATATATTTTATGTGGAAAATTGATTGATACCGAATCTGGAAAGATTGAGAAGAAAAAAACAATCCTTGTTGAAGGAAATAAAATTGTTAAAATTTTCAATGGATACATCCAGCCAAAAGATAGAACATCAAAAGTTATCAATTTAAAAGATAAGGTTGTGATGCCCGGTTTAATTGATATGCATGTGCATTTTGAAATGGAAACAAGTCCGGCAAGATATATTGAACGATTTACAGAAAATGACGCTGACAAAGCTTACAATTCTGTTAATTATGCCAATGTTACTTTAAAAGCAGGTTTTACAACAGTTAGAGATTTAGGTGGAAGTGGAGTGAATGTGTCTCTAAGAAATGCTATTAATGCAGGGAAAATTGTTGGGCCAAGAATATTTACTTCAGAGAAATCATTAGCGACAACTGGTGGACATGCAGATCCAACAAACGGAATGAGTAAGAAATTAATGGGGAATCCTGGTCCAAAAGAAGGTGTGGTGAACTCTGTTGAGGATGCCAAAAAAGCGGTAAGGCAACGTTATAAAAATGGTGCTGATATGATTAAGATTACTGCAACTGGAGGTGTATTAAGTGTTGCTAAAAGCGGACAAAATCCACAATTTACATTAGAGGAGATTAAAGCTATTTGTGATACAGCAAAAGATTATGGAATGCATGTTGCAGCACATGCACATGGCGATGAAGGAATGCGAAGAGCTATTTTAGGAGGTGTTAAAACTATTGAGCACGGAACTTTAATGAGTTTAGAAACGATGAAGCTCATGATTAAGCATGATGCTTACTTAGTGCCAACTATTACAGCAGGAAAAGAAGTAAGTGAAAAAGCGAGAATTAAAGGGTATTACCCTGCTATTATTGTACCTAAGGCTTTAAATATTGGTCCAAAAATTCAAGGAACTTTTGGGAAAGCTTATAGAAATGGAGTTGGAATTGCATTCGGAACTGATGCTGGAGTTTTTACACATGGAAAAAACGGAAAAGAATTTGGTTATATGGTGGAAGCAGGAATGCCTGCGATGAAAACAATTCAGTCTGCTACTATTACAAATGCAAAAATCTTAAAGATGGAAACTGAAATCGGTCAAATTAAAAAAGGTTTTTTTGCTGATATTATTGCTGTAAATGACGATCCAACAAAAGATATTAAAACAATGGAAAATGTTGTGTTTGTAATGAAAGAAGGAAAAATTTATAAAAAATAAAAATGAATTATAAATTGAGAAAGTTAATAAACGTTAATAGTTATTTGTTTGTTTTTGGGATTCCATTAACAATGATTTTCTCATTAATTTTGCTTTCGAAATCTTCTGTTTTTCAACAATATCCTAGTAAGTTTTCTTTAGCAATTATATTAGATTTATTGCTAGTTGTGCCATTTGTTTATTTTTTACTGATTCGTAAAAAAGCAATTCCTAAATTTACGATTATTACTAGTTTTATAATTGGAATGGTTGTTTCTAGTTTTATCCTGCCATTAGAAGAACAAGAAGTATTGTCGTTAATAAAATCAGTTGCAATTCCAGTTATTGAACTAATAATTTTATTTTTTGTAATTACTAAAACTAGAAAAATAATTAAGAATTACAAGCTAGAAAACAATATAAATATTGATTTTTATGATGCAATGAGTTTAGCTGTAAAACAAGTTGTGCCAGCTAAAGTAGCATCGGTTTTAACAACTGAAATTGCTGTAATTTATTATTGTTTTATTAGTTGGAAGAAAAGAGTTTTACAGGAAAATGAGTTTTCTTATCATGATAAAAGCACATCGATTTCAGTAATTCTAGGTTTTATTTTAGTGATTTTAATTGAAACTTTTACAGTACATCATTTATTGAGTAAATGGAATATTGTTGTTGCTTGGGCTTTTACTTTTTTAAGTGTGTATACTTGTTTGCAAATGATAGCGCTTTTAAAATCATTATCTAAAAGACCCATTTTTATTGATGAGCAAAATCAACAAATCATTTTACGTTATGGTATTTTTTCTGAAGCTATAATTCCGTTTTCTCAAATAAAAAACATTCGTGTTTTTGAAAAGGATATTTCTGAAGATACAACTGTAACAGTTTTTTCTCCTTTAGGAAAACTAGAAGGTGTTAACATGTTAATTGAAACACATCAAGAGTTAGAATTCAAAAGTTTTTATGGGTTTAAAAAGAAATATACTTCATTGGTTTTCTTTGTTGATGAAAAGTATCAGTTTGTAACAAAAATGAATGAGAGATCATAAAAAAAACCATCTAATTACTTAGATGTTTTTTTGAGGAAATAGGGTTTAAATATTAGTTTGTTTTGGTCAATGATTTTTTGCCTGACTAATAAGTTTTAATTACACATATACTAAGACGACAACAAATTTATTTCCTTACAGAAATTTCAAAAAAAATAAAAACTATTGAAAGGTAACGTGTTGATATGCACCAATATCTGGTTTTGTAGTTCTATCAGTTCCTAGAATATCCAAAGGAAAAAGAAGTGCTGCGCTATTTAAAGCTTTGTTAATTCCTTCATTATTTTGACCAATATTAAATTGATTTATAGAGGGATCTTTGAAGTTTAAATTACCGTTAATGATATTGTTAAGGTAATGAGAGGTGTCTGTAAAATCTAATTCAGTATTGTTTGCAAATACATTGTCAACATCGTTAAACTGGATCATGTTGTTTTTGATAGAATAATTAAAGATGCTTCCATTAACTTTGTCTAAGACAAATTCAATATTGTTATTTCCGTCAATAATACAATTGGTGAAATTTGCAGCGTGTAAATCTCTTGTTTCGGTAATTTCTTGACTATTTGAATCGTTATAGGTAAAGAAATTATTTACCAAAACTGTTGGTAATTGTCTTGTTCCGTTTGTCCAATAATTTGCAAAAGTTGAATGTGTAAAATTATATGTTCCGCCAATTGTTAGCGCTAAAGAAGATTGCCCTGTATTTCCGACTACTAAGTTTTCTCCCAAAATATTGGTTTCTCTCCCTAGAATTCCATAGCTAGAATTATTGTATATCTGAGAATTCTTTATCGATAAAGTTGGCGCATTTGATCCTAAAGAATCTACTAGAACTCCGATAATTCCGTTTTTAATAATTGCGTAATTAATTTCGTTTTCTTTGCTTCCAGCTCGCATCCAGATTGTTCCCCATTGACCTGGTGTATTATTAAAGCGATGTTCTAATCTGTCACCTTCAAAAACAACTTTATTGTTAATAGTTCCGTTTACTTTTAAGCTTCCTTCTTCATCTACAATGAGCCCAGAATTGTTGTGAAAATACAATTTTGCACCAGCTTGTATCGTTGCAATTTTATTAGCTGGAATTGCAGCATAACCATAAATAACATATGGTTTTGTGTTGGTAAATGTTAATTCTGAATCTGTTAAAAACCGACCTTTAATCGTCGTTGGTTTTCCGTTCAAAGTCAACGAATCTATTTTCATAGAAATGGCATTTTTCCCTGGATAAATAAAAGTCGCATCTTGAACAAGCGTTACCAAATCTACTTCTTGTTGATTGTTTCCTGTATCAAAAATAATTTTATCTGTATAAATTGGATTTGTAACCAAAGTGTAATCGATGGTAGTTTCTACAAAAAGAAAAATACTGTCTTTGGCAAGAATATCTATATTTTGAAAACTTTCTCCAGCAATTCCATCAACACTTATTCGGTAATTTGAAGTATTTCCGTTTTCTAAACTAATTGACGGAATTGTAATAGCATCACTACTTTTGTTATAAATTTTAAGATTGTATGTGCTTGAGCCAATGTTTGTAAAAACTGTATCTAAAAAAACGGTGTCTTTAGAAAAGGTAAGTTCGCCAAAACTAGGAATTGTACTGAAATCTTTTCTGCAAGAGCTTACAGAAACTAAAATGATACAAATTAATAAGGCAAAAAGTTTTCTCATGAATTGCTATTGACATTTTTAAATCGATTAAAAATATAACTTTTAATTGATTTAAATATTGTTATTTTTTCACCAATTCAATTTCGAAAAGTTTTCCCCAGTGCTTTCCAGTAACAAAAATTCTTCCTGTTTTTTTGTCAAAAGCGATTCCGTTTAAAACTTCATCTTGTCCATCAAGAGTTTGTGTTTTTTCTACTTCTTTTTTCAATCCAGATAAATTAGCAACACCTTCAACGATTCCTGTTTCAGCGTCAATAATTACAATAGAATTTTGTTGCCATTTATTGGCGTAAATTTTTCCGTTGATATATTCCAATTCGTTTAATTCCTTTAAAGAATATTTGTTGGTGTAAACCTGAATTGATTTTTGTTCTTTCTGAGTTGTTGGATCTAAAAACCAAATCTTATGTGATCCGTCAGATTTTAATAAATGTGTTCCATTGTTTGTTAAGCCCCAACCTTCATTGCTCCAAGTATAACTGAATTCTTTTTTCTGTTTAAACGTCTCTAAATCGTACACAAAACCTTTTCTTGCTTTCCAGGTTAACCAAAAAATATTTCCATCAAAAATGGTCATTCCTTCACCAAAATATTTTTCGTCTAATTTTTCTTCTTGTAAAACTTTTCCAGTTTTTAATTCCACTTTACGTAGCACAGATTTCCCTAGTTTACCTGTTGTTTCGTATAGAAAGCCGTTGTAAAATTCTAAACCTTGTGTGTAAGCTGTTTTATCGTGCGGATATGTGTTTATCAATTTGTAATTATAAATCGCTGGTTCTACATTAGATAAAACTTCGATTGAATTATTTACTTTCTTCGTTTTTTCGGGATAAAAAGCCAAAGCGGTTACTGTAAATTTACCAACGCCCAATTTTTTAGTATTAAATTTTATAGAATTCCCAGTTGAAGCAATTCTTTTTCCGTTTACAAAAAACTGAATAGAATCGATCGGTTTGTTATTAACTTCTGTTAAAGTTGCCGTTGCTTCTTGATTGATTACTAGTTTTTTAGTAGTAGTTAGCTTAAATTTGTAAGTATCATTACAAGATGTAAACGCAATTAAAGAGATTGCTAATAGAGAAATATATTTTGACAAACGCATAGTAAAGTAATTTTACACAAATAAAATAAAATATTTCTTTGTAATCTTAAAAATATCGTTAAATTTGCACCCTCAAATAACTTATGTTGGTTGTTTAAGGCTAAGAGTAAGAATTTACCAGCTTAACTCTTTTATAAACAAAATATTAAAAGATTATAAAAGTAATAGTAAGATGAAAAAAGGTATACACCCAGAAAATTATAGAATGGTAGCGTTCAAAGACATGTCTAACGGAGATGTTTTTTTAACAAAGTCTACTGCTGATACAAAAGAAACTTTAGATGTTGAAGGTGTTGATTATCCATTAATCAAATTAGAGATTTCTAGAACTTCTCACCCGTTTTACACTGGTAAATCTAAATTAATTGATGCTGCAGGACGTATAAAAAAATTAAAAAACAAATACGCAAAATTCAAGAAATAAGTTTCTAAGAATTTTAACCATATTTAAAAGCCTCGACACTGTCGAGGCTTTTTTTTGTTACAAAATGTATTTATTTCTGTAAAAAATGTTTCATTAACGTTGTTGTATATGGTTTGTTGCGTGTTTCAAGCAACTAATTTAGTAAATAATTACGGACAAAGAAAGTCCGCTAGGACTTTCGCAAGTAGGTAAGAAGCCAGCAATAAATTATATACGGTGTTGGCATTAGTAATTTATTTCAGTTAATAATTCATTCAGTTCTCCCATCTCAAAAAACACTTTTGCTCCTTCGTTTTCAAAATCTTTTTTATTTTCTTCATTAGTAAATCCAA
>JAQXEU010000008.1 GCA_029250685.1 Polaribacter sp.
AAGACCTAAACCTAAGTTTGTTTAAGCTATTAAAGCTTATTTAAGCTCAACCTCAGCTCCTGCTTCTTCTAAAGATGCTTTAAGACCTTCAGCCTCATCTTTAGAGATACCTTCTTTGATTGGTGCTGGTGCACTATCAACGATACCTTTAGCTTCTTTTAATCCTAATCCAGTTAATTCCTTAACTAATTTTACAACTGCTAGTTTAGAAGCACCTGCTGCTTTTAAGATTACATCAAATTCAGTTTGCTCATCTGCTGCTCCATCAGCACCACCTGCTGCTGGTCCAGCTACTACAGCTGCTGCTGCTGGCTCAATACCGTACTCATCTTTTAAAATAGTAGCTAAATCATTAACTTCTTTTACTGTTAAGTTAACTAATTGCTCTGCGAAATCTTTTAAATCTGCCATTTTAATTGTTTTTAAAAATTTTATTTATTATAGTTTATTAGTGCGCTAATTTATTTTTCTGATAATGTTGTAAGAATACCAGAAAGTTTTTGACCACTAGACTGCAATGCTGAAATAACATTTTTAGCTGGTGATTGTAATAATGTGATAATATCTCCAATAAGTTCTTCTTTAGACTTAATGTTAACAAGTGTATCTAATTGGTCATCACCAACATAAATAGACTCTTCAACAAAAGCACCTTTTAATACAGGCTTGTCTGATTTTTTTCTGAACTCTTTGATTACTTTTGCTGGTGCATTTGATGCTTCAGCAATCATAATAGAAGTATTTCCTTTTAATACATTTGGTAACTCTCCGAAGTCTTTATCAGATGCTTCCATTGCTTTTGAAAGCAATGTATTTTTAACAACTGCCAACTTAACATCTGCTTTAAAACAAGCTCTTCTTAAATTAGATGTTGTTAATGCATCTAATCCAGAAATGTCTGCTAAATAATTAGTGTTAGTATCTGCTAATTTTGCTGTTAAATCTTGGATCACTTGTGATTTTTCTTCTCTAGTCATAATTTCTAAGTTTTAACTGCTTATTAAACTGATTTAAAGTCAACTGTAACACTAGGGCTCATTGTACTAGACATGAATACACTTTTGATGTATGTTCCTTTTGCTGTAGTTGGTTTCAATTTAACAATTGTTTGTAATAATTCATTTGCATTATCTGCAATTTTCTCAGCGTCGAATGATGTTTTACCAATTGCTGCATGTACAATACCAGTTTTATCAACTTTAAAGTCAATCTTACCAGCCTTTACATCTGCAACAGCTTTTGCAACATCCATTGTTACTGTACCAGTTTTTGGATTAGGCATTAAACCTCTTGGTCCTAAAACACGACCTAAAGGACCTAATTTTCCCATAACACTTGGCATAGTAATAATTACATCAACATCTGTCCATCCTCCTTTGATTTTTTGAAGGTACTCATCTAATCCAACATAATCTGCACCCGCTGCTGTAGCTTCGGCTTCTTTATCTGGAGTAACTAATGCTAAAACTTTTACATCTTTACCAGTACCGTGAGGTAATGTTACAACACCACGAACCATTTGATTAGCTTTACGAGGATCTACTCCTAAACGTATTGCTAAATCAACTGATGCATCAAATTTTACATTTGTTATTTCTTTTATTAAAGCAGAAGCTTCGCTTACATTATAAGACTTTGTACTATCTAATTTTGCACTTGCTTCTTTACGCTTTTTTGTTAATTTTGCCATTTTGAATAACCGTTATTAAAGTTTAAGCTGGAGCGTTTCCTGTTACTGTTAATCCCATAGAACGAGCTGTACCTGCAATCATTTTCATTGCTGACTCAACTGTAAATGCATTTAAATCTACCATTTTGTCTTCTGCAATAACTTTAATTTGATCCCAAGAAACTTTTGCTACTTTCTTACGGTTTGGTTCTCCAGAACCTTTTTTAATTTTTGCTGCTTCTAATAATTGTACTGCAGCTGGTGGAGTTTTAACAACAAAGTCAAAAGATTTATCTTTATATACAGTAATTGCTACTGGTAAGACTTTTCCTTGCTTATCTTGAGTTCTAGCATTAAATTGCTTACAGAACTCCATAATGTTAACTCCGGCAGCACCTAAAGCAGGTCCAACTGGTGGAGAAGGATTTGCTGATCCTCCGCGCACTTGTAATTTAACAACCTTACTTACTTCTTTTGCCATTATTTAAACTTTAGTTTAAGATTTTTTGAATCGTGGAAGCTCATCAAAAAAATCAATTTCTATTTGTGTAACAATTATGAAATTTTATCTACTTGCATATAGCTTAACTCTAATGGAGTTTTACGTCCAAAGATTTTAACCATAACTTCAAGCTTTCTTTTTTCTTCATTTACTTTTTCAACTGTACCATCAAATCCATTAAATGGACCATCCACAACTTTTACAGTTTCACCTATAATATAAGGTATCGCAACGTTATCATCTTGAACAGAAAGTTCATCAACTTTACCTAACATTCTATTTACCTCAGATCTTCTTAATGGAACTGGAGCCCCTCCTTTTGTTTCACCTAAAAAGCCAATAACACCAGTTACCGATTTTATTACGTGAGGAACCTCTCCTGCTAAATTAGCTTCAACCATTATATAACCAGGAAAATAAACTTTTTCTTTGTGTATTTTTTTCCCGTCTCTAATTTGTATAACTTTTTCTTTTGGCACTAGCACTTGATCAACATAATCAGACAAGCCTAATCTTGCAATTTCAGTCTCAATATAAGCTTGCACTTTATTCTCTTGACCTCCAACTGCTCTAACTACGTACCACTTTTTAACTGAATCAGCCATAATTAATTATTAAACATGGTAAAAAAGTTATCTAAACCTAATTGAAAAACATAATCAACAGCAAATACTGCCAATGCAAAAATTATAGTAAACACAGCTACAACTACAGTTGATTTTTGTGCTTCTTCTCTAGGCAACCATGTTACATGATTACTTAGTTCTTCAAATGACTCTTTGATATATTTTATCATATTATTAGTTATTTGCACGGGCGGAGAGACTCGAACTCCCGACACCTGGTTTTGGAGACCAGTGCTCTACCAACTGAGCTACGCCCGTAAACACAAGGTGCTAACCCAAAATATTGAGAAGCACCTTGAAATGTTATTAATTAAATTCTGATTAAAGAATCTCAGTTACCTGACCAGCTCCAACTGTTCTACCACCTTCACGGATTGCAAAACGTAAACCAACGTTCATTGCAATTGTAGAATGTAATTCAACAGTAATTGTCAAGTTATCACCTGGCATAACCATTTCTACACCTGATGGTAAAGAAATTGTTCCTGTTACATCTGTAGTTCTTACATAGAACTGTGGACGATAGTTGTTATGGAATGGAGTATGACGTCCACCTTCTTCTTTTTTAAGGATATAAACCTCAGCTTTAAATTTATCGTGTGGAGTTACAGAACCTGGTTTACAGATTACCATTCCTCTTTTGATTTGTTCTTTATCAATACCTCTTAATAAGATACCTGCATTATCTCCAGCCTCACCTCTATCTAAGATTTGACGGAACATTTCAATACCTGTAATTGTAGATGTTAACTTTTCAGCTCCCATTCCAATAATTTCTACAGGATCTCCTGTGTTAGCAATACCAGTTTCGATACGACCTGTAGCTACAGTTCCACGACCAGTAATTGAGAATACATCCTCGATTGGCATTAAGAAATCTTTATCAACTTCTCTTAATGGCTCTTCGATCCAAGAATCAACAGCTGCCATTAATTCCATTATTGAATCAACCCATTTTTGTTCACCGTTCAATGCACCTAATGCAGATCCAGCAACAACAGGTCCATTATCACCATCGTACTCATAGAAAGAAAGTAAATCTCTAATTTCCATGTCTACTAATTCTAATAATTCCTCATCATCAACCATATCTACTTTATTCATAAATACAACCATTCTAGGAATTCCTACTTGGCGACCTAATAAGATATGCTCTCTTGTTTGTGGCATTGGTCCATCAGTTGCAGCTACTACTAAAATAGCTCCATCCATTTGTGCAGCACCAGTTACCATGTTCTTTACGTAATCCGCGTGACCTGGACAGTCAACGTGAGCGTAATGACGATTAGCTGTTTGATACTCTACGTGTGATGTATTAATTGTAATACCTCTCTCTTTTTCTTCTGGAGCGTTATCAATTTGATCAAATGATAATGCTGCCGATAATCCTGCATCAGCTAAAACTTTAGTGATTGCAGCAGTTAATGTTGTTTTACCGTGATCTACGTGTCCAATAGTACCAATGTTTAAGTGTGGTTTTGAACGATCAAAAGTTCCTTTTGCCATGATTATTAAATTTTAATTCTTAGTTAAATATATTTAGTGTTAATTCTATTCTATTCTATTCTATTCTATTTGAGCCAGCGATGGGAGTTGAACCCACGACCTCATCCCTACCAAGGATGCGCTCTACCAACTGAGCTACACCGGCTAAAAATTAGAGCGAAAGACCGGGTTCGAACCGGCGACATTCAGCTTGGAAGGCTGACGCTCTACCAACTGAGCTACTTTCGCATTCTATTTTTATCCTTTGTTTTCCAATTGAAAACTATTGTGGTGAGAGCAGGATTCGAACCTGCGAAGACGTAGTCAGCGGATTTACAGTCCGCCCTCGTTGGCCGCTTGAGTATCTCACCATTGTTTCAATGAACTTTTTTATTTTTTTGAGCCGATGAAGGGACTCGAACCCCCGACCTGCTGATTACAAATCAGCTGCTCTAGCCAGCTGAGCTACATCGGCTTATTGCACAAAAAAACAATCCGCTATTTCTAACGGACTGCAAATGTATTAAAGTTTTTTTTATTTTTAAAACTTTTTTTATCTATTTTTTTAATTTTTAAATTGACATTGAATCTCTTAATTTTTCTTTCGATTTTTTAAGCTGTCTTTTTAAAGAATCCATACAGATACTTATCCCTTCTTCAAAGGATTTTGTTTCTTTCTTAACGATCAATTCACTTCCTGGTATATTAATCTTTACTTCTGAAATTTTATTCTCTTTATCACTTGTGTTTTGAACTTTTAAAAAGACTTCTGCATCTATAATTTTATTATGAAATTTTGATAATCCTTGCACTTTTGTTTCTACGTATTTTAATAGATCTGAATCTGCATTAAAATTAACTGATTGAATAAATACCTTCATATAATTTTACTTTTTATGGCTTCTAGGGTGAGCCTGATTGTACACTTGTTTTATCTTTTCTAAGCTATTATGCGTGTAAACTTGGGTAGAAGCTAAGCTTGAATGCCCTAGCAATTCTTTTACCGAGTTTAAGTCTGCTCCTTGATTTAGTAAATGAGTTGCAAATGAATGTCTTAAAATATGCGGACTCTTTTTTACTTTCGTAGAAACGTTACTAAAGTAATTATTTATTACTCTATAAACAAGTGTTTCGTATATTTTCTTCCCTTTTTCAGTTATAAATAAATAATCATTATCAACAACAATTTCATTTTTAAAAATTAGGTACTCTTCTACTGTTTTTAACACAGAAGGAATCAAAGGAATTAATCTTTCTTTATTTCTTTTCCCTAAAACTTTAACGGTTTTAGATTGAAAATTAATTGATGTTCTTTTTAGATTCACTAATTCTGCTCTTCGCATTCCTGTAGAATAAAACAACTCAACAATTAATTTATTTCTAAGTGATTTGAAATCACCTTCAAACTCCAAATTATTGATTACCTCATTTATCTCTTTTGAAGTAAACGGAACTTGAACTTTTTTTGCGACTTTTAAAGATTTATGTTTCGCAAGTGGATTTGATTTGATTTGATCGGTTTTCTGTAAAAATTTATAAAATGACTTTAAAGAACTTACTTTTCTATTAATCGAGTTATTTGAAATGCCTTCATCAACCAATTTCACAATCCAAGATCTAATTTGACTGTAATTTATATCCTTTAGGTTTTCAGCTTCATATTCAACAACACAAAACTCAAAAAAAGAAGTGATATCTTTTCTATAAGCTGTAACCGTATGTTTTGAATATTTTCTTTCTAAAACTAAATACTCTAAAAAAGAAGTGATCATTATTTACGAATTGGTGTTTCCAAATTTACACATATATATAATAGTAAAAGTTTAAAACAAAAAAAATCCTGCCAAAACTGACAGGATTTATATTTTTAAAATTGATTATTTCTAACCAACTTCTTCTTGAGTTCTTAATCTTTGAACGTAAGAGGCTTTAATGTTTTGAGCTCTTTTCACAACTGATGGCTTATTAAAATGCTTTCTGTTACGTAAGTTCTTCATTGTCTTCGTACGATCAAATTTTCTTTTGAAACGTTTCAAAGCTCTATCGATATTCTCTCCTTCTTTTACAGGTATAATTAACATATGTTGGCACCTCCTTTCATGTCGTTCTTTAAATTGGACTGCAAATGTACAGACTATTTATGAATTCACAATTTTAATTCGGATTTTATTTTAAATTGATTCACTAATTAAGTTACTGGCTTATAGTCTTTCTTGTCGATGATCATTTTTGTAAATAAAAAAACATTTTCGCAAAAAAACTTCTTCAAAAAACTATGTCGCAGGCTTATATTCTTTCTTGTCGATGATCATTTTGCGAATAAAAAAACAATTTCGCAAAAAAACTTCTTCAATAAAATTAAGTTACTGGCTTATAATCCTTCTTGTCAATGATCATTTTTGCGATAATTTCTTTCAAAATTTCAGAAGTTCCTCCGCCAATTGGACCCAATCTACTATCTCTTAACATTCTTGCCATCGGGTAATCTTCCATATAACCATAACCTCCAAGTAACTGAAGACAATCGTAAATTACAGAATCTGCTATTTTTGTTGATAACAACTTAGACATACTTGCTTCTTTTACAACATATTGTCCGTCATTTAAGCGCTTAGCAATTGAGTAGTTAAATTCTTTACACATTTCTACCTCACTTGCCATTTCAGCAACTTTATGTCTTAATGCTTGAAACTTATCTAAGGATTTACCAAAAGCAATTCTTTCTTTCATATAATTAAGTCCATATTCAACAGCATATTCTGCTCTTGCATGTGCATTAACTCCCATCACTAATCTTTCTAAAGCAAAATGTTGCATGATATACGGAAATCCTTTTCCTTCTTCACCCATTAAATTTTCTTCTGAAATAACAACATTATCAAAAGAAATTTCTCCAGTATCTGATGCTTTCCAACCTAATTTATCTAATTTAGTTGCAGAAATTCCTTCTGTATTTCTATCAACTAAAAATATACTAATTCCTTTATTCCCAAGTTCTGGCTGAGTCTTTGCTGCAACAACCAAATAATCTGAATAGACTCCGTTTGTTATAAATGTTTTTGAGCCATTTAAAACATATGTGCTTTCTTTCTTTTCTGCTGTTGTTCTAATTCCTGCTACATCAGAACCTGCAAAAGGTTCAGAAATGCATAGACATCCAATCTTATCTCCATGAATACTTGGAGTTAAATATTGCTCTTTAATTCTATCGTCACCTTCTTTTTCTAAATGTGTCATTGCTAAATATGCATGCGCCCACATTGCAGCTGCAAAACCTCCGGAATGAATTCTTTGTAGTTCTTCTAAAAAGATAACTGTATAAAAAATATCTAAACCTAAACCTCCGTTTTCTTCAGAAACATTTAGTCCGAAATAACCCATTTCGCCAAATTTTTTCCAAATAAAGCGTTCTATAGATCCTGTTTTTTCCCATTTATCTATATGCGGTGTAACTTCTTTTTTAAGGAAATCCCTAAAACTTTCTCTAAAAGAATTATGCTCTTCAGTAAAGTACATACTATTCATTATACAATCTTTTTGGTTGTTTATTTAGCTTCCAAATATATGACTATTCTGTCATATTTATCAATCGGAAATCCTTCAATATTTTTTAATTCCTCAATCGATTGTAATTCAGCAACTTCATCTCTAAATTCAAAGATTTTTTTACACAATTCATAATCTACATATGGGTTTGAAAGGACTTGTTTAAAAGTAGCGGTATTAACATTCATCTTTTTGATGATAGGCTTATCAATAATTTGAAAAGTATTCAGGATGGTTTGCGCTATAGATTTCTCAAGATTCCAAACTTCCATCAATTGATTTTGATATGTAAAACCATTAAGCTTTTTTCTATACTTGATTATTCTTTGAGCCAAATATTCGTTAACTCCATTTATTGTTTGAAAATCTTTTGCAGTAGCAAAGTTTAAATCTGTAGTGCTTATTTTTACTTTAAGTACTTTATGTTTTAGGGATGTGTTTTTTGCTTTTTTATTTTGCTGCTTTACAACCCAATCTGGGAATTTAAAATAAGGAGATATTTTACTCAATAAACTATCGGAAACTTCTGTAATCTTCTGAAATTGACTAACCGAATTAATAAATTTTTTGCTTTTTCTAAAAGTAAGCAATCTATCAATCTCTTTTAAAGACATTCCTAATTGCGATCCTTTATAGTCTGAGATATAGTTTGGATTAAAGGGATACATCTTTGGTTTCCTTTTTTCAATTTCATTTTTTTTGAGAGAATCAATTTTTGCGTTTAAAGCAATTGATTCATCAATATTGAATATTTCTTTATCATTAGAAAAATCAACAAACGAATACACTACCTGCAATAAAAGAATAATCAATAGCAAAAAGAAAACCCCATTCCGTTGGCTTTTGTTATACCAGAAATGGGGTTTTAATATTTTCATTAAAAATTATTTATGCTTTTTCGCCTTTTATAGCATCAGTATATCTTTTCAATTGCTTCTTAACCACTGGGAATAAGAAAAACAATCCAATCATATTAGGGAACACCATTGCAAAAATCATTGCATCTGAGAAATCCCAAATAGATTTCATACTAGCAGCAGCACCAATCACAACAAATAAACAAAACAATAATTTGTATGCCATATCTGCTCTTTTACCTCTACCGAATAAATATTTCCAAGATTGTAATCCGTAATAAGACCAAGAAATCATTGTAGAAACTGCAAATAATACTACAGCTATTGTTAAGAAGACATTAGAATAAGGAATGTATTCTGCAAATGCTTTAGATGTAATCCCAGCACCTTCAAAAGATTCTCCTCCAATCATTACTGCTCCTGCTCCATCACCTCCATATTGGAAAACTGATGCACCTGACGCATCTCCTCCAAAATTAAAAATAATAATTACCAAAGCTGTCATTGTACAAATTACAACAGTATCAATAAATGGCTCTAATAAAGCGACTAAACCTTCTGATGCAGAATATTTTGTTTTCACAGCTGAATGTGCAATAGATGCAGAACCTGCTCCTGCTTCATTTGAAAATGCTGCTCTTTTAAATCCTACTAACAACACTCCTATAAATCCACCAACTCCGATAGCTGTTGGATTAAATGCTTCTCTAAAAATCAAAGCAAATGCATCATCAATTAACGAGAAGTTTGCTCCTAAAATATATAAACAAGCTAACACATATAATCCTGCCATAAACGGAACTACTTTTTCTGTTACTTGTGCAATTCTTTTAATTCCTCCAATAATAATAACACCAACTAAAATTGCTAATACAATTCCAATCCATGCTCCAGCAGCAGTGCTTTCTAATCCTAATAATTCTTTTAAAACAACTGTTGCTTGATTTGACTGAGCAGCGTTACCACCACCAAAAGATCCTCCAATACAGAAAATTGCAAAAATAACAGCTACTATTTTTCCTAATATCTCAAATCCTCTTTCTTTTAATCCTTTACTGATGTAGTACATCGGACCACCATAAACAGTTCCGTCTTCTCCTACATCTCTATATTGAACTCCTAATGTACATTCTACAAATTTTGTTGACATTCCTAAAAACCCACAAATCACCATCCAAAATGTAGCTCCAGGACCACCTAATGCAATTGCCAAAGCAACTCCAGCTATATTTCCATTTCCAACAGTTCCAGAAACGGCTGTTGCTAACGCCTGGAAATGTGTAACTTCTCCTTCTGCACTTTCATCTTTAATGGTTCCTTTAATATCTCCTTCAACAGCTAAATCTGAATCTCCAGACTCATGATGATCTAAATCATCATATTTCCCTCTAACAACATTAATTGCTGTTTTAAAATGAAAAACGTTTGGAAACTTAAAATAGATAGTAAAAAAAACAGCACTTGCTACTAATAAAAGAAGTACAAATGGAATCTCAATACTTTCACTTTTATAAATAGGAAAGAAAATGATACTACTAAAGAAATCTGATATCGGCTTAAAGGCTTCATCAATTTTTTGGTCTAATCCTTTTTCTTGTGCAAATGTTAACATTGGAATTGCTAAAAAAAGCAACGAGAGAAGTTTTTTCTTCATGATATATTTTGTTAGTTTATTAAATTTTGTTGACCGCAATATCATAAAAAATTGCCCTTTTGACAACTTTTAAGTCTTAAAAATGAATATTACATTAATTTTAACTTGAATCTTTGTAAATCTTCTTTGAATGATTTTGGGTAAAACTCTAAAACTCGATTCGTTTTTGACAAATCAAATCCTGTTTTTTTTGGTCTTGCAGCAGTTTGATTTAAAGTACTTGTAGAAATTGGTTTAATCAATGACTTATCTAGATCAAAAACGTCAGCAATTTCTTGAGCAATTTCAAAAATACTTAACAATTGATTGCTAGAAATATTGAAAACTCCAGTTGCTTTTTTATCTACAGAAATCTTACACGCCAACGCTAAATCTTCTACAAAAGTAGGCGTTCTAAATTGATCATCTACAATCGTAATTTCCTTCTTATTTTCTAACATTTCTTTAACCCAAAGTATAATATTACTTCGACTCATATCATTTACCAATCCATAAACCAAAATAGTTCTTAATATGGTAAAATTAATTGTTGATTTTTCTAAAATCTCTTCTGAAAGTAATTTGGTTTCACCATAATAACTCAACGGATTCGGTGCATCAGTTTCTGTGTAATTTCCTTTTTCTCCGTCAAAAATAAAATCTGTAGAAAGATGAATTAAATGTGCATTTATTTCTGAACAAATATCCGTTAAGTTTTGTACCACATTTACGTTTAAATCAAAACAACCAATTCTATCATTTTCGCAAGCATCAACATTTGTCATTGCTGCTGTGTTAATTATAAAATCTGGATTGATTTGAACTGTTTTTTCAATTAACAACTCCTTCTTCGTAATGTCAATACTCTGATACTCAAAATCAGTTCTTCCACTTCTGTTTTTACCTTTTGAGAAACCAAAGATTTCGTAGCTCTTTTTATCCTTAAGAAATAATGCAATTAAGTTTTGACCTAACAACCCGTTACTTCCAGTAATAAGAATTTTCGTTTTCATTAAAACAACTTCCTAAGTTTTACAATTTGTTCTGGCTTCCCTAAAACGATTAACCTAGAATCAGCAACTAATTTAATTGACGCTTCTGGGTTGATGACATAATTTCCGTCAGATGTTTTAAATCCAATAACGGTACAACCTGTTTTATTCCTTAAATCTAAATCAAAAATTGTCTTACCTAAATACTCTTTTGGCAAGCCATTTACATCAACTTCTTCTAGGTTTGCAGTTGTTTCTCCTTCAATAGTTAATCGATCTACAAATTCAATAACATCTGGCGTAACAACTAATGAGGCCATATGTGCTCCACCTAATTTATCTGGCATAATTACATTGGATGCTCCTGCAATTTTCAACTTACTATTTGATGATTCATTTGAAGCTCTACTAATAATTTTACAATCTTTACTTAACTGACTTGCGGTTAAAACCACAAATAAATTATCTGCATCAGAAGGCAAAGCCGTAATTAAATAATTTGCATTTTCGATTCCTGCTTTTAACAAAACTTCATCAGTTGTTGCATCACCTTCAATATATAAAATACCCTCTTCTTCTAAAGAACTAATTAATTCTTTATCTTTTTCTACAACTACAAATTTTTGCTGATAACTCCTTAATTTATTAATGGCTTGCATTCCATTTCTTCCGTAACCACAAACAATTGTGTGTTGTTTTAGTTTGTCTATTTTCTGTTGCACTTTCTTACGTTTTAATTGTTTAAAAAACTCTCCATTTGCTAATGCTTCTGTAAATGATGAAACTGCATATCCAAATAAAGAAAGACTTGTTAAAATTAGAAATATTGTAAAAACCTTTTCTTCTGTATTCATGGGATGTAATTCCCTAAATCCAACAGTAGAAATTGTAATAACTGTCATGTAAAGAGCATCAATAAAATCAAAATCTGACAATGACATATAACCAACAACTCCAATAGATAGAATTGTTAATAGAAAAAATAATGCTTTATAAAATTTAGATTTTAAGCTTTTCATTATAAGTCAAAAACTGAGCTTCGTTTGGTGTAAATCATATCTTTTAATCGGAGCACAAAAGCCAATGTTAAATAGAATGCAAAGGACAAACCAACAGTAACAAAAGAAATGTAAATAAAGAACAATCTCACATTCAAAGCACGCATTCCTAATCTGTCTGCTAATCTTGTAGAAACAGCAAACCCGTGGCGTTCAAAATAATGTCTAACTGAGTGTATAAAAGTCATTAAAAAATATTGTTAACGCAAGATAAGATATAAAGATGAATTGCTCTTAGCTTTTAAGTAAAAAATAAATTGGTTTGTGTAACTTTGCTTTTTTCTTAAAATTCCCACTTTTGAAACAACAAGAATATATAGAAGTTTTTGGCGCTAGAGTTCATAATTTAAAAAATATTGATGTTAAAATTCCACGTGAGAAATTGGTTGTCATTACTGGTTTAAGTGGAAGTGGAAAATCTTCGTTAGCCTTTGACACGATTTATGCTGAAGGACAACGAAGATATATTGAAACTTTTTCTGCATACGCAAGACAGTTTTTAGGCGGATTAGAAAGACCAGATGTTGATAAAATTGACGGACTTTCGCCTGTTATTTCGATCGAGCAAAAAACCACCAATAAAAGCCCGCGTTCTACAGTTGGAACCATTACTGAGATTTACGATTTTTTACGTTTACTTTTCGCCAGAGCTGCCGATGCATATTCTTATAATACAGAAGAAAAAATGGTGAGTTATTCTGATGAAAAAATCAAAGAATTAATTCTATCAGATTATAACGATAAAAAAATCGCCGTTTTAGCACCGCTTGTAAAATCTAGAAAAGGGCATTACAGAGAATTATTTGAACAAATTTCTAAGCAAGGTTTTGTAAAAGTTCGTGTTGACGGAGAGATTATTGAGATTACAAAAGGAATGCGCCTAGACAGATACAAAACACACGACATTGAAGTTGTAATTGATCGAATTATTGTTAATAGTTCTGCCGAAAAAAGATTAGAAGAAACGATAAAAACAGCTTTGTATACAGGCAATAATATTTTAATGGTTATTGATTTAGAAACGAATAACCCAAGATATTTTAGTAGAGATTTAATGTGCCCAACAACCGGAATTGCATACCCGAATCCAGAGCCAAACACCTTTTCATTCAACTCACCAAAAGGAGCTTGTACTTCTTGTAGTGGACTAGGAATCACAAACGAAGTAAACCTAAAAAAGGTTATTCCAGATAATTCAACTTCAATAAAAAACGGTGGAATTATTCCTTTAGGAGAGCAAAAAAATAGTTGGATTTTTAAACAATTACAATTAATAGCAGAACGATATAATTTCAAATTAAGCGATCCAATCAATAAAATTCCAAAAGAAGCACTTGATGTGATTTTAAATGGTGGAAACGAAAAATTCAATATTGAATCCAAAGCAGCTGGAGTAACAAGAAATTACGAAATTGATTTTGAAGGAATTATTTCATTTATCAACAGTCAATATAAAAATAGTGAATCTACATCGATAAAAAGGTGGGCAAAAGATTTTATGGACGAAGTTTCTTGCTCAACTTGCAACGGAAATCGCCTTAAAAAAGAAGCATTATATTTTAAGATTCTTAACAAAAACATTAGTGAATTAGCTAAAATGGATGTTACTGAGTTGGCAATTTGGTTTGATAATATCGAGAAGAAATTATCTAAAAGACAATTAATAATTGCGTCAGAGATTTTAAAAGAAATCAGGACTAGAATTCAGTTTTTATTAGATGTTGGTTTAGATTATTTAAACTTAGACAGAACATCAAAATCTTTATCTGGTGGTGAAGCGCAACGAATTCGGCTGGCAACTCAAATTGGTTCGCAATTAGTTGGCGTTTTATATATTTTAGACGAACCAAGTATTGGATTACACCAAAGAGATAATCAGAAATTAATAGACTCTTTAATTAAGCTAAGAGATATCGGAAACTCAGTTTTAGTTGTAGAACATGATAAAGACATGATTGAAAGTGCAGATTTTGTATTTGATATTGGTCCTGGAGCAGGAAGACATGGAGGTGAAATTGTAAGTGAAGGAACTTTTGAAGAATTAAAAAAACACAATACATTAACTGCCGATTATATTACAGGTAAAAAAGAAATAGCAGTTCCTACAAAAAGAAGAAAAGGGAACGGAAAAAAAATACATTTGAAAGGAGCAACAGGAAATAATTTAAAAAATGTTTCTGTCGATTTTCCTTTAGGAAAAATGATTTGTGTTACTGGAGTTTCTGGGAGCGGAAAATCAACCTTAATTAACGAAACATTATATCCAATTTTAAATGCTCATATTTATCGTGGCGTAAAAAAACCAATGCCCTACCAAAGCATAAAGGGAATAGAGCACATAGACAAGGTTATAGATATTGACCAATCTCCAATCGGAAGAACACCAAGATCAAATCCAGCAACTTACACAGGAACATTTGGCGAAATCAGAAGTTTGTTTGCAAAAACTGCAGAAGCCGCAATTAGAGGTTATAAACCTGGACGGTTTTCATTTAATGTAACTGGAGGAAGATGCGAAACGTGCCAAGGTGGCGGAGTTCGAGTTATTGAAATGAATTTTTTACCAGATGTTCATGTAGAATGCGAAACATGTCAAGGAAAACGCTTTAATAGAGAAACCTTAGAGATTCGTTATAAAGGAAAATCAATTGCCGATATTTTAGGGATGACGATTGATGAAGCTGTTGTGTTTTTTGAAAAAGTTCCAAAAATCCATAGGAAAATTAAAACAATTAAAGACGTTGGTTTAGGATATATCACCTTAGGGCAACAATCTACAACGCTTTCTGGAGGAGAAGCACAACGTATAAAATTAGCATCAGAATTATCTAAAAGAGACACCGGTAATACTTTTTATATTTTAGATGAACCTACAACTGGATTACATTTTGAAGATATTAGAGTTTTAATGGATGTTTTAAATAAATTAGCAGATAAAGGAAATACTGTTTTAATTATTGAACACAATTTAGACGTTGTAAAATTAGCAGATTACATTATTGATATTGGAATGGAAGGTGGAAAAAAAGGAGGAGAAGTTTTATGTTTCGGAACTCCAGAACAAGTATCAAAACACAAAACCAGCTATACTGCTAAATTCCTTAAAAAGGAATTAAAACATTAATGTCACATTGAGCAAAGTCGAAATGTTGAAAAAAGAAGTAACTTAGCACGTTTGTCAAAAAATTATTTTGGTTGCAGAATAAAAATAAAAAAATTAAAGAAGATAGATTATGAACCCGAAGGAAGATAGAAAAGTAAGAGAAAAGTTAGATCAAAAAACATGGAATCAAATAAAAACAAATGATTCTTGGGCAATTTTTAAAATCATGTCTGAATTTGTTGAAGGATATGAAAAATTAAGTAAAATAGGCCCTTGTGTTTCTATTTTTGGTTCAGCAAGAACAAAACCAGAAGATCCTTTTTATAAACTTGCAGAAGAAGTTGCTTTTAAATTAACACAAAATGGTTTTGGTGTTATTACTGGTGGTGGGCCTGGAATTATGGAAGCAGGAAATAAGGGTGCATACAGAGGAAAAGGAACATCAGTTGGCTTAAACATAGAATTACCCTTTGAACAACATGATAATCCATGGATTGATAATGACAAAAACTTAGAATTCCATTATTTCTTTGTTCGAAAAGTAATGTTTGTGAAATATTCTCAAGGTTTTATTGTAATGCCTGGAGGTTTCGGCACAATGGATGAATTATTTGAAGCTATTACTTTAATACAGACAAAAAAAATTGGCCGTTTTCCAATTGTTTTAGTTGGTAGAGATTTTTGGAGCGGATTGTTAGATTGGATTAAAAAAACATTAATAGCTGAAGGAAATATTAGCGAAGAAGATTTAAATTTATTTAGAATTGTTGATACCGCAGACGAAGCTATTGATCATTTAAATAAATTTTACGCTAAATACAGTCTGAAACCAAACTTCTAATAAAACTGTTACATACTTTTTTTCATTATTAAAAAGTATAATCATTTATAAAAAATCAATCTCGAATTGAAACTGAAGTTATTATTTTTTTGTTTAACGACATTATTTGTAACTCGTATTTGTGCACAAACAAATTCGATAAAAATCAATGCTGTATTAGATGAAAAAAATGATGTCTTAAAAATTCAACAAGAAATTATTTATTACAATAATTCTAAAGAATCTTTAAAGGAAATCTATCTTCATAATTGGGCAAATAGCTTTAAAGATAAAAACACGCCATTAACCAAAAGGTTGATTGGAGATTATAACAAATCACTATACTTTGCAAAAGATAACGAACGTGGTTTTAGTAAAATTTTAAATTTATCTGTTGATTTCGAAAGTATTCAATTCAAAACAGAAGAAGGTGCAGAAGATATTCTTAAAATTGAATTAAAAAAAGTTTTAGAACCTCTTGATTCTGTTTTAATAAAAGCTTCATATACTGTAAAAATCCCTAGTTCAAAATTCACAAATTATGGAAAAACAACAAATGGATACCATTTAAGATATTGGTATTTAACACCCGCTGTTTTTACGAACGAATGGCAAATAACAAGCAATCTAAATACTGATGATTTATTTATTGATCCAACTAATTACAATATCAATATTAAAATTCCTAACGATCATTTTTTAAGAAGTAACTTAATCCAGAAAAAACAGAGTTTTATTTATAATTTATCCGGAAACAATAAAACAGATGTAGTTTTAAGCATCAATAAAACAAACAATTACACAACATATAAAACGGACAAGATTGATGTAATTACTGATATTTCACCAAAAGGGATCAATAAAAAACTAACTACTGATCTTTTAAATAGAGAACTCTTTTTTATTGAAAAATATTTAGGCCCATACACACATAATGAGTTGTTCGTTGATGAAATATCTCAAAACAAAAATCCTATTTACGGTTTAAATCAATTACCAAAATTCTTAAGTCCGTTTTCTGATGTGTTCGATAGAGATATCACCTATTTTAAAGCTATAGTTCGAAAGTATTTAGAAAACACATTGCTTCTAAATAGACGAACAGACTATTGGTTGATAGACGGAATTCAAACTTATTTAATGATGGAATATGTGAAAGAATTCTATTCTGATGTAAAATTATTAGGAACAGTTTCTAAAGCTTGGGGAGTTAGAAATTTTAATTTTTCTAAATTAGATTTTAATGATAAATATCCGTTTGTGTATCAATTTGGAGCAAGAAGGTTTTTAGACCAAGCACTAACAACAAGAGCAGATTCTTTATCTAATTTTAACAGAAAAATTGCAAATAAATATAAAGCTGGTTTAGGGCTTCAATATTTAAAAGGCTATTTAGGGGATTCAATCATCAATCAAAGCTTAAAAGAGTTTTTCGTTTCTAATAAATTAAAAATAATTTCGAGTACTAGGTTTAATGAAATAATTTCTTCTAAAACTGATAAAGACCTGGAGTGGTTTTTTGGAGATTACATCAGCACAAATAAAAAGATTGATTACACGATAAAAAAAATAGAAAGCAACAAGGATTCTTTATATATCAACATAAAAAACAAAAGAAATATTACTGCTCCAGTCGCTTTATATGGTGTAAAAAACAAAGAAATTAAATTTAAAAAATGGGTTACTGGTGTCGACTCTACTAAAACAGTAACTATTGCCAAAGGAGATTTTGATAAAATCTCTTTGAATTACGAGCAGTTATACCCTGAATACAACACCTTAGACAATTGGAAAAATGTGGGGAAAAGCATTTTAAACAAACCCATACAGTTAAAGTTAATAAAAGATATTGAAGACCCGTATTACAACCAATTGTTTTATCAACCAGAATTAGGGTATAATTATTATGACGGAATTACTTTAGGTTTAAAACTACACAACAAACCGATTATTCCTCGAAATTTTATTTTTAAACTTGTTCCCTCTTATGCAACAAAAAGTCAATCTTTTACCGGTTTGGCCTCTGTTATATACAATCAATTTTTTGAAAAATCTAAAATTCAAAATATTATATACGGTCTTTATGCAAGTAATTTTCATTATGCTCCAGATTTATCTTACGGAGTGTTCGCACCGTATATTTCAACAATTTTTAGACGTAAAAGTCTACGAGATGTTGGCGGAAGCTCTTTAACAGTAAAGTATGTAAATATCCACAAAGAAACAGCACAAGGAACCGTAACAAATGAAGAAGATATTTATAATGTTTTAAACATAAAATACATTAACTCAAAACCCAATATCATAGAAGGTGTTTCCTATAAAATTAACGCAGATATTTCATCAAATTTTACAAAATTTTCTACTGACATTAGATATAGAAAATTAACAGCAAAAAACAGACAATTAGATTTTCGCTTTTTTGGAGGAGCTTTTTTAAATAACAAAACAACCGGAGATTATTTTAGTTTTGGATTAGATAGACCTTCAGATTATTTGTTTGAACAAAATTATTTTGGAAGATCAGAAAGTTCAGGGATTTTTAGCCAACAAGTTATTATAAATGATGGTGGTTTTAAATCTGTTTTACCAACTCGATTTGCAAATCAATATATGGCTTCATTTAACTCTAGTATTGGGCTTTGGAAATGGGTAGAATATTACAACGATGTTGCTTTTCTAAAAAACAAAGGAGAAAATACTTACTTTGCTTATGAAAACGGAATCCGTTTTAACTTTATTCACAATATTTTAGAAATCTATTTTCCAATGTATTCAAACAATGGCTGGGAAATAACTCAAGAAGCATATCCAAGTAAAATCCGTTTTGTATTAACAGCAAGACCTTCTACTATTTATAACTTTTTTAGAAGAGGTTTTCTGTAGTTGATTGTTTTTTTGTTGATTTCGTATTTTTTTGCTGTTTTTCACAGTTTCTTTACGATATTCTCAACGAAATAAAATATTTTTAAATTTCAGTCAAAAAACTTACCTTTGCAAAAGTCTATAAATTATATAATTATGTCTCAAGATACTGCCATTTCGAATTCAACAAATTTGTCTTTTAACGATTTTAAAAAAGAAGTTTTAAATGATTATAGAATTGCGCGCTTAAGTAGAGAATGTAGTTTATTAGGCCGTAGAGAGGTATTGACCGGTAAAGCTAAATTCGGAATTTTCGGAGACGGAAAAGAAGTGCCTCAATTAGCTATGGCTAAAGCTTTTAAAAACGGAGATTTTAGATCTGGTTACTATAGAGATCAAACATTTATGATGGCAATTGGACAATTAACTGCACAACAGTTTTTTGCAGGTTTGTATGCTCATACTGACATCAATGTTGAACCAATGTCTGCAGGTCGTCAAATGGGAGGTCATTTTGCAACACACTCTTTAGATGAAAATGGTGATTGGAAAAACTTAACTAAACAGAAAAATTCTTCTGCTGATATTTCTCCAACTGCTGGACAAATGCCTCGTTTATTAGGACTAGCTCAAGCATCAAAAATTTATAGAAATGTAAAAGGATTAGAGAAATTCACAAACTTTTCTAATGAAGGAAACGAAGTTGCTTGGGGAACAATTGGAAACGCAAGTACTTCTGAAGGTTTATTTTTTGAAACAATAAATGCTGCTGGTGTATTACAAGTACCAATGGTTATGAATGTTTGGGATGATGAATATGGAATCTCGGTTCACGCAAAACATCAAACAACAAAAGAGAATATTTCTGAAATTTTAAAAGGATTTCAAAAAGAAAACGACACAAACGGATATGAAATTTTTGTAGTAAATGGTTGGGATTATGTACAATTAGTCGATGTGTATAATAAAGCATCAGAAATTGCAAGAACAAAACACATTCCTGTTTTAATTCATGTTAAGGAATTAACACAACCACAAGGACATTCAACTTCTGGCTCACACGAAAGGTATAAATCTCCAGAACGATTACAATGGGAACAAGAATTTGATTGTTTAAATCAAATGCGTAAATGGATTTTAGAATTTCAATTAGAAGATGAAAATGGAAATGCTTTAAAATTTATCGATTCTGAAGAAGAGTTAATAGCGATTGAGAAAGAAGCAAAAAAAGAAGTTTCATTAGCAAAAAAAAATGCGTGGAGTTCTTTTACAAACGAAATAAAATCAGAAGTTGCAACTGCTGTAATTTTACTTGAAAAAATTGCGCAAAAAAGTAGCAAAGGAATTTTTATCACCAAATATAAAAATGATTTAACTGCAATTGCAGAGCCTATTAGAAAAGATATTCTAGTTGCTTGCAGAAAAACATTACGTTATTTAAAAGATGAAAATTTTACAGAGAAAATTGAATTGCAAAACTTCATAAAATCATCTATTGATAATGCAGCTGTTAAATATTCTTCTCACTTGTTAAGTGAAACAGAATTAGCAACAGAAAATGTAATTGCAGAAAAAGCAACCTACGCTTCTGAGAAAAATTTAGTCGATGCACGTGTAATTATGCGTGATAATTTTGATGCAATTTTAGCAAAATATCCTGAAGTTTTAATTTTTGGTGAAGATGCTGGTCATATTGGTGATGTAAACCAAGGTTTAGAAGGTTTACAAGAAAAGTTTGGCGAATTGAGAGTTTCTGATACAGGAATTAGAGAGGCAACCATATTAGGACAAGGAATTGGAATGGCAATGCGTGGCTTAAGACCAATCGCTGAAATACAATATTTAGATTACTTATTATACGCTTTACAAATAATGAGTGATGATTTAGCAACGTTGCGTTACCGAACTTTCGGTAAACAAAAAGCACCGTTAATTATAAGAACTCGTGGGCACAGATTAGAAGGAATTTGGCATTCTGGATCTCCGATGGGTGGAATCATAAATAACATTCGCGGAATTCATGTGTTGGTTCCAAGAAACATGACAAAAGCTGCTGGATTTTACAATACTTTACTAGAAGGAGATGATCCTGCTTTGGTTATTGAATGTTTAAACGGATATCGTTTAAAAGAAGAGTTACCAACTAATTTAGGAGAATTTAAAACTCCAATTGGAGAAGTAGAAACAATTAAAGAAGGAACAGACATTACCATAATTTCTTACGGATCTACCTTAAGAATCATTGAAGAAGCTGCTAAGGAATTAGCACAAGTTGATATTAATGTAGAAATTGTTGATGCTCAAAGTTTATTGCCTTTTGATCTAAATCATGAAACAGTGAAATCGGTAGCAAAAACAAATCGTTTGTTAGTTGTTGATGAAGATGTTCCTGGTGGAGCTTCTGCTTATTTATTACAAGAAATTGTAGAAAATCAAAACGGATATCAATATTTAGATAGCAAACCGCAAACCTTAACTGCAAAAGCTCACAGACCAGCTTACGGAACAGATGGAGATTATTTCTCTAAACCATCTTCTGAAGATGTTTTTGAGAAGGTGTACGAAATGATGCATGAAGTAAATCCTGCAAAATATAAAAGCTTGTACTAGGCTTTCTTTAAAATAACATTACCTATTGCACATTGTAAACAACGTTTCTTTGCGCAATAGTTGTTTTTAAGCTGTAATAAAGCTTGCGTTTCAAAAGCATTTTTAGAACTTATTTTCAACTCATTAAATTTGTCAATTATTGAGTTTTTTTCTGACTTTAATTGTTGAATCAAGCATAAAAATTCAGTTTCTTCAACCTCTCCTCTACCCTTTAAATAATTAAATTTTAGCGGAATTATTGTATTAATCAATAATAAATCTACAAACGATTTTGTGAGCTTTTTAGCTATTTTTCTTGATATTGCTTTAAACGTATAGTGCGTTTTCCAAAAGTCATTTAATTCAACCGAAAACAACTGATAGAATACTTTTAAATCAGACGTTTCAATTAGTTTTGAAAACAAGTTTTGATGTTTATGATACAATGAAGACAATTGCGCAATTCGTATCGTTGGAAAATTTGTTGGACGCATTCTAAAAAACTGAAATTGTCCATTATGAATTGGTTTTAAATTGAATTTATGTTTCAAATACTCATATTCAGTTTTTAATTTGATGACATATTTTTCTTCGGATGATTCTTCTAAAAACCCAGCTTGACCAAAAAACAAAGCCTGCAACTTAAACGCATCATTTTGTAATTTTCTAACTCTAAAAAAATCAATTGAATTTGCTAAATTTAAAAATGCATCCGCATTGGTTTTCAACCCGAAATTCTTTGCTAATAATTTAAAAAGCACCGCTTCATAATCATTATTAGAATCGCTTAATAATTGATTGATCAAGATTGATTTCTCTTCTAATCGTTCAAAAAACAACCGCTCTTTCCAATTTTCTAACACAAAAGTATCGATTGTTGGTATTAATTTTTCACAAGGAATCCAACGTTGCTCTTTTGAATACAAATTTTGATAATTCAATAACAAATCCTTTGCTACTATTCTAGAAATATTTAGCGTTGGTAAAGACAAATTATCTTTGCTAAAAACTTCAACATCATCTTCCCAAACAACGTGTAAAATTACCGAGTCATAATTAGAATCATTTTCATGTTGATGCAAATACCAATCAGAAGATTTTACATGAATTTCTAAATTTCCAACCCATAAAATGTCATCAATTTTTATTCTAGCATTTAAAAAATCTGGACCAGAATTGGAATTATGAATTCCTGGAGAAATAATTTCGATTTGATTTGATTCTGTCGATCGTAAATTTATTTTGGTAAACAATTGATGCATCCAAACATAATGAAGGAAATCTTCTTTCATAGCAATACTTTTTTTCTTTTTCGCTTTTCAATTTACAAAAAAAATCTCTATACAACTATTCGTTTTTATTATCGAGAGTAACATCTTAGCCAATTATTGTTTCTTATTTTTGTAATATAATTAGAGAAAAATGAATAGTATCAAAAATTTAGAATGGCGTTACGCAACAAAGAAATTTGACGCAACAAAATCGCTTTCAAATTCGCAAATAAACATCTTAAAAGAAGCGTTTAATTTAACAGCAACTTCTTACGGATTGCAACCTGTAAAAATGGTTGTAATTCAAAATAAAGAAATTCAAAATCAATTAGTAGCACATTCTTGGAATCAGAATCAAGTTTTAGAAGCATCACATGTTTTAGTATTATGTATTCCAAAAAATTATACAACAGAAGATGTTGAAAATTATTTCTCTTTGGTGAAGAGCATCAGAAATACACCAGATAAAATTTTAAATCCGTTTAAAGAAATGTTGACCTCTTCAATTGATAGTAAATCGCAAGAAGAATTGAAAACATGGAATACAAATCAAGCTTATATCGCTTTAGGAAACTTAATGACCGTTGCTGCAAATGAGCAAATTGACTCTTGCCCGATGGAAGGATTTATTCCAGAAAAATATGATGAAATTTTAAATCTTGATAAACACAATTTAACTTCTGTTTTGGTTTTACCTGTAGGATTTAGAGCAGATGATTGTTTTATGAAGGATTTGAAAAAAATTCGAAGAAAAACATCAGAAGTTGTCATTGAAATCTCTTAATTTTAAGTCCTCAAAAAAACTCATCATGAATTCAGAAATAAGAAACCTAGAACCAAAAGTTATTTGGAATAATTTTGCTGATTTAAACGCAGTTCCTCGACCATCAAAAAAAGAAGAACGAGTAATTGCTTTTATGGTTAATTTTGGAAAAAAACTACACCTAGAAACTGTCGTTGATAATGTTGGAAACGTTATCATTAAAAAACCAGCAACTGCTAGATTCGAAAACAGAAAAACGGTTGTAATGCAAAGCCATCTAGATATGGTGCATCAAAAGAATTCTGACACCATTTTTGATTTTGACAAACAAGGAATCGAAATGTATGTTGATGGCGATTGGGTCACTGCAAAAGGAACTACTTTAGGAGCAGATAATGGCTTAGGTGTTGCAGCAATTATGAGTGTTTTAGAATCTAAAACGATTGAACACCCTCCGCTAGAAGCATTATTTACAATTGACGAAGAAACTGGAATGACTGGCGCAAAAGGATTAGAGGCTGGATATTTAGATGGTGAAATTCTTTTGAACTTAGATACCGAAGAAGATGATGAAATCGGAATGGGTTGTGCTGGTGGAATTGATGTGACTGCAAAAAGAACGTATTCTGAAGAAAATGTTTCTGACAACTCTTCAGCATTTATTATTTCTATAAGCGGATTAAATGGCGGACATTCTGGAATGGATATTCACAAAGGATTAGGAAATGCAAATAAAATAATGAACAGAGTTTTATTTGATGGTTTTGAAAACTTTGGCTTACGAATTGCCGAATTAAATGGTGGAAGTTTACGAAATGCAATTCCGAGAGAAAGCAAAGCTACTATTGTAATTGATACCATTTCAAAAGAACCATTCTTTTTTGAAATGAATGAATTGATTATCAATATAACCACTGAATTTAAAAGTTTAGAACCAAATTTATCAATTGAAATTTCTGAAACGAACCTTCCCGAAAAAGTAATGAGTTTAGGTGTTCAAGAAGGTTTTATAAAATCGATTTACACCGCTTTAAACGGCGTTTACAGAATGAGTCCGGATATTAAAGACTTGGTAGAAACTTCTAACAATATTGCCAAGATTGTTGTAAAAAACGGAAATATCTCTGTGAATTGCTTAACACGTTCTTCTTCAGAAACCAATAAAATAGACTTGGCAAATTCGATTCGTTCTGCATTTGAATTAGCTGGTTTTGAAGTTAGTTTTTCTGGTGAATACCCAGGTTGGTTACCAAATATTAATTCTGATATTTTAAAAGTGTTAGATAATTTATATGAAAAACTACACGGAGAAAAAGCTAAAATCGCAGCTTGTCACGCAGGTTTAGAGTGTGGTATTTTAGGTCAGAATTATCCGAAAATGGACATGGTTTCTTTTGGACCAACAATTTTAGGAGCCCATTCTCCTGATGAAAGAGCAAGCATTTCTTCCACTGAAAAATTCTGGAATTTTTTATTAGAAATTCTAAAAAATATCCCAAATAAATAATAAAATTCATTAGAAAAAACCGTTGATAAGTCAACGGTTTTTTTACACTTAATAATGTTTATTATCTTCAATAAAACAAACATAATTAACTGATTTACATGAATTTATGTTTTTATTATTTTGTTAATATCTTTGATTTTAAATAACCGTAAATAATCGTATTTTTACTTTTTATATAATCCGACTATTTAATGGGTAAAATTATTGCAATTGCAAATCAGAAAGGTGGTGTTGGTAAAACTACAACTACAGTAAATCTAGCAGCTTCTTTAGGTGTCTTAGAAAAGAAAGTGTTGTTAATTGATGCTGATCCTCAAGCAAATGCATCTTCCGGTTTAGGAATTGATGTTGATGCAGTAGAAATTGGAACCTATCAAGTTTTAGAACATACGGCTTCGATAAATGATGCAATTCAAAAAACCACTTCTCCGAATGTAGACATTATCCCAGCTCATATTGATTTAGTTGCTATTGAAATTGAATTGGTAGACAAAGAGCAACGTGAATATATGTTGCAAAAAGCTGTTGCTGAATTAACTACAGAATACGATTATATTCTAATTGATTGTGCGCCATCATTAGGTTTAATCACCTTAAATTCTTTGGTTGCAGCAAATTCTGTAATCATTCCAATTCAATGCGAATATTTTGCTTTAGAAGGATTAGGAAAACTATTAAATACAATTAAAAGTATACAAAACATACACAATGCTGATTTAGATATTGAAGGTTTGTTATTAACCATGTTTGACTCTCGATTACGTCTTTCAAATCAAGTTGTAGAAGAGGTAAGAAAGCACTTTAGCACCATGGTTTTTGACACAATTATTAGACGAAATACACGTTTAGGAGAAGCCCCAAGTTACGGCGAAAGTATTATCGCTTATGACGCTACAAGCAAAGGAGCGGTAAATTATTTAAGTTTAGCAAACGAAATTATTAAGAAAAACGTATAATGGCAAAAGCAACAAAAAAGCAAGCTTTAGGAAGAGGATTATCTGCATTATTAAAAGAAACTTCTGTGGATATTAATTCTGCTTCTGATAAAAATGCTGATAAATTAGTTGGAAACATTGTTGAAATAGCATTGAATAATATTGAAGTTAATCCGTTTCAGCCAAGAACTTATTTTGATCAAGATGCGTTAACCGAACTAGCAAATTCGATAAAAGAATTGGGTGTTATTCAACCAATTACAGTTCGTAAACTAGAAGGAAATAAATTTCAATTAGTTTCTGGTGAACGTAGATTTAGAGCTTCAAAATTAATTGGAAATACAACTGTTCCTGCATATATTAGAATTGCCAACGACCAAGAAATGCTAGAAATGGCATTGGTTGAAAACATCCAACGTAAAAATTTAGATCCGATTGAAGTTGCGTTATCTTATCAACGTTTAATTGATGAAATTAAATTAACACAAGAGCAATTAAGTGTTCGTGTTGGTAAAAAAAGATCAACTGTAACGAACTATTTACGTTTATTAAAATTAGATCCAATTGTTCAAACCGGAATGCGTGATGGATTTATTTCTATGGGACACGGACGTGCTTTGATAAATGTTGATTCTTCAGAAAATCAATTAAATATTTACACTAAAGTTGTTAAAGATAAATTGTCGGTTAGACAAACTGAAGAGTTGGTTAAAAATTTAAAAGATGAAAAAATTGCTGCAAAATCAAAAAAACAAACTCCTAGCTTTATAAAAGAATCTTTATCAGAATTAAATTCGTTTTTTGGTAGTAAAGTTGAAATAAATGCTACTGCAAAAGGAAAAGGAAAAATTTCAATTTCTTTTAAATCTGAAGAAGAGTTTAATCGCATAAAAAACTTACTAAAATAGTGTTACCACTAAAAAAAATATTTTCCATTTTAGTTGTACTTATAACATTTTCTATAAGCGCACAAAAAGATTCTACACAAGTAGATGACCTTAAAATAAAAGGAAAAATCAAAATAAATAGCAATTATTTCAATCCATTAACCCCCTCAAAAGCAGCATTTTATTCTGCTATTTTTCCTGGCGGAGGGCAAATTTATAATAAGAAATTCTGGAAGGCACCAATTGTTTGGGGAGCAATGGGAACAAGTATTTATTTATATTTAGATAATAATAATGAATACGACCGTTATAGAACAGCTTTTAAAATGCGAGAAGCAGGTTTGCAAGATGAATTTACAAATAATGACGGTTCTCTAACTGTTTCTAGAAACGGGTTGATAAGCGCACAAAAAACACTAAAAAGCAATAGAGATTTAGCATTGTTAACTACCGTAGTTTTTTACGTATTACAAATCGTTGAGGCAAGCGTAAATGCTCATTTACTACAATTTAACACCAACGACAATTTATCTTTTGCTCCATCAATGATTTATAATTCATCAACCTATGATATTCCAAAATTTGGATTCTCTTTTAAATATACTTTTTAAATGAAAATAGCTTTATTAGGATATGGAAGAATGGGAAAGGAAATTGAGAAAGTTGCTTTACAAAGAGGTCACACAATCGTTATCAGATCAAAATCTGATTCTATATATAATATTTTAGAAGCAGATGTTGCTATTGATTTTAGTATTCCAAATTCAGCTGTAAATAATATTTCTAATTGTATTGAAAATCAAATTCCAATAATTTCTGGAACAACAGGATGGCTAGAAAATTATGATCAAATGGTTGATTTATGTAACGAAAAAAACGGTGCATTTATTTATGCATCCAACTTTAGTTTGGGCGTAAATGTTTTTTTTGAATTGAATAATCAACTAGCAAAAATGGTAAATTCTTTAAGTGATTACAATATCACTATGGAAGAAATTCATCATGTAAAAAAATTAGATGCTCCAAGTGGAACTGCAATTACATTGGCAGAAGGAATTATAAAAAACAGCTCAAAATCAACTTGGGAGTTAAACGGAAAAGCATCCAAAGAAATAATTCCGATTGCATCAAAAAGAACTGGAGATATTCCTGGAACACATAGTATAGATTATTCCTCAGAAGTAGATTCAATCGAAATAAAACATACTGCGCACAATCGTAAAGGTTTTGCATTGGGAGCCGTTGTTGCGGCAGAATGGATTTTGAATAAAAAAGGTGTTTTTACAATGAAAGATGTGTTAAACATTGGTTAAAGAATGTAACAATTCTTAACAAAACAAACTAATTTACTATTATTACGATGACGTTTTCTAATTAGAAAACATTCGAAAAAACACAAATTATGACATTTACAGAATGGTTTTTATTCTTCTTAGCAATACAAGTAATTCACTTTTTAGCTACTTGGAAATTATATATAAAAGCTGGCAGAAAAGCTTGGGAAGCAATTGTACCTATTTACAACGCTATTGTATTAATGCAAATTATCAATCGCCCAAAATGGTGGACAATCTTATTATTTATTCCAATTATTAACTTGTTAATGTTTCCAATTATCTGGGTAGAAACTTGTAGAAGTTTTAGTCATTATAAAAAATCAGACACAATTTTAGCAATTGCAACGTTAGGCTTTTATCTATTCTATATCAATTATTTTTCTACAAATGAGTATGTAAAAGACAGAAGTTTAGATCCAAGAAGTCCACTTGGCGAATGGATTAGTTCTATCGCTTTTGCAATTATTGCAGCAACTTTAGTGCATACTTATTTTATGCAACCCTATACAATACCATCTTCTTCATTAGAAAAAACATTATATGTTGGTGACTTTTTATTTGTAAGTAAATTCCATTACGGAGCAAGGGTTCCGATGACAGCAGTTGCTGCGCCAATGGTTCACGACACATTACCTTTTGTTGGTAAATCATACATTTCTGATTCTAAAGATCAAAATTCAATTTTAAACAAATTGTCTTTTCCATATATGCGTTTACCAGGAATTCAGAAAATTAAACGAAATGATATTGTCGTTTTTAGTTGGCCTGCCGATTCATTGAATTTAATGTGGGGTGATTATTCGGGGAAATTCACATACAAACCTGTTGATAAAAGAACAAATTATGTAAAACGTGCTGTTGGGGTTCCGGGTGATTCTTTAGAAGTAAGGGACGGTTATGTTTTTATCAACGGAAAAAGAACCGTATTACCAGACAGAGCAAAGCCACAATATTTTTTCACGGTTGATACTGGTGGTAAACAATTTAGTCAAGGAGCAGCCAAAAGATATAATATTAGAGAATACGGATTTAGAGATGGGAAATTTATTTTAAACCTTACAGATGATGAAGCTGCATTGATAAAAAACAACCCAATTGTAAAAAGTGTTCTCAAAAATTTAGAACCAAAAGGAACTTTTAATAAAGATATATTCCCTCATAGTCCTCATTATTTATGGACGAATGATAATTACGGACCAATTTATATTCCTAAAAAAGGAGAAACAGTTGAATTGAATGAAAAATCAATGCCGTTTTATGAACAAATCATCAGAAGGTACGAATTCAATAATTTATCAATTGTAGGAAACGATTATTATTTAAATGGTAAAAAAGCAACCACTTATACCTTTAAGCAAGATTATTATTGGTTAATGGGAGACAACAGACAAAACTCCTTAGATGCACGTTCTTGGGGCTATGTTCCGTTTGATCATGTTGTCGGAAAACCTGTATTTATTTGGTTAAGTTGGGATCCAGACGCAAAAGGATTTGCAAAATTTTCTTCAATTCGTTGGGACAGAATGTTTACGACTGTTGGTGGCGATGGAGAACCGAGATCATACTTCAAAGTTTTCTTGATTTTTTTAATGGGATATTTTGTAGTGAATTATTACCGTAAAAAGAAAAAAGAAACCAAATAAATGTCTTTGTTTATACCAACGTACTTCTCTCCTATTTCGCAATATATGACTATTGCAAATTCAGATAAAGTCCTTTTTGAAACCGAAGATAATTTCCAAAAACAAACCTATAGAAATCGTTGCTATATATACGGCTCTAATGGAAAACAGTTATTAAATATCCCTGTAAAACACACTTCAACTTCATCAAAAAAAAAGACAAAAGATACGTTGGTTGATAATTCTGTTTCTTGGCAAAATCAACATTTAAAATCGATACAAATTGCTTACAGAAATTCACCTTTTTTTGAATTTTACGAAGATGATTTATTACCAATTCTTTCAAAAGAATACAAATACTTATTAGACCTGAATATTGATACGTATTTATTTATTACTGATGCTTTGCAAATACACCAAAAGTATTCTAAAACAACAGAATACATTGTTTCTTCAGAAAATGATTATCGCCTTTTAGCAAATGCTAAACAAGAACATGAATACAAATTTAATAGCTACATACAAATGTTTGATGATAAATTTGGGTTTATTAAGAACTTATCAGTTTTAGACTTACTTTTTATGGAAGGACCAAATGCTATTAGTTTTTTAGAATAAAAATTGTTAAGTTTGAGGAGTTAAGAATTAATTCCCCTATATTCTAAATGACTTTTATTGAAACTTTTATAAATCAAGTTCAACCATTGTCTGACAATGCCTTAGCGTTGTTTAAAAGTATTGTCACAAAAAAATCATTCTCTAAAAATGATGTTTTTGTCTCTTCAGGAAGTCTTCCTTCAAAGTTTTACTTATTAAAACAAGGTATTGCAAGATCTTTCACTGTTGATCAAAAAGGAAAAGAACACATTAGAACCTTATTTACTCCTATAACAACTTCTGGCGCATTAGCAGCACTTATTAAAAAAGAACCATCAAGGTCTACTTATGATTGCTTAACAGATTGTGAATTCTTAGAAGGCGACTATTATAAGTTTATTGAATTAACAAAAATTAATCACGAACTTGCTTTATTTCATGTAAAAATTTTAGAAGCTGTTTTTTTAAATGTTGTGAAAAGAATTAGTGAACTTTCTTCTTTAAATGCCACAGAAAGATATGTCAAATTAAAAAAAGAAATTCCAGATATTGATAATTTAATTCAGCAATACCACATTGCATCATACTTAAATATTACTCCTGTTCAGTTAAGTAGAATTAGAAAAGAGTTATATTCTAGATAAAATATCTATAAACATATGTTAACTGTTAACAACAGTTATTTATATATATTTGGTACATATGTAAAATAGTATCCCCCAATAAATATAGTATCATAAGTTATTTATTACAAAAAGACTTGTAAAACTGCAGGTCTTTTTTATTTTTACATAATTATGGACTTCAAATTTCTAGTACACTACAGCTTTCATTTTATTGTTCCAGCAATAATTGCTTTTATTTTTTTTAAAGAAAATTGGAAGAAAGTATATCTTATTTTTATTGCAATGATGCTGATTGATTTAGATCATTTATTAGCAAACCCAATTTTTGACCCAAATAGATGTAGTATTAATTTCCATCCTTTACATAGTTATATCGCAATTGGATTTTATTTTTTATTATCAATTTGGAAAAGGACAAGAGTTTTTGGAATTGGATTATTATTACATATTCTTGCAGATACTATCGATTGTTTTTTATAAACTTATCAATAATCGTATTTATATCCGAAGAAATATTGAGTTTATAAACAAGTACTAGATAACTTAATGCTATTAAAGTTCCTTTTAGTCCGATATTGACAATTGGGTGAAAACTAAATTCCCAAAAGAAAAACAAGCTGTAGATTGCGCCCAAAATTAATAGCAAATAAATAGTCTTTCTTGTAAAAGGCAAAATATTAAATTTCTTTTTCACATACCAAATTTTCACTGTATTAAAGAACAATAAGACTACTAAAGTAGACAACGCAGCTCCATTCATTCTATATAAAGATATCAACCAATTATTTAAAATAATTACCGATAAGGCCATAGCAATAGCATAGGGCAACAATATTTTATAATGTTTAGAATTAGAAATAATTGCACCGTTATTTCCCAAAGACATTGTATATAGTTTAGCAATTGAAATCATAAAAACTACCCAAATTCCCTGAGAATATTTTTCATCAATCAACAAATATCCTTGGTTAATATTTAAGTTAATCAACAAAAAAAATAATCCACATATTAATAATAAATTAATCGAAGTACTTTTATATAACTTATAAATTTCTGATGTGTTATTTTCGTTTAAAGCTTTGGCTGTTATTGGTTGAATGATTTGTGCCATTGCTCTTCCAGGAGCTTCTAATAAAGACGCGATGTAAACTCCCACAGAATAAAAAGCTGTGTATGCAATTGCTTCTTTTTGAGGAATCATAAACTTATCAATATCTAACAAAATTGCCCCAGCAGAACCCGCTAAAATAATATATGAAGCGTATTTAAACACTTCTTTATAATTACTTGGTAATTGAAATGTAAACTTAGGCGTATACAATTTTAATGCATATAAAAGCATTACAAAAGCACGAACAAAATAAGCTCCTGTTAGATAATAAATGAATTCAATCTGATCAATTACCTTTAAAAAAACTAACAATAAAAGAATCATTACTGCAATTCTAGAAAACATTTCTTTTAAGATATTTCCAAAAACTGATTGCATTTGCACTTTTGCCCAAGCATAAAAAATCTCGAAATAAGCGGTTGCAATTGCCACCAAATAAATAACCCAAGTGAAATCCTTGATAATTGGATTCTCAATGGATAAATAGCTACTAATTTGTTCATAAAAAACAGCTCCAAAAAAACCAAAAGGAATTGCTATAATAAAAGGTAATAATAATGAAGAGCTTAAAAACTTATCTCTTTCGAGTTTAGAGGTATATGAAGAAAAGAATTTAACAATAGAATATTGAACACCAAAAGCCGTTAAAGGCATTAATAAGTTTGCTGTTGACAATAGATACGTAACCAAACCATAATATTCATCGGTTAAGAAATTTGTATATAAAAACAATGCATTTGTGCCACCAATTCCGAATGCTGCGAAAGTAATGATTGTGTTTTTAAATGATTGTTTTAATACAATTCCCAATGAAAAATTATTTAGTTAATAATGACACAATTGATTGATGAATACTTTCTCCAACATGATTCCCATATAATTCCATATTGAAATCTTTTGTTGAATTTTTGTACTTATTAAAAGCATTCATCATTTTAGATTGACTGCTTCCAACAATTTCCGCGAAACCATTTTCTACCAATTCAATCCACTCTGTTTCCTCTCTCACAATGATGCAATGCTTCTTATTAAAGAATGCTTCTTTTTGTAATCCTCCGCTATCAGAAATTACCATTTTACAATTTTTTAATAATTCTAACATGGCGAAATATCCAACAGGGTTTATCAAAGTAATTTTAGGTTTAATATTATTTTGTTTTAATATTTTCTTAGTTCTAGGATGCAATGGCAAAACAACATTACAAGCTGTGTTAATATCTTCTAAAGCGTTAAAAATAGATTTTAATTTACCTAGATCATCCGTGTTTTCTTGTCGATGAATGGTTGCCAAAACAAATTCGTTTTTTGTTAAATTTAAATCAGAAATTATAGATGATTTCTCAGCAGATTTTTTGCTATAATAGGCAACAGCATCTTTCATAATATCACCATTCTTTTCAATTTGAATTGGTAAATTATCAAAACCTTCATTTTTCAAGTTTTTGATTGCAGTTTCTGTTGGGCAACATAATAAATCAGAAATTCTATCAGTTAAAATTCTATTGATTTCTTCTGGCATTTTCATATTAAAAGAACGCAAACCAGCTTCAATATGAATTACTTTGATATGCATTTTTTTTGCCGCTAAAGAACCAGCAATAGTAGAATTCGTGTCACCATAAACAACAACTGCATCAGGCTTTTCATCCAACAAGATGGCTTCAACTTTTTCTAACATTTGTCCAGTCATTGCTCCGTGACCTAACGAATTTATTGCCAAATTATATTTAGGCTTTGGAATTTCCATTTCTTGGAAAAACACTTCACTCATATTCGCATCAAAATGTTGTCCCGTATGAATAATAATTTCCTCAATTTGATTGTGCTCTTTTATCACTCTGCTTAAAACTGCAGCTTTCACAAATTGTGGTCTTGCTCCTAAAATGGTTACTATTTTTTTCATATAAACTACGAAACAGTTTCTTTAATTATGTCAGCTAATTTTTCTGTTAAATTTCTTCGATGATATTGCTCAATATTTTTTGAATTTGATTTTAAAACACCTGATTTAAAGGAATTATACATTGTTAAAATTTCTTTTTTAAGGTTTTCAACATCTTCAAAATCAACAACTATTCCTGAGTTTGTTTCTTTAATAATCTCAGCCAAATCACCATTTATTGGCCCAATAGCTAAGATAGGGCGTTTTGCTTGTAAATACTCAAATATTTTTCCAGTAATAATTCCTTTTGCACTTTTTACATTATTTACTGGCAAAAATAAAACCTGTGCTTTTTGTTGATATGTTATGACCTCCTGATGAGAAACATAACCAACATCCACCACGTTTTTTATTTGGTGCTTTTCTAAACTATCAAGAACTTCTAGAGCTATCTTACCTACAAACTGAATTTGATATTCTTTCGCAAAATCAATATTCTCTTTACAAATTTCTGAGATTGCTTTCCATAATGAAATCGGATTACGATCGGCATTCATCAAACCAACGTGAGTAATTGTAAACTTTTTATCTAGCTCAGATTCATCAAAAATAATATCATCATCAAAACCATTTGTAAGTACATGAATATTATTCGAAAATTGATTAAAATTCTCCTTCATTGTTTTTCCAATCACTAAAACAGCGTCAGATTTTCCGACAACTTCTTTTTCTAATTTTTGGTGAATTTGAATTGATTTTCTTGTCAATGGTAATTGTTCAAAATAATCAATTTCTGTCCAAGGGTCTCTAAAATCAGAAATCCATTTGATATCTAATTCTTTTTTTAATTCTAAACCAATTAAGTGCAAACTATGTGGTGGTCCAGATGTGATGATTGCATCAATTTTATGTTCTTGCAAATATTTTTTCAAATACTTTACTGAAGGTTTTACCCAAAATTTTCTTGCATCAGGAATAAAATAATTGGCTCTAATATATTGTACTAGTTTTCCAAAAAAAGTTGGATTCGGATTTAAAAAACCAGCAGATTGTTGCGTTTTTTTCTTCTTAAAAAGTGACAATAAATTATTGGGCTCCCAAATTGGTTGTTTTAAAACGATAACATTATTTGGTATTTCATTTTCTAAAGAAGCATCTAAAATTGGATATTTTGGATTGGCTACAGTATAAACAATTGGTTCTATTCCAAAATCTTGTAAATATTTTACAAATTTTAACCAACGCTGAACCCCAGAACCACCAGAAGGCGGCCAATAATATGTTACAATTAGTACTTTCAAAATTTTAAGTTATCGTATAAATGTACTAAGTTTTTTGAAGTAAATTCCCAATTTAGCTCACCATTTAACGATTCGTTATTCCCTTTTTTTGATTTTTCTAATGCGACATCATAATCTGTATAGATTTCAGCAATTGAACTAGCAAAGCTTTCTGGATTTTCAGATTCAAAATAAGTTCCGATTTCAAATTGATTCACCAGTCTTTTCATAGGTGCACAATCAGAAACCAACAATGGTTTTCCTGATAATAATATTTGAAAAAACTTATGCGGAACAGCACTTTCTGTATGCTCATTAGAAATATGAGGAATGATATTCACAGAAGAGTTGTTCATAATGTTCACCACATTTGCAAAAGGCTCTCTTCCTCTAATTTCAACAAAATCTTGTAGGTTATTTTGATTGATTATATTTTGTAAATGATTTCTAACATCATTATTTGCTGGACCAACTAATACTAATAATGCATTTGGTATTTTCTTAGAAACATATTTCATTCCTAAAATTGCAGTATGCAAACCTCTATGTGGACCGAAACCACCAACATAAGAAATAATAAATTTATCTTCTAGTCCAGTAAAATAACTTGTTGCTGAATCGTCAAAATTATTGATAAACTCTTTCTTTTCTGAGTTAGGAACAATTACAATATTGTTCTCAGAAACCTTATGTTGTTCAATTAAACGTTCTTTCATTTCATCAACAACAGCAATTAAAATATCAAACTTTTTAATAATTCTAGCTTCATATTTTCTCCATCTATTATAGCTAAAAAAAAGTTTGTTTTTAATTCTGATAAGTGGATTTTTTCGCCAAGAAAACCAAGTCATTAAAGCAGCTGGATAATTTTCATGCAAATCTAATACTGTTTTAAGATGCTTTTTTTTTGCTGCTAAAAAAGCAGTTTTCGCCAAAGGTAAATCATGTACATGAAGTACTTCAATTTTATTTTCTTTAATAAAATAAGGTAATTCGTTTTTAAAAAAAGGATGCACAAAACCAACCGATGCAATTACATCTATTATTCCTTCGTGTGATAAACTTCTATATTCTATTTTACGGATAACTTGAACTCCATTTACAACTTCATATACTTTTTCATCAGGGTTTCTTTTACATAAAATAAAAACTGAATGATTATTTTCCACTAAAGTTTCAGCTTCTTTTCGAACTCTAATATCTGCCGGATAGTTTCCGTTCAATAACATTCCTATGTTCATAAAGTAACTTTATTTCTTCTTCTTTTCGTGAAAAAACCATCCAATTGGAATAACCAACAACAAGAAATATGAAGTTAATGTGATTGTATTTCCATTTTTTATTGTTGTTGGTTCAAATTTGAATTCTATTGAGTGATTTCCAGCAGGAATTTCCATTCCACGCAACACATAATTCACTCTGTAATGTGGCGTTAATTTTCCGTCAACATAAGCATTCCATCCATCCTTATAATAGATTTCAGAAAATACAGCAAATTGTTTTTTGGTAGAACTCGATTCATAAGACAACGTTGTAACATCGTAATTTGTTAATTTGATTGTTGCTAAAGAATCTTTTTCAAAACTATTTTTAACATCAAGTTTACTGATATCAATAACCGCTTCATTTTTTGTATTTAAACTATCTAAAGCCATAATTTCTTCGTCAGCAGAATTAACTAACTTCAGGCTTTTAACAAACCAAACTGCTCCATTTGCTTCAGGATTTATTTGCGCTCTCGTAGCTCCTTCTTGATCTTGAATGATGAAATATTTTGTGTTTAACATGTTTAAAACTTGCATGTTATTTTTTGCAATTTGATAATCGAACAATTCTTGATAACGTCCCATTTTAGCCGCATGATAACCACCAATTGAATTGTGGAAATAGGATGTCCTACCATCTTGTAATGGACTAGCTGCAAAATTTGCAACTCTATAATAACTTTTATCTTTTAAGATTTGCTTATCAATATCGTTTAACTGAAATGGTTTTTCAATATTTCTTGCTCTTTCAAACGAATCATTATTAACATAATTAAGATTTACAGAAACCAAATCAAATAAAATTAGGATTGCAAAACCAACAATTGCTTTGGTTTGATTCACTTTACTTTTTAAGAAAAACCATAAAATTGAAGCCGAAATTAAAATCAAAACCAACGAACGCAAACTATCGTTAAACAACATCGATTTTCTGTCTGAAATCAATGCTTCTATCAAACCTGGAACTTGCTGATAATTAGCATCTCTAAATCCTTCAAAAGCAAATAAGCTTGATCCAAAAAGAATAAAGAATACTAAGATTCCTCCTAAAATATAAACCGCTTTTTTTAATGCATTTGTCTTTTCATCCGAAGAAACTTCTTTAGAGAAAAACTCTTTTAATGCTAAAATCCCTAATAACGGAATACAAATTTCTGCAATTACTTGTATCGATGAAACCGCTCTAAACTTATTGTATAACGGAACATACTCAATAAATAAATTGGTAATAATTTCAAAGTTTTTACCCCAACTTAATACAATAGAAAATATTGTTGCAGCAACTAACCATTTCTTTATGGTTCCTTTTACTAAAAATGCGCCTAATAGAAACAAGAACATTAAAACTGCGCCAATATAAGCTGGTGCTTCAATAATTGTTTGATCTCCCCAATATGTCAAAACCTGTTTTGAAGCTTGTGATGCTTGCACCGAACCAATTTGCGGATGCGCTGCTAAAGTTTTATAAAAACTAGAATTACTTCCTAAGCTTTCATAAGTTCCTCCACCCATAAAACGGGGAATAAATAAATTAAAAGTCTCTATTAAATCATAACTATATTCTGTAATATACTCTTTTGATAAACCTTCTGTAACTTGTTTTGGTGCACCGTTTGGCTCAATTGTTAATTCCGTTTTTCCACGTGTACTAAAATCTGCATATTCTTTCATTGCCATTAAACGTGTAGAATTTACGCCTAAACCTAAAATCATTGCAAAAACAATAATTGCTGATTGTTTTACAAAAAGCACATAACTTTTTTCTTGAATTGCTTCAACTAGTTTTATGATTCCAAGAATTAATAATGTAAATCCTAAATAATACGTCATCTGCGGATGGTTAGAATTGATTTCTAACGCCATCGCAAAAGCAGTAACAATAAACCCGAGTAAATATTTTTTCTGAAAAACCCATAAAACACCAGCCATAACCATTGGCATATATGCAATTGCATGTGCTTTCGCATTATGTCCTGCTCCAAAAATAATGATTAAATATGTTGAAAACCCAAAGGACAAAGCACCTAAAATGGCTAATTTCCATTCAACTTTCAAGGCTGACAAAAGCAGAAAAAAACCTAAGAAATATAAGAAAACATAATCTGCTGGTCTAGGTAAAAAACGCAAAGCGCTATCTAAAGATTTTATAAAATCGTTCGGGTAATACGCACTTAATTGATACGCTGGCATTCCGCTAAAAGCAGCTCCAGTCCAATAAGGTTCTTCTCCTTTTTCTAATCTGTAATCTGCAATTTCTTTAGACATTCCTTTAAACTGAGTAATGTCGCTTTGTTTTATCTTTTCTCCTTTTAAAATAGGATTAAAATATAAAACCGATGCAATTACAAAAACCAGAATTGCTATTAAATATGGAAAAGCTTTATTTATTTTCATCTTCTACTTCTTCGTAATCAACATATTCTCCAACAGAATTATTGCTTTGGTTTTTATTTTGTGGTTTTTTATCGATCACAGTTTCTCCAACTTTTACATTTGGTTGTTGTTGTCTTTGTTGTTGACCTTGTGCTTTTTCTTGCATTTTATTTACCATTCTTTTCATTAAATAGGGTGCAAATAATTTTGCTAAAAATTTAAACCCATAATAAACCAATAAAATAATAGCGATTGTTCTTAATAAACCCATTTGAATTATAATTGCATTTTAATATTCAAAAATAACAATTTGACAGCAACTTTAACGTTAAGATTATACAAAAAGCGAAACGAATTTTTAAAAAAGCATTTTCATAAATATGGCGTATGCTTTTTTTGCAGTATGTTTGTGTTTATCTGCAAAAAATAAGCGAGTTGTAGATGAATTACCCTAAAAATAAATATGAGTAAAAAGAGCCTTTTTTTCTTTTTTATATGTAGCAGCTATCTCGTTAATGCTCAATACACAAATGTAATCAACTCTAACAGACCTGGTTTTTCTGAAAGTCCGTATAGCGTTGGTTCAGGAATTTATCAATTAGAGACTGGTTTCTTCTATAATACTTCAAAAATTATTCGAACATTTACCATTCCAAATTCTTTTGGATATAATATGGTTTTTAGAACTAGTTTTTTGAACGATAAACTAGAGTTCAATTCTAATTTCACTTTACAAAGCGATAAAATTGCTTTTAAAAATGTGTTTACTTCGGATTATTATACAACAGGAATTAGCGATTTATCTTTCGGAGCAAAATATTTGGTTTTTCATCAAGAATACGAAGACAAATCTAAAGAAGTTAGAAGCTGGAAAAAGCGTCATGCATTTGATTGGAAAAGAGCAATTCCGTCTGTTGCGGTTTATTTAGGAATCAATACTAATTTGGTAAATAACATATACAAACTTGAAGGATTAACACCAAAAGTTGGAGTTTTGCTTCAGAATAATTTAACAAACGACTTAAATATTATTTCTAATTTATTTATTGACAATATAGGAAGTGATTATTCTGAGTTTTCATATATAATTACAGGTACTTATGCTATTAATGAAAACTGGAGTGCTTTTTTAGAGCATCAAGGAACACATAATAGCTATGAAACTAACAATGATTTTGGAACAGGAGTTGCCTATTTATTTAGCAGACATTTTCAGGTTGATACTTCTACTCGATTAAATTTCAACGGAAAAACAACCGCGTTTTATTCTGGAATTGGTTTTTCTTTTCGTTTAGACAGACATGTTCCTGATTTTGATATAGTTGATGAAAGCGGAAATAAAATCATTATTGAAGAACCAAAATCAACCAAAAAGAAAAACTTTTTTGGACGTTTTATAGATTTCTTTAAATTCAAAAAGAAAAAGAAAGAAACTGAAAAGAGTTATGATAGAAAAAAACCAGAAAGAAAAAGGATTAAAGCAACGGTTAAAAATAGCGAAAAAGAAGCAAAAAAGAAAAAAGGCGGTTTTTTTAGTTTCCTAAAACGTAAAAATAAAAAGAAGAAAACCGAGCCTAAAAAGAAAGATGACACAAAAAAAGAAGACGATACAAAAACAGATAATTAATCGGTTTTTAAAGAGTCTTTTGTATATTTAACCGATGATAACCATAAAAGAAATATTCACAAAAAAGGAATTGAAACTGTTTGTTACATTTCCTTTTTCGCTTTATAAAGATAATAAATATTGGGTTCCACCAATTATTAAGGACGAAGTTGAAAGCTTTAATAAAAATACAAACCCTGTTTTTGAACATGCAGATGCACGTTTCTTTCTAGCCTACAAAAACAATACAATTGCAGGTCGAGTTTGTGCAATTATCAATAACTATGAAGTTGAAAAACAACAAATCAAAAAAATGCGTTTTGGTTGGCTAGACATGGTTGATGATGTTGAAGTAACAAAGATTCTTTTAGAAAAAGTAAAAGAAATCGGATTTCAAAATAAGTTAGAATATATTGAAGGCCCAATTGGCTTTAACAATCTAGATAAAACAGGTGTTTTAATTGAAGGTTTTGATCACATTGGAACGATGATTACTTGGTATAACCATCCGTACTACAAAGATCATTTAGAAAAATTAGGGTATAAGAAAGAGAAAGAATATTTAGAAAATAAGTTCGATTTCAAAAATGTCGACGCTGTTTATTACAATCGAGTGAGCAACATTATCAAAAAGAGATTCGAATTAAAAGCATTAGATTTTACAAAGACTAAAGACATCATGCCCTACGTTGATGAAATGTTTGAGGTTTTTAGTCATGCGTATTCTAAACTTTCAACTTTTGTTCCAATTTCTGATGCACAAATTGCCTTTTTCAAAAAGAAATACATCAGTTTTATCAATCCAGAATATATTAAATTTGTGGTTGATAAAAACAATAAATTAGTAGCATTTGCTATTGTAATGCCGTCATTTTCTGAGGCGCTACAAAAAGGAAAAGGAAAATTATTTCCTTTCGGGATTTTCCATTTATTAAAAGCAAGAAAGCACGCAAAAGATGTAACTTTTTATTTGATTGGTGTGCATCCAGAATATCAAAACAAAGGCGTAACAGCTATTCTTTTTGATCAATATACAAAGACATTTACACCAAGGGGAATTGTAAATTGCATCAGAACTCCAGAATTGGAAGAAAATGAAGCTATCAATAAAATTTGGAAGAATTTCAATCCTGTTACACACAAAAGACGTAGAACGTATAGAATAGATATTTAATGCAATTATTTTACAACAAAGACATATCGAGCATCGATTCTCAGTTTACTTTTGATAAAACTGAAAGCCGACACATTGTAAAAGTATTACGCAAAAAAGAGGACGATCTTCTA
>JAQXEU010000032.1 GCA_029250685.1 Polaribacter sp.
GCAACAAATGAAACTAAAAATAGTAAAAACGTAATACTTTTTATTGAAAATTTACTTCTCATATCACTTAGATAATAGTGTCTTTAAAATCGGTGCAAAGGTAGGTTTTTCTCTTAAAAATAAAAACTATTTATAACTTTATTTTCTTTAGAAGAAAGAACGCAAAATTATTCTGATTTCTCTGGTAGATTTAAAAGCTTTATTAAAGCCAATGTTTCTATTAATAATGAGTAAACATATGGTATAAAAAAAGCCATGAACTCTAATCTTGAAGTATCATTATCTGCATTATATGAAGGGTAGAAAAGTATAAAAAATGCGGTAAACTTTAAAAAACTACCAAACATAAAAAGAAACCCTAATTGATCTCTTTGTTTTTTCCTTAAAAAAAATAAAATTAAAAATATTGTAATTGCTAGCAAACCATTTACAATATAAGCTAAGACAATTTTAGCATCATAAACCGGTAAGTTTTTAGTCTCTAAAACATAAGTATGCATATAGAAAACCAACAAAAGACCAATGATTAATTGCGCAAAAAAATTGACAACAACTTTTAAAGTGCTATTCTTCTTTTTCATTTATCTTTTTTAACTGAGCCATTAAACTAATTAATGTGCCTACAAAAGCAAATAAAATTAAGATTAAAGTAATGTAGTTTTTTTCGAATTGATAATGTGCATCTATTTTTTTTCCAAAATAAGCAGCTACATAAATGGTAATTCCCATTTGCAAGCCAACACCAGAAAGTCTAATAAACTTATTAAGCGGTTTTTTCTTCGGAAGTTGATTTTTGTCCATTTGCTTTTAATTCTTTTAAAGCTCCCTTCATTGTACATGATGCATTAAAAGCTGCTCCAGGTTCTACTGATAATTTTCCTAAAATAACTTCACCAGAAATAGAAGCTGACGCCTTTATGGTAAGCATTTTATTTACTTTTAATTCGCCTGAAAACTTCCCTTCAATATCTGCGTTTTCACAAAATACTTTTCCTTGAACAGAACCTTCTAACCCTATAATTACTCTTCCTTTTGTATCTAATGTTCCTTCTAAAATTCCATCAATTCTAAAATCTCCATCAGAGGTTAAATCGCCAACAATTTTAGTGTTCTTGGCTAAAATATTTCTTTCCATAGTGCTTGGTTTCATTTCATTATTTTCTCTATTAAACATCTTGGGGAGGGGTTAGTTTAACTGTTTTATGATTTCTTTTGCGCGTTGCCCTTCTTTAGTATTTCCGTAATTAAAAGACACATATTCTAATGCCTTTTTATACGATTCTTTTGATTGATATTTACCAATAGCCATCGCTTTTAATAATTCAAATTTAGCAATTAAATTTGAATCCTTAATTCTTGGCGCTAATTCTATGATTTGAGAAACCACATCTGTAAACTTATCATCCTTGTAGATGTAATACAATTCTTTATAAATTGCTTCAATTTGAGTTATTTGATTTTCGTCTTGCTTTTTTGGTTTATTTTGTAATATCTCAGCATATTTTGATGTTGGATACTCTCTAATAATTGCTGCTTTAAATTCATCTGATTTTAGACTTTTTAACTCTGAATACAATTGATACAAATGATATTTTGTTGGCAATATTAATGTTTTATCTGGTTTTTCTTTTAGCAGACGTTCTAATCTAAGAATTGCCAAATCAACATTTTTGAATTGTTCTTTATAAATAATTCCAGTTCCGTATAACGCTTCGTTTCTATTATAAACTAAAGAATCCAAATCTGATTTTGTGCTCGGAACAGCATCTAAGTGGGTCTTTAAAACATACTTTGTTGATGGAGTTTTTTTAGAGGTTTTAGTGGTTGTATCTTTAACAGCTTGTGCCTGTTGTTTGTCAGAAATTCTCCAATTATCTTCTAAAGGTCTATTTCCCCAAATTTTTTCAAACTCGCTTTTTCCAAAATTTAAAGATTGCGGATTGTAAAAGTACCATTTGCCTTTTTGAGTTGCTTTTATAGACGAACCTCCACTAAAAGAACTTCCGAAGGATATCTTTTTTAATTGCTGTTTTGCAGCTTCCTCATCTGCCTTTTTTAGGTTTTCTATATGATTCTTAAAAAAAGTAATTTGTTCTAATTTTGATAAGTTCGCAATTTTTAAAACACTATCATTTGTAGTTAACGTGTTTTCGAATGTTGTTAACGCGGCTAAGTTTTTATGCTTTCTTCGGATGCTTCGGATGCGTTTTTCTATGCTCGTTTTAGAAATCTGGATAACACTATCATAATAAGCGCTAGCCTCAACAAACAGCGAATAGTCAAAAGCAATATTTCCTAACTTTTCGTATGTATATGTTTTCTGAGTAATGTCTCCATCTGGAATTCTTAATGAAGTTTTAAAATCTTTTAGCGCTATGTGTAAACTGTCTCTTTTTTCTTCAAGCAGGCCTTTTTGATAATACAAAGCGTCTAAATAACCTCTATTTTCTCTGTCTTTAATCAATTCTTTAAACTTTACGATTAAACCAGAAACAGCTGAATCATTTGATGTTGCTTTTGCTAAATCTATATTCGCATGAATTTTAAATTTATAGGGTGCTTTTTTAAAGTTGATGAGTTTCTGAAAAACAATTGCAGCAGAGTCTTTTTTATTTTCTGAACTATAAATTTGCCCTAATACAAATAAATTCCTTGCAGCTTGTTCTACATTTTCTTGTGTTGCAGTAGCTAAAGTTAATTGTTCAATAGCTCTTTGAGTACTATCTAGTTTAACATACGCCATTGCCAAAGCTGTATGCGCTTCTTCTTTAACCTTTGGCGCTAATTCTTTGTTTTTTAAAACAATTTTTAGGGTTTCAATTGCGAATTCATCATTGTCTAATCTAATGTTTGTTTTTGCTCTCCAAATTCTGGTTTCATCAATTAAATCTGCATACGGGTAATTAATGATTACATAATTAAATGCTTCAATGGCTGGAATAAATCGTTGTGTATAATACCTAGATTTACCTAACAATAAATACGCATCATCTATTTGACTATTACGCTCTCTTCCGCCAATATTCATAGAATGTAACTGAATCGCTTTTACCGCTTTTTCTTCAGCCTTATCAAAAGTTGTAAGTATTTTTTCTTCTTCTTCATTGCTAGTATCTGGAAAACCAGGGTTCCCAATAAAAGAAGTTGACGTAGATGATTTTTCATCAAAAGTAATCGGCTCAATAAAAAGTTGTTTCCAGAAATTATCTTTATGCTTTTCATTGATTTCATCCAATCCGTTTTGAAAAGCCAAATTACCGTTGTACAGAATATTGAATTTTGTAGTAACTGAATTGTAGGTTCTATTTAGCCACTTGTCTTTACTTGTGCTACAAGAAGCAAGTAAAACAATTGCGGATAAAACAAAAAAGGTGGATTTTACTTTATTCATATTTTAAAATGACACTACTTTTGGCTTAAATAAAAAGCTTCTATTCACAAACCTATTTTCTGTAAAAATATTGTGAATAGAAGCCGTAAAAATAAGAATAAAATAAGAAAGAACTATACTGCGAAATAGCTTTCTAATTCCTTTAATGTTTCTTCAGAAGTTTCGATGTCTTTTACAACGTTTCCTTTGTCTAAAACTACAATTCGTTCGCAAACTTCTGTAACATGACTTAAATCGTGACTAGAAACCAAAACTGTAACTTCCTTGTTTTCAGTTAACTCCTTTAACATTTTTTTTAATCTGATTTGTGTTGTTGGATCTAAATTTGCAAATGGCTCATCTAAAATTACAACTTGTGGATTTCCTAAAAGAGCTGCAACAATTCCAGCTTTTTTCTGATTTCCTTTACTTAAGTCTCTTAAGTATTTCTTTTTCCCTAGAATTTCCCCATTAAAAATTTCTTCGAACTGACTTAAAAAGCTTGTAATGTCTGCTTTATTCATTCCGCGTAAATCTCCAATAAAATCGAAATATTCTTCAGCAGTTAAATAACCAATTAAAAAAGTTTCGTCAATAAAAGAACCTGTAAAGCTTTTCCAAGCTTCGCTTTTATTTACAACAACTTCGTGGTTTATAACTTCTCCTGTTGATGGTCTAATTAAATCTAGTAAAATGTTAAAAAAAGTTGTTTTTCCAGCCCCGTTGTTTCCAACCAAACCAAAACTTTGTCCTTTTGAGATTTCTAACTCTTCTATATTTAATACTTGTGTTTGACCGTATTTTTTGGTGATGTTTTTTGAATGTATCATAACTATTGTGTGTGTCTTAAATTGTGTTGATTATGCTTTTTGATCGAATGCGTGAATTGCAGCATACTTTTCTTTGATATACTTTTTAGCAATAATGTTCATGAAATAGTTTTTTGCTACCAATCCAATTATTCCGAATCCTGCGATGGCAGCAATTCCGGCATTCACGCCAAAAGGCAAACTAAATGCGTAAAATAATCCGACAGGAACTAACATTACTGGAATAATCACAATAAATTGTTTTGCGCTTGTTCCTTGTGTGTTTCCAAATCCGCTCGCATTTAAATCAATTTGTTTTCTATTGAATGACCCAGCATACAATAATACCAGCGTGTTAAATCCAATATTAAAAAGTGCTCCTGCAGCAATCATTAAATATATCTCTAATCCAAAATAAATATATGGTGTTGCTAAAACGAATAATACTGTTGTCATAATACTCATTAAGAACCATTTTGTTTCTAAGTATTTACGATAACTTAAATTCTGTGTCATTAACATTTTGTAATAAGCGCTTTCCCAAGCTGGAATAAATTGACCGTAGTTTAAAACAAATCCGCCAGTTACAAATAATGATGCAAAAATTAAAAACCCTGGCATATCTTGATATGTTTTTTGTGGGAAAAAGACCAGCCCATATAAAACAAATACAAAAGACGTTAAGAAAACCGTTTTTGTTCTTTTGTTTCTCCAAATTAATCTGATTTCGTTTTTAATAAACGGCGCCATTTCTCCGAATCTGTTTGCCCAAGATAAATCTGCCGTATTTGCTTCTTTAATTTTTACTTTTACAGCATCATCTAAATACAGTTGTTGTTTTAATATTCGTTGATTGATATTGTATAAAGCCGCTAATAAAACAACAGGAACTAGCACAAAAATTGGATTTGCGAAAATTCCGTCAAAAATTGCTTGACTGTGAATTGTAATATCATAAATATTAAAATATTGCAATGCAATTGTTCCAACTAAAAGTACTGCTAAAGTCCAAAATGCAACATTGTTTTTATTGATAATAAAATTTAAAAAATTGGCGCATTGTGTAAGAAAAATCATTGTTAACAACCAACCTAAAGCGCCTGCTGTTGAATAATTTTCTATTATTAATACAATTGCAAAGGGAATATAAAAAAACAATGAAAAGATGTTAAATGCAGAAAACATAGATTTTCCTAACACATAATTTACTAGTTTGTTCTTTTTAATTGGCAGCACCAATAATGGCTTAACATCCATTACAGGTAATTTCTGCATTAAATACCTAAAAATTAAATCGCCAATTATTGCAAAAAGCAAATACGAATTTATTACTTGCAGCGGATCGGAATCTGGCATTGTTTTTCTAATAAGGAAAAAACTTCCAATTCCTAACGCTAAGAAAGAAACCATCATATACAAGGCAAAAAAGCCCATAATAATTTTTAAGGCAATTCCTTTTTGCCAATAAGATGAACGAAAATATTTTTTCCATTCTAATTTTAAAAATCGTGTAAACATAGTACTTGGTTAATTGTTGCTTATAAATAAGTGTCTAAAATAAGGTTTTGTTACAAAAAATATCAAATCATTTTATATTCTGGATATTTTTCTATCAATAATTCTTGTGCTTTAGAAGGCATAACAAATGCTGTGATATAAAAAACAATGCACATTAAAGTTGCAAAAATGGCAACTAACAAAAGCATATAAATAGACATTGTATTAAAATTTACATCAGATAAATTAATCATATTAAATATATTAACCAAAACAAGTACAGAAAAACCATTTCTTGTTTCTCCTATCATAGATTCTAATAAAAACGTTTTTTCATTCGGTGTTTTCTTTTTGCTTCTGTTTTTAAACAGAAAAAAGAGATCTACAATAACCAATATAAGGGTCGAAGCAATTATTGTTTCTTCTGCAAATGTTGATTGAAGAATTGTAAAAAAAACCATAAAAATTAAACCTGTAATAATAATTTTAGGCAACGTAAACCACTCTTTTACAAAACGTAAAAGTATTTTCCAATAATGTTTATTCATAGCTTTTTGTTTTTTCTCTACAACATCCATAAAACCAAAAACACCAAATTTTTTGAAAGAAATATCTCGTGCTTTTTCAAATTTTAAATGTGGCTGCGCTACCCAAGTTTGTTCAATATCGTTTGCTAAATGATCTACCAATTCGGATTGTACATCATAATGATATACAAAATGTTCTCTTGTAAACTTGTAAAGTCTTTCTATTTCGGTTTCTGTTAGTTTCATAAACACAATCTTTTTTTATTTTTAGCAATTTCTAATAGGTGTTTTTTATAAAAATGATGACAGGTATACGTTGTTGCAAATCCAGCGCAAGAAAAACAAATGAAAGCAATATTAATTTTTCCCAAATTATCAAAATAACTAGTGAAAAATTGTGATACAAATAATAGTGAAATCCCTAAATATTGAGTTTTCAAAATAAAGCTATAGGTGGTTTTCTCTTTGGAAAAGCTTACTTTAAAAATAATATAAACAAAATATAGTAACGCTAAAAACGTACTAATTTTGAGAAAAGAGTTTACATAAGAAATCGTGTTCTCGGTAAAATCTACTAAAACATTCCTGAAAATCACAAAAGGTAAAATACATGAGATTATATATAGAACATAAAAAGATCTAAACTCTTTCACTGCTTTTTTTAACACAACTTTTGATGTAGAGAATTGAAGTCCTAAAAAAATACTAGACGAGCTTCTAAAGTGTTTACTCCATTTTTGTTTTGTTAATTGAAGAGCGCTTTCAAATGAAAAGCCTTTATTCATCTTATACTCAATATCAGAAACAATATGATCTAATAATTCGATTTTTAAATCTAAATAATCTACATTATTAACTTCAATGTAGTTTTCAATTTCTTGTATTTGGTTTTTTGTTAATTCCATAGCATTAGCTTAACAAATGTTTGTATTTCTCGTAGATTATTGCTTTCTCTTTTTTCATCACAATAATAGCCGCAACCGAATATGCAATTGCTACAAACCAATAAACAGTGAAAAAGTATTTGTTAATTACTATGTCTTCTAAAAAACCTAACGGAAACATTATCATTAAATATGGTAACCACATTTCTTGTCCTAAATATTCTATTCTGTCTAGTTTTTTTCTATCCTTCTTTTTAATATTTAAGAAAAACTGACTATAAATAAAGAAACTCAATACACTAATAAAAAAAGATACAATTAAAATTGTTCCATTTAAATTCATTGTCAAAAAGTAAATGATTAAAAATACCGCAACTGTAATTGGTAATTTTTTAATTGATGTAAAGAAACTAAGTGCTTCATCAATGGTTTTTCTTCTATAACTTTTATGAATTGCTCTTAATTTATTTCCAATAAATTTTTTGATAAAACTTAATTCTTCAGAAAGATATTGAGATAAATTTCCGTTTCCATTTATTTCAAAATCGGATATAATATGATCTTTCAATTCTATTTTATCATCTTCAGAGCCAAAATTATGATTCTTTAAAAATCGATCTAAAAAAGCCAATTGTTTTGCTGTTATTTCGTGTTTCTTTTCCATGATAAAACCTATTATTCTAAACTAAATTTAGGATTTACCAAATGTTGCATCGTTTTTAAAAACTCTTGCATTTCGGCTAATTTATTTGCAGTTTCTTTGGTTCCGTGTTCGGTTAATTTATAATATTTACGCAAACGGTTTCCTACTTTTGCAACCTCAACATCTAACAAGCCATCAGCTTCTAATTTATGCAACGCTGGGTATAAAGCACCTTCGGTAATTTTGAGTTCTCCTTTGGTTAATTCCTTTACTTTTTGAGTAATTTCATAACCGTACATTTTATCGTTTTGAGCCAACAATTTTAAAATGATGGTTTGTAAAGAACCTTTAAATAATTTCTGATTTCCCATGTTTTTCTGAGGTTTAATCGTGTATTTGTTTATTCGTGCAATTACGGCTGTCATTTCGAGTGATTTCGTTTTTTATCGAAATTGTATCGAGAAATTTATTTTAGTAATTCGATTCAAATATATACATAATTTTCTTAGGTATAAAAATCTTAGGTATTAATTTATAGAAACTCTAACAATCTGTTCGTGATTTGTTTCCTATTTTTGCATTCTTAAATACAGATTGATGTCGAAATTTCACAAACTTACAATTCAAAAAATAATCAAAGAAACTACAGATGCAGTTTCTATTTTATTTGATGTGCCAGCAAACTTAAAAGAAGAATTTTCTTTTGTTGCCGGACAATATATTACGTTAAAAGCAACCATAAATGGTAACGAAGTAAGAAGAGCATATTCTATTTGTGCTTCTCCAAATAGTAACGAATTAAAAGTTGCCGTTAAAGCAGTTGAAAACGGAATTTTTTCAACTTTTGCTACAACTACTTTAAAAGAAGGCGAAACTATTGAGGTTTCTGCGCCTGAAGGAAAGTTTCTTTTAAATCCAGAAACAAATAAAAACTATATTGCGTTTGCTGCAGGAAGTGGAATTACACCTGTCTTGGCAATGATAAAATCGGTTTTAGAAACTGAAAATTCTTCAAGTTTTACTTTAGTTTACGGAAATAAATCTTCGGATAAAACTATTTTTAAAAATCAATTAGATGCGCTTTTAGAAAAGCATTCAGACAATTTTAATTTGCATTATGTTTTTAGTCAAGAAACAAACTCTGATGCTAAATTTGGAAGAATTGACACAGGGATAACCAATTATTTTGTAAAAAATATTTATACAGAAACTTCTTTTGATGCGGCTTTTTTATGCGGCCCTGAAGAAATGATAAACATTGTTTCTGAAACTTTAAAAGAAAATGATTTTTCTGAAAATGCAATTCATTTTGAATTGTTTACAGCTTCAGCTGAAGAAAATTCTGTAGAATTAGAAGAAGGAAAAACTGAAGTTACCGTATTATTAGATGATGAAGAATCTACTTTTACAATGGACAAAACTGACGATATTTTAGCAGCTTCTTTACGCAATAATTTAGACGCTCCATATTCTTGTCAAGGTGGTGTTTGCAGCAGTTGTTTATGTAAAGTTACTGAAGGGAAAGCGGTAATGACAAAGAACAGTATTTTAACAGATGGCGAAGTAGAAGAAGGTTTTATTTTGGCTTGTCAAGCGCATCCAACAACAGCTAAGATTTCTATCGATTTTGATGATGTTTAAGAAAGTGTACCTTTAAAAAATGGATTTCTACGATATAAAAAATGCAATAATTCTTGGGTTCTTTCTTTCATTTATGATTGGACCAGTATTTTTTATGTTGATACAAACTAGCATTTTAAAAGGTGCAAGAGCTGCAATAATGTTTAATGTTGGTGTAATTTTGGGTGATATTGTGTTTATCGTTATCGCTTATTACGGAAGTAGGCATTTGTTAGAAAGAATTAAAGATGATCCGCGTTTATTCTTCATCGGTGGATTAATACTCGTCGTTTACGGCTTAATAACTTACTTTGATAAATCGAACAAAAAAGAAGCAGAGGACACACCGTTAATAGAAACTCCTGTAAGTAATAATTACATAAAACTACTTTTTAAAGGCTTCTTTTTAAACTTTATTAATATTGGTGTTTTAGGTTTTTGGTTAGGTTTAATTGTGGTTATTGGACCAGTTTTAAAGATGAACCCAAATCATATTTTTTGGTATTTTACAACAATTGTTATCAGTTATTTTGTTACCGATTTAGGGAAAATAGTTTTGGCTAAAAAACTAAAAAAGAGACTTACCACTAACGTAATTTACAAGATTAAGAAATCTATGGGAATTATGTTAATTATATTCGGAATTGGCTTAATTCTTAAAGGGTTTATTCCGCAAGAAAAATTAAATTTAGATACTTTCATCGAAAAAGTAGAATAAAAAAAGCGAGGTTAAAACCTCGCTTTTCTTTTATAAAATAACTTTGAATTAGTTTTTCATTTTCTTGTTTAACGCTTCGTAAACATTATTTTTTCTGTCAATGTCAGCCATTAATTTAGAATTGTCTATCTCCACTTTTTTAATGTCTTTCGTTACAGAAAATGAATATGATGGATGAGACCATGTCCAATCTTCAATAACTGTTGCATCAGTTGGTTTGTTTCCTCTCATCATACGTAACGGAATATTAAAGTCTTCTGTTGTACCATCAGCATAAGTAACAGTAACATCAACTGGCATTGGCATTTTTCCAACACGCTCTAAAGTAATTTTTCTACCATCAACTCCTTGAATACCATAATCTATTGTATGTGTGGTTTGTGTCCATTCATTTAAATACCAATCTAAATGCAATCCAGAAACTTTTTCTGCAACTCTTTTGATATCGTTAGGTACTGGGTGTTTAAAGCTGAAGTCGTCAAAGTATTTTTTTAATGTTTTCTTTACATTTTCCTGTCCAATAATATAATTTAACTGGGTTAAGAACATACTTCCTTTCGTGTAACTTCCAGTACTAAATGCTCTATTTGTATTAAATCTATCAGCATGTGTTGTTAGGTTTTCTTCCAGCCCGCTATTTACAAGATAAAAATATCCTCTAAAACTTCCGTTAGATGGTTTTCCTTCACCTCCACGTAAAATCTTGTTTGATGCCAATCCAGAAATATAAGAAGTAAACCCTTCATCCATCCAAGAATGCTTGCTTTCATTACTTCCTAGAATTTGCTGAAACCAAGTATGTGCCAATTCATGAAAAATAGTTCCAACTGGGCTTCTTCTTTCACCTCCTGCAACAAATGTTGCCATTGCATATTCCATTCCACCATCACCAGCTTGAATCACTGAATATTGTTTCCATGGATATTTACCAACATTTTCGCTAAAAAACTCCATTGCTTTTACTGTAGGTTCTTGAGTTGATCTCCAGTTCTTTATAACTCCTTCTTTGTTTTTAAATAAGAAGTGAATATCTGGTCCATTTTCAACTTTAACAACATCATGTATGTAATCATCATCAGCAGCCCATGCAAAATCATGAACTCTTTCTGCTTTAAAGTGCCAAGCTAATTTATCAGTATCTGGAACGTTTAACGGTTTCGATTTATCTTCGTATCCATGACCTATTTCTTGAGGGTTTTGTAAGTTTCCTGTTCCTCCAATTGTATAATTTTTGTCAATTCTTAATGTTACATCAAAATTTCCCCATACTCCTTGAAATTCTCTCGCAATATAAGCGTGAGCCTGCCATCCTTCAAAATCGTATTCTGCCATTTTTGGAAACCATTGTGCCATAGACATTGCAATACCATCTCTACTATTTCTTCCTGCTCTACGAATATGAACTGGTAATTGCCCATCAAACTCCATATCAAAAGTAACTTTTGCACCTGCTTTAATTGGTTCATTTAAAGTAACTTCTAAAACAGTTCCTGCAACTTCAAATTTTACTTCTTTACCATTTTGTTTTAAAGATTTAATTTTCATGTACCCAATCTCGTTAGGTTTTAACATTGCAATTCTACTTTTGTAAATTGGTTTTGCTCTTGTTCCTTCATTAATGGTCATTCTTCCATCAGGATCTGCGATGCTTTGTAAACGCGCATCCATTTCGCTTCCTGGTTGAAAAGCGTTGTAGTATAAATGATAATACACATTGTTTAAATCGTCTGGTGAGTTATTTGTGTATACTAATTTTTGTGTTCCGCTGTATTGAAACTTTTCAACATCTACATCAACATCCATTGTATAATCTACATGTTGTTGCCAGTAACCGTTTGATGATGAATTTTTTGGGCTTTGTGCGCAAGAAATCATTAATGAAAATGATAATGCCACAAGTAAAACTTTTTTCATGATAGTATTGTTTTTATTTTGGTTTGTGATCTATGATTAAGTGAATTCCTGTAAATTTAGAATTCTTTTTATATATATACTAATTCAAGCTAAATGGATTATTTTCCATTCACCATTCTGTCTGCCATTTTTATAGCATTAAAAGCATTTACAATTCTTCCTGTAACGGATAAATCTGAAAAAGGAACTTTTACTCCAGTTGGATTCTCTTGAGAAAGTGAGCCTGGTTTTATAACCTCTAAATCGATTTTTGTTCCAGAATTCATAATAATGTGCTTCACTTGCTTTGCTGTTAAAGCTGGATAATAAGATCTAATTAACGCAGCAACTCCAGCTGTTGATGGAGCGGCCATTGATGTTCCGTTAAAATACTCATATTCGTTTTCTGGAATTGTAGAATAAATTTCAACTCCAGGAGCAAAAATATCTACATTGGTTTTTCCGTAGTTAGAAAAGTCTGCCGGTAAATTCTCATCATAATTAGAGCTCATGGCTCCAATAGTGATAAAGTTATCAGAAATCTCCGTTTTTAAATCTTTAGAATCGTTTGGAAACGTTCTTTTTACATCAATGTTTTTTCCATCATTTCCTGCTGCATTTACAATTAATACGTCTTTCTCTGCTGCATACATAATTGCTTCGTAAACCCATTCTTTGTTCGGCGAATATGATTTTCCAAAACTTGTATTGATCACTTTTGCTCCATTATCAACTGCATAACGAATTCCCAAAGCAATATCTTTATCGTATTCATCACCATCTGGAACAATTCTAACAGCCATAATTTTTACATTATTTGTAACACCATTTATTCCGATTCCATTATTTCTCAAAGCACCAATAATCCCAGAAACATGTGTTCCGTGCGCTTCTTCTTTGTTAACTGGCCCCGTTTTATGATCTCCGTAAAACTTTGTAGTAAAATCTTGAGCGTTATCCCCTAAAGCTTTTCTATAGTCTGTTTTTAAGTCTTTTATCTCAACTACTTCTTCAGTAATTTTAATTTCTCTTTTGATTTCTGCAATTGCATCTGTCATTGAATTCAAGCCAAAACCAAACATTTGTTTTGCAATATTTGCGCTTTGCATAATTGCAATTCTTTCTGCTAATAATTTATTAACGTCTTCTTTTGTGTAATTTTTCTTTTTAAAATGTTCTGCCAACGTATTGTCTGCAAAAATTACTGCCTGCAACATTTGATTGAATCGAAACTTGTTAGTCGATGCTTCACTTATTTTTTTGTCTTGAGCAGTTTTGATAATTTTATAAGTGGCCTCGTCAACCAGCTTTGGGTTTTTAAGGATTCTATGAACTTCTGCAGCTTCTTTAAAAATTGGTCCTAAAAAATTCCATCCATTTATGTCATCAACATAACCATTGTTATCGTCGTCTTTTTTGTTATTCGGAATTTCATTTTTATTAACCCAAGCAACAGCACTTAAATCTTCATGTTTTAAATCTGTTCCAGAATCTAGTACCCCAACGACAACATCAATTCCTTTTTTACCGTTTAAAAATTCATATGCTTTAGCAATACTCATTCCAGGAATTGTATCTGTAGCTAAATCTGCGTGTCCCCAAGTTTCTTTTTGAGTTTGGGTTAAAGGAAGTTTTTTTGCTGAAATAATAACAACATTATTTGTTGCTTCTGGTACTGAAATTGTATTTACTGTTTTACATCCTACAAATGCAATAGCAATTAGACTTGTAATGTAAATTGGTTTAAAAAACTTCATATTCTATCTCTCTTTTCTTAATTAAATATTTCTGAAAACTTAAATGTTTCGTTTAATCTTACTCCTTTTTCAGTATGTTTTAACGTACACAATTCAGTATTTGCATCGTGTTCTAAAAATAAAAAATAGTTGTTATCAGCAGCTGTATTTAAAAAATCTGCTTTTTCTTTTAAAGTCAATAATGGTCTTGTGTCATAACCCATTACGTAAGGTAATGGGATGTGACCAGTTGTTGGCAATAAATCTGCCATAAAAACAATGGTTTTGTCTTGATATTCTATCTTAGGAAGCATTTGTTTTTCTGTATGACCATCCATATATAAGACATCAAAACCAATGTCCTTGATTCCGTTTTTTATAAAATTCAATTGTCCGTATTCTTTTATTGGCTGAATGTTTTCAGTTAAAAAAGATGCTTTTTCTCTTGGGTTTGGAACAGTTGCCCATTGCCAATGACTTTCATTACTCCAAACTTTTGCATTTTTAAACGCAGGTGCAAATCCAGTTTTATCTTTATTCATTTTAATAACGCCACCACAATGATCAAAATGTAAATGTGTTAAGAAGACGTCAGTAATATCATCTCTATGAAATCCTAGTTTTGCTAAAGAAGTATCCAACGAAAAATCTCCATATAAAAAATAATATCCATAAAATTTTTCTGATTGTTTTGCGCCTAAACCTGTATCAATTAAGGTTAATCTTTCTCCATCTTCAATAAGCATACAGCGCATACTCATAGAAATCAAGTTTTTAGAATCTGCTGGGTTTGTTTTTTGCCAAATAGATTTAGGCACTACGCCAAACATTGCACCACCATCTAGCTTAAAGTTTCCTGTTTCTATTGGATATATCTTCATGAAAACAAAGATGCAGAAAAAACATGAAATTTTTGTTAAATAAAACAAAAAACGCATTGATTTTCAATGTGCTTTTTTGAGCTGTTGAGCGGATATCAAACACCATTTTAATTATATCTTAATTATCTTTAAACATAAAACTAACCCTTTATTTAAATGGGAAGTATGACATGATAAAAACAAATATTACGCTTAAACTAAACTGTATAACGTCAGCAAAAAGTGAACTAATTATCACTTTAATATAAGAGATAGGTTTTATTATTTTTACAAACCTTTAAATCTTAAATGATGAAAAACAAGAAAAACACTTTTTGTTGTGTTTATTAAAAAACCTCTAACAGTCAAAATGTTAGAGGTTTTTGTGATTTTACTGAGGTGTCGAGCGGATATCAAACACCTTTCTCATTAATTCTTAGTTATCCTTAAAATTACAACTAACCCTTTATTTAAAAAGGAAGTATGACATAATAAAAACAAATAAGTACTTACTG
>JAQXEU010000001.1 GCA_029250685.1 Polaribacter sp.
CATTGGCTTTGTGAATAGCGTTTGTAGCTCCAGTTATTAAATTCCCATTTAAAAACCATTGATACGTATCAGTTAAAACTCCAGTAAAACCATTTAAGTCAATAGTTATTTGCTGTGGACTATCAATAGGGTTGTTCACACATAAATACATTGATGTTGTGTTTCCTTGCGGAACAGGGCGTGTATTTACAAATATTTTAAATTGCCCAATTCCTGAACAAGCATTTGATCCTTTAGTAGAGATACGAACAAAAACATCAGAATTATCTGTAAATAAATCATCTTCAAAAGGAGCTATTATTTGATTTGTTTGTAAAGATGCATCATTTGCGGTTCTGTAATATTCAAAATTATGAGTTGTATTAGAAAATGCTCCGCTAGAATTGCCGATAATTTCAGCAGTTTTAAGATTAAAATCATAATTAGTATTTCCTGAGCCTAAACTATTTCTTGAATCAGGAATATTTGTATTTAAATCTAATTCGCTTAAATATAAATCAGGGTATGTTGTTAAAGAAGTTGCATTTGCTTTTAATTCTATTATTCCATCTTCATAACAGCCAGTTGTATCGTTAGTGATTCTTGTGACTAATTTATGATTTCCAGTATTTGTTGAAACTGTATTTATGTAAGCAACTTCATTTAGAATTGGCGAGCTAAAATTAAGATCAGTAGTTTCGAAAAAAGTAACTGAAAATCCAGCAGTATTATTTGTCAATGCTGCTTCTTTAGATTGTAAATTAAATGTTGTGATTCCGTCAACTGTATTCGCATCAATATCACATTGTTCGTAAACAGGAATCGCAATAATTGTTGGTTTTGGTACAAATAATATTTCTACAGAGCCATTGTATTTTAATGTTCTTCCGCAAGTATCATTAATCGTCATTTCTAAATTATAGGTTCCAGAGCCATAATTTGTGTAGTCAATAGAAATTGCTCTAGTTGTAATATTTACACTTGGATCACCAGCTTTTGTCCATTTAAAAGTTGAACCAGCTATTCCAGTTAACTCAGGTTCAAAGCTAAATGTATTTCCAATACAGACTTGTTGAGTTCCTAATGTTAAATCGATAGATTTAGTATCACTATCTAAAATTTTTACTGGTGAAAAGAACGATTGAATAAAGGGAGGTAAACCTTGTGTTGCAATTCCAACTCCTAAATCAATTTTATCTTCTGTATACGTAACATTTGTAGCGTCTTCTTCAGGATTTTCAATAACGTCTAAGAATTGTGTTCCGATTTGATAAGAAACAGGAGTAATTGCGTAAATCTTTCCATCAACAGCTAATTGTAAAGCGCCTCTATACCCAATTTGAGAGTGAATTAAATTTTTAGAATTCGCAATGTTATTTTGTGTTAAATCAAATTGAAATAATTTATTGTTTGTACCGTCATAAGTTGATGTGTATAGTTTTGAAGAAGATTGAGAAAATTCAATTCCATAATGCGCACCGTCTCCAGAAGATGAAGCTAAAATTGTTCCTAAATTTGAAACAGAACCATTTGATGAGTCAAAATCATATAAAACTAAAGCACCATTGTTTCTGAAGTCTGCTAAAGCAATTTTTTTTCCGTCGGGAGAAACTTTTAAATAGCCTCTTCTGTCTCTTAATGAATAGGTAGTTGTGCTAATTATTGGATTTGCAGTGTCAACACCAGTTCCATCAATTTTATAAGCATAGAATTGGTTGTTTACAGTTGATAGTATCCAAATTGTATTACAATCATCACCTTGAACTGCAGTAACTTTTTCAGACCAATTCCCTGCTTTTCCATCAGATAAATCGGTTGGTCCATTTATGATTTCTCCTAAACCACCATTTCTGGAAACATCAACAGTATAAAGATTTAATCCGCTATTCGCGTTTGTACCAACTGTAAATAAATAATAAATAGTTGCATCAGTAGGATGTGGAACAACAAGCGCAGATTGTGTACTTGATGGATTTCCGTTTAAATCGTTTGCTAACGAACCATTACTGTATTTCATTATTTGATGTGTACTGTCGTAGACAGTAGTTCCATCAGAATAAAAAAGTAGCTTTCCAGTTTTATCAGAAATAGTAGAGCACCCCTCAAGTGTTTCTAATTGTCCGTCATTTAAAACAACTGGAGATCCAGAAGAAAAATCTAAACCAGCTTTTTGCCCAAAATACCAATAATTAGCTTCTTTTTGCCCGTAAGTAGATAAGGTAATTAAAAAAATAAGTACACTTAAAATTCTTCTCATTTGACGGTTTTCTTTTCAACGTCAAATATAATAGAAAAGTATTATAAATCTCTCTTTTTTAATAATCTGTATGACATGTAAATAAAGATTACTGTCCAAATAGAAACGATTAGTATGTCTGTAAAATGTACACTGGATTTATCTAAAAAACTTTCTCCAATTTGATTTGCGATAGATCTAACAGCTCCAAGCCCAGAAAAAGGCTCTTTAATTAAATTTGCCATTGCTTCTAAAGGAAGAAATTGCATAATGTTATTTACACTTTCTGTAATGTTGTCTTCATTTCTAAAAGAATAAAATAAATACCCTTTAAACATGCTTTCAACAATTAACCATACTACCATTGCACCAACTGCGAATGCAGAACGTTTTACAAGTATTCCTAAAAATAATCCGAAAGAGAAAAAACCGACAAGCTTGATGAAAAAGGCAAGTAAAAATTCTAATCTAGAAAAGATAATCCTCAACTCATTAAAATCAGAATATATAAAACCTAAGATTAAAGAAGTAATAAATACAAAAAGCGTTGATATGGCTGCAAAAACAAGAACTGTGTAAAATTTAGAAAGGATAAACTCTTTCTTGCTTAAACCGTCAATAAGATTTTGTTTTAAGGTTTTATTACTGTATTCATTTGCCATCATTGAAACAATAACAAGGAGTAAAAAAAATTTGAAAATTGCAGCTAAATACGTATTGAAATGCCAGATGTAGGGAAAGTTAAAAATCCCTTGATCAGCTAAATGAAATTTTATAGGACCAATGTCAAATTTTATGGCAGCGATTAGTGCAATTGAAGTTAACAATCCGAAATAAATGATTGATAAAACTTTACTTGCCTTATTGTGTTTTAATTTATGAAATTCTATATTTAGTAATCTAAACATGATGTTTTGTTTGAAAGTTGATTAATTGTTGTTTGTTAACGATAAGAATTGTTGCTCTAAACTTGGTTTACGTTTTACCAGATGAGAAAGTGTAATTCCATTTTCAAATAAAAATGCATTCATTTCTGAAGCAGACATTTCTTTATTTAAAGTAGCAATTAAAACTTCTTCTTCTTTTTTAACTGATGATATAGCTTCATGATTTTCTAATAATGCAGTTAATTGCTCTTCACTTTTATCAACTTTAAGTTCAAATAAACCATTAGAGGCAGTTAACTCATCAACTCTACCAGCATATAACTTAATTCCTTTTCTAATTACAACAACATGACTACACACTTTTTCAACTTCATCTAATAAGTGAGAGGCTAATAAAATTGTAGTACCATTTTTAGCAATTCCTTTTATAATTTGTCTAATTTCATGAATTCCTTGCGGGTCTAATCCATTTGTAGGTTCGTCTAAAATTAAAATTTCTGGATCGTTTAACAGTGCAGATGCAATAGCTAAACGTTGTTTCATTCCTAATGAAAAAGTTCTAAATTTACTATCTCTTCGTTCATAAAGATTTACAATTTTTAATTTTTCATCAATCTTATCAAATGAAACACCTTTAATCTTACAAATCAATTTTAAATTTTGACTTGCCGTCATGTACGGATAAAAATTTGGTCGCTCAATAATGGCACCAACTTTCTTTAAAGCATCATGTGTTGTTGAGGTTCCGTTAAACCAACTGAATTCTCCAGAAGTTCTGTTTACAACATTTAAAATGATTCCTAAAGTGGTAGATTTTCCACTTCCGTTTGGACCTAAAATTCCGTAAACATTTCCTTTTTGAATATCAAAAGAGAGATTGTTTACAGCGTGTACAGGACCATATTTTTTGTCTAAGTTTTTAAGAGATAAGATTGTTTCCAAAGAAATTGTTTTAGTCGATTATGAATATTCGACGAACAAGTTACGGAAATGTTACTGTTTTATATGATTTTATTTGTAAGAAAGGAAATGATTAATAATTATCAAAATCGTAATCATCATAGGATTCAAATTCATCATCAGAAAAATCATTCTCGTTTTTCTCTGCAACAAATTCTTTTTCAGGTGCTTCGTCTGGAACATCACCAATAGACATAATAACTTTAGGCTCAGTTAATAATTCATTATTGCAATCAACAACTTCAACATAAAAAGACCACATTTTAAAGAAATCGTACACGTAAATCAGTTTATCATTAACGTTTGGTAACGTTTCTTTTAAAATGCAAGTGCTCATCGAAATTGCATCTCCAAATTCAGACATATTAAAAAGCGGAATTTCTTCACCTTGATTCCATTCAAAATCGGTTCTGTAAAACGATGCCATTTCTTGACCATTAAAGCCAAAAGTTTTTGCAATAAATAAGTGTAACTCTTCTAAATTAATATAATTATTAACCGTTAAAGTTCTAATTACATCTTCTTTTGTGTCTAAAATGACGCGTACTTTATACATCTTAAATTCCTTCTAATTATGCTGCAAAAATACAATAAATAATATGTATTTTTACCATAAATTATTTCATAATGAAAGAAAAATCTGAAATTCTAAAAGCATTTAATAAACGTTGTAAAAACACGTTAATGGAAACTCTTAATATAGAATACACGGATATTGGAGAAGATTTTTTGGTTGCAAAAATGCCAGTAAATCATAGGGTTCACCAGCCTTATGGTTTGCTGCATGGTGGGGCAACTGTTGCTTTGGCGGAAAGTGTTGGAAGTGCAGCCTCAGCTTTTTTTGTTGACAACCAAAAATTTATTGTAAAAGGAATTGAAATAAGCGCAAATCACTTAAAAAGTGTTACCGATGGATTTGTAACCGCAACCGCAAAAATCATTCACAAAGGAAGAACTACACATTTATGGGAAATTAGAATTGTAAATGAACAAGAACAACTAGTTTCTCTTTGTAAATTGACAAATATTATTTTGGAGAAGAAATAAATTATGCAATTCATTTTACATAAAATAATAGCAGCATATAAAAGTAAATTGCCATTTGTTGTTTACAACAAACCAAAAGACAAAAATGTTTTTGGTTTGTTTCAAAACGATGCTTCATTAAATGTAATTACAACAGATTTTAATCAGTCGGGTTTTATTTTTGCGCCTTTTGATTCAGCAGAAGAGAACATTTTTTTTTCTTTAAAGAACTCAGAATTTGTTTCAGGTTCATTCACTAAAAAAGAAATTGAGTTTGATAAAAAATTAACTTTAAAAACTTCATCAAAAGACAAGTATGTGAAAATTGTTGAAAAGGCAATTGATGCAATCAATACGAATGAGTTTAAAAAAGTAGTTATTTCTAGAAAAGAAATTGTTGCGTTGAGTGATTTAGAAGTAGAGGAGGTTTATAGTAAGTTATTGCAATTATATCCAAATGCATTTGTGTATGTTTGGTTTCATCCCCAGGTTGGTTTGTGGTTTGGAGCAACACCAGAAACGTTATTGAAAGTAGAAAAAAACTGTTTTACAACAATGTCTTTGGCAGGAACACAAGAATATAAAAATGATGAAAAAGTAAGTTGGAACACAAAAGAAATTGAAGAACAACAAATTGTTACCGATTACATTGTAAACAAACTTTCTGATTTTTCTAGCAACTTAGAACAGTTAAAAACCGAAACTGTGAAAGCAGGTTCATTATTACACTTAAAGACAGAAATTAAAGGAGAGTTATTAAAAGAAGGCTTGTTTTCTTTAGTGAGTTTATTGCATCCAACTCCGGCAGTTTGTGGTTTTCCAAAAGAAAAAGCAAAACAATTTATTTTAGATAACGAAGCGTATAAACGTTCTTATTATACAGGTTTTTTAGGCGAATTAAATATTCATAAAAACTCTAACCTATTTGTGAATTTAAGATGCATGGAAATCAAAAGGAACAATGCAGAAATTTATATTGGTGGCGGAATTACAAAAGGAAGTATTCCCGAAAAAGAATGGGAAGAAACCGTTGCGAAAAGTAACATAATGCTAAAAGCATTATAAATAAAAACGCCATCTAAATTAGATGGCGTTTTTTGTGAGAATTATTTGAATTTTAGATGTCGTCAAATGAAACATCTGTGAAACTTTCTGTAGTTTTTGTTTCTACTTCTTCTGTAACAACAGTTTCTTCGTCTTTTTTATAGTCTTTTTGATGTCTTTCGCTAATTACTTCTTCACCTTTTTCATTAACAATAAAGTTTGTAGCTGCTTTTAACATGTCGTTAAATTCAGAAAAATCTTCTTTGTAAAGGTAAATTTTATGTTTTTGATAATGAAAAGAACCATCATCATGTGTAAATTTTTTACTCTCAGTAATCGTTAAATAATAATCGTCAGCTTTTGTTGATCTTACATCAAAAAAATAGGTTCTTCTTCCTGCTCTTAAAACTTGAGAAAAAATTTCTTCTTGTTCTACTCTCTCAGCCATAATAATTTATTAATAAAATTAAATTTTGTTATTGTTTGTTGAACAAATCTAAAAAAATATTTTACTTTTTCTAATGAAACCTTAGTTTTCTTTTTCTAAAAGTTGTTGTTCGTACAATTCTTTATAATATCCGTTTTCTGTTATTAGTTGATTATGAGTTCCTTGTTGAATGATTTCTGCGTTATCTAACACGATTATTTTATCAGCATTTTTGGCTGATGAAACTCTATGACTAATAATGAATGTGGTTTTTTCTTTAGAGACTTTTTCTAAATTCGATAAAATATGTTCTTCTGTTTCTGTGTCAACCGCTGATAAACAATCGTCAAAAATTAATATTTTAGGGTTCTTAACTACAGCTCTCGCAATGCTTAAACGTTGCTTTTGTCCACCAGAAAGGGTTACCCCGCGTTCCCCTAAAATCGTTTCGTATTGGTCTTTAAAGTCGATAATATTATCATGAATAACAGCATTTTTAGCAGCTAACAAAATTTCTTCTTCTGTAGCGTCTTCTTTCCCAAATTTGATATTATTCTCAATCGTATCAGAAAACAAAAATGGATCTTGAGGAACAAATCCAATTTGGTTTCTCAAATCTGTTAAGTTCAATTCTTTTATGGGTTGATTATCAATCAAAACCGTTCCTTCAGAAGTATCGTATAATCTAGAAATTAAATTGATGATGGATGTTTTTCCTGAGCCTGTTTTTCCTAAGATGGCTACAGTTTCTCCTTTTTCAATTTTAAAATTGATGTTTATTAATGCAGTAATATTGGTGTCATCATATACTAAACTCACATTTTTAAATTCTACAGAACCTGTTATTTTTGTATGATTTTCAGTTGTGTTTTTAATTTCTGGAACTTGTTCTAAAAACTCGTTAATTCGCTGTTGAGAAGCTTCAGCTTGTTGTATCATTGATGTTACCCAGCCAACAATTGCAACTGGCCAAGTTAAAATGTTTATGTATAAGATAAATTCTGCGATAACTCCAATCGGAATTTCACCAGCAATATATTGTTTACCGCCAATATAAATCACCAACAAATTACTAATTCCAATTAATAAAACCATTAATGGAAAAAAGATGGCTTGCACTTTATATAGGTCAATATTTTTTTCTTTACTATTGTCAGCTAAAGTGTCAAAATTTTTGATGATAGATTTTTCAATTCCGTACGATTTCACCACATTAATTCCAGAGAAAAACTCTTGATTAAACGTTGTTAGTTTTGATAGGTACTGTTGAACAATTGTGCTCTTTTCGTTAATTACTTTACTTAAAATAAATATTGAAATAGATAAAATTGGAAACGGAATTAACGTGTACATTGTTAGTTTTGCATCAATACTAAACATTTGATAAAACCCAACAGCAAATAACATAATCATATTCATACTGTACATAACAGCGGGTCCAAAATACATTCTAACTTTTGAAACATCTTCGCTAATTCTGTTCATTAAATCGCCTGTTCTGTTTTTTTTGTAAAAGTTGATTGATAAACGTTGGTATTGTTGATAGATTTCATTCTTCAAATCAAACTCAATCAAACGAGAAGTAACAATAATGGTTTGTCGCATTAAAAAAGTAAAAAAACCTGCAACTAAAGTAACGCCAACAATCAGTAAAACATTCATTAAAAGCTGATGTTTTACATCATCAGTATTAGCAATTGTACCTTTTCTGTATTCATCAACAATATTGAAAGAATCTCCAATAATTCTCGGAATTCTTAATGATAAAATTTTTGATAAAATGGTAATTACAATTCCAATTAATAATCGGTATTTATATTTTAAAAAGTACTTATTTAAATATTGTAATGCTTTCATTAACAATTATATATTAATATG
>JAQXEU010000002.1 GCA_029250685.1 Polaribacter sp.
TTTGCTTTTGATTATATAAAAGATGAACACGGATTTTACCCAGTTGTAAAATCATTAAGTGAAATTGCAGGAACTGCTTCTGTTTTAATTGCTGCCGAATTATTAAGCAATAGTAATAACGGAAACGGATTGTTAGTTGGAAATATTGGTGGCGTTCCTCCTACTGATGTTGTTATTATTGGAGCAGGAACTGTTGGCGAATTTGCTGCGCGTTCTGCATTGGGATTAGGTGCTCGTGTAAAAGTTTTTGACAATTCGATTACTAAGTTAAGAAGATTACAACATTGTTTAAATACGCCTATTTATACATCTACAATTCAACCAAAAACTTTACTAAAAGCGTTGATGCGATGCGATATTGCAATTGGCGCCATTAGAGGAAAAAATCGTTCACCAATCATGGTAACAGAAAATATGGTGGAACAAATGAAAGACGGTGCTTTAATTGTTGATGTGAGTATTGATTGCGGTGGGTGTTTTGAAACATCAAAAGTAACAACACACAGCGAACCAACATTTGTTGAACATGGCGTTACACATTATTGTGTACCAAATATTCCATCTAGATATGCAAGAACTGCTTCTGTTTCTATTAGTAATATTTTTACTCCGTATTTATTAAGTATTGCTGAAGAAGGCGGATTTGAAAATGCGGCTCGTTTTGATAAAAGCTTGCGAAACGGCATGTATTTTTACCACGGAATCTTAACAAGTAAAACCGTTGCAGATTGGTTTAATTTACCTTTTAGAGATGTTAATTTGTTGATTTTATAGTGTTTTTATCTCTATAAAAAAACTAACTTTGCATTTCAAAATTCTACAATGCAATTACTTAAAAGAATCGGGTATTTTTTAATTGGAGCTTCCATCAGTTGTGTTGGAGTTTATTTTTTCTGGCAACAAAAGAATGCTACTTTTGACTACGGAATGGACTCTAGAACACTTAAAACAATACGAATTAGAGATAAAGTGTATTCTGCTGAAGCACAAGAAACTTTAATTAAAAACAATTTAGATTCTACAACTGTAAATGCAATTCTTAAAAGAGGTGATGTTCATTTTGGAGAAAGTAAACCAAGAATAAAGCCTTGTCCAGAATATTTAATCAGCGGAAAAGATAGTTTGAAAAATATTCAACTCTATATTAAGCGCTGTGATTCTGTTGCTACGATTCAGAAAGTAATTATAAACTAATTAGCAGTTTTTGTATGTATCGTGTAATCCTACTTTTTTTAAAATCATAGGAATAATTTTTTCTAAACGTTTTTGTTTTGTCGCTTCTCTTTTTGCTTCAGAAATATAATCTGCATATTCTCTTTTTTTACTTAAAGTAAATGTTTCAAATTGATTTTTAAAATCTGCATTAGTGTCTAAAGCCTTTTGCAATAACTCAGGAATCACCAATTCTTTTTTTGTTCTACTTGGTTTAATTTCTTTACCTTCATCAACATTTTGCATTGCTTCTAAAGCATATATTTTAATAAGGTTTACATCAATTTCATCTAAACAAAAAAAGCGCCATTGTAACATAGCTTTTGTTTTTCCTTATTGGGCATTCATTAATACTTTGTGATCATCTTTCAATAACCCGCCTTGAAAAAACCATAAACCACAATAATTTTTAAAAGCCGCCAGACCAACAATATTCTTGTTTTTATAAACATATGTTGGTGCTCCCCATTTTATGGCTTCTTCCATTTTGGTTGCTAAAAGTGTTTTACGAAGTAATTCTAATTCCGCTTTCCACTTCTCTTTTTTCGCTATGTAATTGATGACCTCTTTCATGAAAATAATTATAATTTGAAATTACTAAAATATTGGCAATAAAAAAGCCTCAAATGAATGAGGCTTTTTAAAGTTAAATTTAATTTCTAACACCAGGTAAATTAACTGGTTTCTTTGTTTGCCAATGAAAAACTGGAGCTTTCTTTTTCTTTGGTGCTATTTCATCTAACGTACTTGCGTCATAAAGCACACCATTTTTAATTACATATTTAAGTGAATTTGTATTTCTTAAATTATCTAATGGGTTTTTATCCATAATTAAAATATCTGCAATTTTTCCAGTTTGAATTGTTCCTAAATCTGTATCCAATCCTAACGCTTTTGCTCCGTGAATGGTTGCTACTTTTAAAGCGTCTAAATTTTTCATTCCACCACTTGCAATAGACCAAAGTTCCCAATGAAAACCTAACCCTTGTAATTGACCGTGACTTCCAACTCCAGCTAAACCGTTATTTTCAACTAAATCTTTCATGAAAACTGCATGCTTTTGAAAAACATGCTCTTCATCCATAAACCAACCCGGTCTTCTTCTAGATTTACTTGCCAATTCTCTATAAGGCGTAAAATATTGCATCTTTTTATCATGATATGGATTTTCTCTTGAGTAATAATAATTCTCTGCCCAAGGACCTCCGTAAGAAACCAATAATGTTGGTGTAACTGCCATTTTAGAAAAAGCTGTACTCTCTATTACATCTTTATAAATTGGATAAATTGGGAACGAGTGTTCATGCCCTGGATAACCATCTAATAACTGTGTCATATTCATTTTAAAATCTAACGAACCTTCTGTAGTTGGCATTAGTTTTAATTCTTTAGATGCCATAATAATCCATTGACGTTGTTGCCTATTTCCAACAACATACATTTTAATATACTTCGTATCGTAATATTTACTGTATTGCGTTAAAACATCTTTAGCATGGCTTAAACTTTTAATATTATACGCCCAATATCCAACTCCTGGTCCAGTACTATAAACTCTTGGTCCGTGCATCATTCCTGCATCAACCATATCAGCATACGTTAACACATCTGTAGTTGCAGTTTGTGGATCTCTAGTTGTTGTAACTCCGTAAGCTAAATTTGCAGAATAAATCCAAACTTGATTTTTATGAACCCCCCAATTTGGCCACATATGTGCATGGGTGTCAATAAAACCAGGTGTGATTGTTTTCCCAGAAACGTCAATTACTTTTGCATTTCTTGGAACAGTAAAACTCCCTGATTTACCAACTTGTTTGATTCTATTATTTACAATTAAAACGTCTCCATTTTCAATTACTTCATTACCATTCATTGTGATAACTCTACCACCTTTTAATAAGATTGTTCCTTTTGGAGTAGCTTTTTTATAACCGACTTTTATTGGATATTCATCTGCTTTAAACTTTGGTGTTTCTTTTGGCTTTTTATCTTCCTTATTGTCCTTCGACTTATCTTTTGATTTGTCTTTAGCTGCTTTCTTTTTATCATCAGCTTGTTTTTTTGCGAATGCTTTTCCTTTTGCTAAATTATACACAAAATGACTTGCTCCTAAAGACCAATGCACACGTTTACTATCTGATGACCAAAAAGGAAATTCTCCTCCCATAATCGTTAATTTATTTGCAGGAAAAGCTGCACTATTTGCATTTGCTAATGAAATTGATGGTGTTTTTCCGATTTTAGGAATTAACACAGAATAAATATCATTATTAATTTTTGCCAGCGCATTTCTTCCGTCTGGAGAAATTCTAATTTCTTGTGGTCTTGAAGCTCTATTATTTTCTCTCCAACCTTCTACTTCACTTGGTAAAATTCCGTGTTCAGCTCCAAAAACATCCGAAGAACCGTATGTGGTAATTCCGGTTAATTTTAAATGTGATTTTTCGTCTGTTCCGTCCCAACGCATAGAAATTAACCCTTTTCCGCCGTGATTCATATACACACGATTGTCAATTTTTGTGAAATGAATATTTGCTCTTCCCTTTGTTCTGTCAATTACTGTTGTATTTCCTCCGTTTGATGGAATCCAAGCGATTTCATTTACTGGATTAGAATTACCAATTGCATCTTCAAAACCTTGCGTACTTCCTTTTAAAAAGGCAATTCTGTCTGAATTATAAGACCAAGCTGGTTTGGTATAAAAACCAGATTCGCTAGTTAATTTTTCAAGTTTAGCTCTTCCAGAAACATTTACTTTATATAAATGCCCTTCGCCATGTTTCCAAGTTGTAAAAACTAAATTTTTACTATCTGGAGACCAAGCTGGTTGCGCTTCTGTAAAATCGTTTTTGGTTAAACGTTTTGGTTTTCCGTTTGGAAAATCCATCACATACAATCTATTTAATGCTGTAAATGCTAACATTTTTCCGTCAGGTGAAGGAACTGCATCTCTAACTTGCGTTACAAAAGCATCTGGTGCATCACTAATTGGATACTTAAATGATACCATTGGACCTAAATCAATATTTACATCAACACTAAACGGAATCTCAGTTGCTTTGTTTGTAGCTAAAGAAATTGAATAAATTTTTCCACCATAAGAAGTAATTAAGTTTTTGCTATCTGGCGTAAAATCCATTCCTGGTAAAACACCTAATGTTGCCATAGATTCTTGATCGTCTCTTTGTACAGGATACGCCAACCATTTTTCTTCTCCATTTTTTAAATTACGAATTATCAATCCGGTTTTATCTTCAAATCTACTTCCAAAAACCAACCAGTTTCCGTCCTTAGAAAGTGTTGGTGTAAATGAAGATCCGTATTTAGAAGTAATGGTTTCTGTAGAACCATCATTTCTATCAAAAGTCATAATTTGATATTGTGGTAATTGTGCATTGTAATTCCAAGCGCCACGTCTAGAAGAAAAATAAATCAATCTTCCATCTGCTCCAAAAGCAGGATCAACTACTTTTAAACTGGTTGGTGCAGAAATTAATTTTGCTCCAGAACCACCATCTTTATGGTATAAATAAGGTTTGATATTTCTTCTTCCTCTAACACCTAAAATATAATCTCCGTCTGGACTCCAATCTGCAGAAAAGTGTTTCTGATTTTTACCTTTCGTAAGTTGTTTCTCTTCTTTTGTATTTAAATCACGAATCCAAAGATTGTCTGAACCGCTTTTATCAGAAACAAAAACAATCGAATTTCCGTCTGGACTATATCTTGGATGTACATCATAGGCCATTCCTTTGGTCACTTTTTTTGCCTTTCCACCAGAAATCGGAATTGTATATAAATCTCCCATCATATCGAAAATTATTTCTTTTCCGTTTGGATGCACATCTACAGACATCCAAGTTCCTTGTTGGGTAGTAAATGATAATTTTCTTTCTGGTTCTAAAGGCAATTCTTTGGTTGCTGCTTTTTTCGGTTTTTTCTTGTCATCAACTTTTTCTTGTGCAACAATAATTGTTGTAGCAAACAATGCTAAAGCAAGAAATAGCTTAGTAAAAAATTTGGTTTTCATAAGTTGTTTGTTAAGGTTATAGGGGCAATAAATTTACATAATTATTCTCTTAATCATATATTTAGATTTTAGGACATTACCTTTTAAGCATTTTATTCATGATTAGCTCCATAAAAGATATCTGAATAATTGACGCTAGAACAATGGATTGAAATCTATGAAACGAATGTAAAAAGGTAGTTGTTGAATCCGTTAAAACAGACAAGACTACTTTAAGTTTTCTTCTTCATTCTGATAACGTTCCGAAATCTTCTTGATACTTTTTATCGATTTTTGTACCCAATCAAAATACAAAACGTCTTTTTCTTTTGTGGTTAGTTGCCATGCTAAATTAGAAGCTCTTAATTTAGTCGTAATATCTTGTAAAATAATGGCTGCAGCTACAGAAATGTTTAAACTTTCGGTAAAACCAACCATCGGAATTTTTAGAAACCCATCTGCTTGATTCATCGTATATTCAGAAACGCCTTCCTTCTCTACTCCAAATACAAAAGCTGACTTTTTTGTGATGTCAAATTCTTGCAAAACACAAGATTCATTATGTGGCGTTGTGGCAATAATTTGATAGCCATCGTTTCTTAAAGCATCCAAACAATCTTGTGTATTGGTTGCCGATTTGTTGTACTTTTTAATATCCAACCATTTTTGTGAACCTTTTGCAACATGACGCGAAACTTTACTCGAATACTTATTCTGAATGATATGCACATCTTGCACTCCAAAAATATCACAACTTCTAATGACTGCGCTAGAATTGTGTGGTTGATAAATATCTTCTAAAACCACTGTAAAATGGCGTGTGCGCTCTTCTAAAACTCGATGAAAAGTTGCTTTTCTTTTTTCACTTACAAAATCTTCTAAATAGTTTAAAAATGGAATATCAATCATTGTTTAAAAATGCTTTTTACAAACATACTATAAAAATCATATTTTAGCTCAAAATTTATGTTAGATGAAAAATATTGTGGTTTTAACTGGTGCAGGAATTAGCGCTGAAAGCGGAATTAAAACTTTTAGAGATGCTGATGGATTGTGGGAAGGACATGATGTTATGGAAGTTGCTTCTCCACAAGGTTTTTATAACAATCCAACATTGGTTTTAGATTTTTACAATCAACGCAGAAAACAATTACTTTCTGTACAACCAAATAATGGGCATTTGAATTTAAAAAAATTAGAGAATGATTATAATGTGCAAATCATCACACAAAATGTAGATAATTTACACGAACAAGCAAATAGCAAAAATGTGATTCATTTGCATGGCGAGTTACTTAAAGTGAGAAGTACTGCAAATCCGAATTTGGTTTATGATTGGGAAACGGATTTAGTTTTGGGTGATTTATGTGAAGAAAAATCGCAATTAAGACCAGATATTGTTTGGTTTGGAGAAGATGTTCCTTTATTAGAAAAAGCGGCAGAAATCACTTTACAAGCCAATATTTTGGTAATTATAGGAACTTCTATGCAAGTATATCCAGCAGCAAGTTTAATCAATTACACAAAACCAGATATTCCTATTTATTTTATTGACCCAAAACCATCAGTTTCTGAAAATCAATATCAAAATTTAACGATTATAAAAGACGTTGCGAGTTCTGGTACTGAGAAGTTGTTGGAATTACTGAGATTTTAAATTGACCTGTCATTCCCGTGAAAACGGGAATCTATAATTGTTTGTTTGGATTCCTGCTTCCGCAGGAATGATATTCTTACTTAGAAACACAACTGTTTGTTATTTCTAGTGAAATGAAATTGAGATTTTTTTTAGAAATTGCTTCACTGCGTTCTCAATGACAAAAGAATTACTCAGTAATTAATCGACTAAAATATTCGTGTAATTCGCCTTTAGAAATAGCGCTTCCTTTTTCAATCAAGTCAAAAATTTCTATGTTTCGTTCAGAAGCGTAGTTTTTTGTTCCATTGAAATATTCAACTGTATCATCCGTTGGATTTGACAGTAACCATTCAAAACCATCTTGCTCTAAAAGATTGATGTCTTTATTAATTTTTACAAAAATTCTATGAATTTCGTTTTCATCACATTTAAACAAGTTGATACTTTGCTTAGAAAAATGTTCTAAATAATTAGTTTTAGTTAACACATCATCCCAAACAACATCAGAAAACACATTCATTTCATCTTCTGCAACTTGTGGTTTTTCTTTTTTAAGTTCGTCCCACTCTTTTACATCAATACTTTGTGATGCTAAAAAAAGCGCGAATTCTTCGTGTAAAGATTCAAATTGTTCTTTGGTAAGTTGTCTGTATTTCATGTGTACTAATTATTATGCAAAAATAAAAAACCTACCAAAATGAATTGATAGGTTTTAAAATATATTTTAAAGATTGCTTATTCTGCAATAACATCAAAAGTAATATCAGCAACTACTGCTCTGTGTAATCTTACAGATGCTTCGTATTTACCTAATCTTTTAACTGACCCACCAACAACCTTGATAAACTTTCTGTCTATTTCAGTTCCAGCTTTTGCAATTGCTTCAGCAACATCTGCGTTGTTTACAGAACCAAATAATTTGTCTCCTGTACCAACTTTAGATGTTATCTTAATTTCTAATCCTTTAATTGCGTCTGCTATTTTAGTAGCGTCTTCAATAACTTTAGCTTCTTTAAAAGCACGTTGCTTTAAATTTTCTGCTAATACTTTCTTTGCAGAAGAAGTTGCTAATACTGCATATCCTTGTGGGATTAAAAAGTTTCTACCATAACCGTTCTTTACAGTTACAACATCATCTTTAAAACCTACATTTTCTACGTCTTGTCTTAATATTAATTCCATAATGCTTCTTCTTTTATTATTTTAACATATCTCCAACGTATGGCATTAAAGCTAAATGACGAGAACGTTTGATAGCTTGTGCAACTTTACGTTGATATTTTAATGATGTTCCTGTTAAACGTCTTGGTAAAATTTTACCTTGTTCGTTCACTAAATACATTAAGAAGTCAGCATCTTTATAATCGATATACTTCATACCGTTTTTCTTAAAACGACAGTACTTTGCTTCTTTTTTAGTTTCAATGTCAAGCGGAGTTAAGTATCTTACTTCACCTTGCTTGTTTCCTTTTGCTTGTTGATCTATAGATGACATATCTAATTATTTTTTAGCAGATTTTACACGTGCACTTCTCTTTTCAGCCCAAGCAGCAGCATGTTTATCTAATTTAACAGTTAAATAACGCATAACGCTATCATCTCTTCTAAACTCAAGTTCGAAAGTAGAGATTTCTTCTCCAGCCATTTTAAACTCAAGTAAGTGGTAAAATCCACTTTTTTTCTTTTGGATTGGATACGCTAATTTTTTTAAGCCCCAATCTTCTTTTGAAATCATTTCGGCACCTTTAGAAACCAAATAGTCATTAAACTTTTGTACTGTTTCCTTTATCTGAGTATCAGATAAAACGGGATTCAAAATGAAAACAGTTTCGTAATGATTCATAA
>JAQXEU010000010.1 GCA_029250685.1 Polaribacter sp.
AAAACATAAAATAACATGGAAACAGTAAAGATTAGTGCTGCTGATGTTAAAAATTTAAGAGAAGCAACTGGAGCTGGAATGATGGACTGTAAAAAGGCATTAGTAGAAGCAGAAGGAAACTTTGACAAAGCAATTGATATTTTACGTAAAAAAGGTCAAAAAATTGCTGCAAAAAGAGCTGATAGAGAATCTACAGAAGGTGTTGCAGTAACAAGAATAAACGCAGACAACACTGTTGGTGTTGCAATCGTTTTAGCTTGTGAAACTGACTTCGTAGGTAAAAATGATTCTTTCGTAGCTTTAGGTGGTCAATTTGCTGACATCGCTTTAAACTATAAAACTAAAGAAGAATTTTTAGCTGCTGATTTTGACGGAATGACTGTTGCTGAAAAATTAGTTGAGCAAACAGGAGTTATCGGTGAGAAATTAGAAATCACTGCTTTTGAAAGAATTGAAGCTGCATTTGTAGGTTCTTATACTCACATTGGTAAAATTGCTGCAATCATTGGTTTAACCAATGCTGTTGATAAAGCAGATGTTTTAACAAAAGATGTTGCAATGCAAATTGCTTCGATGGGAGCTACATCTTTATCTTATAAAGATTTTGACCCTGCATTTGTTGCAGCTGAAACTGAAGCAAGAATTGCGGTTATCGAAAAAGATAATATTGAATTAGGTAGATTAGGAAAAACATTAAAAAATGTTCCTAAATATATTTCTATGGCTCAATTAACTGATGCTGTTTTAGCTGAAGCTGAGGAAGCTGCTAAAGCGGAATTAAAAGCAGAAGGAAAACCAGAGCAAATTTGGGATAGAATTTTACCTGGTAAAATGGATCGTTTTATTTCTGATAACACAACTTTAGATTTAGAACAATGTCTTTTAGACCAAGCTTTTATTAAAGACGACAAGAAGAATGTTGCAGATTACGTTAAAACGTATGGCGATGTTTCAATTAGTGGATTTAAAAGAGTTACTTTAGGATAATCCTTTAATTCTCAAAAACTATATTCAAAACCATCCTTTTTAGGATGGTTTTTTTATTTACAAAATCATAAACTTCAATATAAAAAGCTTTCAAGGAAATTCTTATATTTGCCCAACCTTTGTTCTAAAGAACGTAGGAATCTTTTAAATAAAAAGCAATACATGCAATACAAAAGAATTCTTTTAAAATTAAGTGGAGAAGCATTAATGGGCGATAGAAGTTACGGGATTGACCCAAAACGTTTATCAGAATATGCAAAAGAAATAAAACAAGTCGTAGAAAAAGGTATAGAAGTTGCCATTGTTATTGGTGGCGGAAATATTTTTAGAGGAGTTGCTGGCGCAAGTAACGGAATGGATCGCGTTCAAGGTGATTATATGGGGATGCTTGCCACTTGTATTAACGGATTAGCATTGCAAAGCGCAATTGAAACTGAAGGCGTTAAAACAAGATTATTGACCGCAATCAAAATGGAACAAGTTGCAGAACCTTTTATCAAGAGAAGAGCTGTTCGTCATTTAGAAAAAGGAAGAGTTGTAATTTTTGGAGCTGGAACAGGGAACCCGTATTTCACTACAGATACTGCAGCGGTTTTAAGAGCAATAGAAATTAATGCCGATGCCATTTTAAAAGGAACTCGTGTAGACGGAATCTACAATTCTGACCCAGAGAAAAATGAAGATGCAATTAAATTTGAAAACATTACTTTTAAAGAAGTAATTGATAAAGGGCTTAAGGTAATGGACATGACTGCCTTTACTTTAAGTGAAGAAAATAAATTGCCAATTACTGTTTTTGACATGAACACAAACGGAAATCTATTAAGACTGATTTCTGGAGAAAACATCGGAACAGTAGTAAAAAATTAAAAAATTATCATAAATATTTTAAGTGATGAACGAAGAAATTGAATTTATAATTGATAGTGCAAAAGAACAAATGCAAAATGCAATTGAGCACTTAATAAAAGAGTTAAGAAACATAAGAGCTGGTAAAGCAACTCCTGCAATGTTAGCTGGAATTCAAGTAGATTATTATGGTTCTTCTACACCTTTAAGTCAAGTTGCAAACGTAAATACACCAGATGCAAGAACAATTACTGTTCAGCCATGGGAAAAAAATATGTTGCAAGAAATTGAAAAAGCTATTATGGTTGCCAACATTGGTTTCAACCCAATGAATAATGGAGATAACATTATCATTAATGTTCCGCCATTAACAGAAGAAAGACGTATAGGTTTATCTAAACAAGCAAAAGCTGAATCTGAGCACGCAAAAGTTGGTATTAGAAATGCCCGTAAAGATGCCAACAACGAAATTAAAAAAGTGGATGTTTCTGACGACATGAAAAAAAACACAGAAGCTGAAATACAAACTTTAACGGATTCTTTTGTTAAAAAAACGGAAGAATTATTCGCTATCAAAGAAACAGAAATCATGACTATTTAATAAAACAACATATAGATATAAAAAAGGAGCGTTTTAAAACGCTCCTTTTTTTATATACTATGTTCTTAAACATTTCCTACATTTGCATAAATTTTATTGCATGAATTTTTGGACAAAAGTTGCGGGATTAATTTTAAGAAATAGATATATAGTCTTAATATTAGTTGCTGCCTTTACAGCTTTTTTGGCGACCCAAATGAAGCACATTAAGTTTTCTTACACAGAAGCAAACCTGCTTCCAGAAAATCATGAAGTCAATATACAATACAATCAATTTTTAGAAATTTTTGGAGAAGAAGGGAATTTAATAATCCTTGCTGTTAAAGATTCTACATTATTTACCCCAGAGAAATTTAATGCTTGGAATCAACTTACAAAAACAATTGATGCCTATGATGAAATAGATTTTTCAGTTTCAATTGCAGATGTAAAAGAATTAAAAGTAGATAGAAAAAACAGGAGATTTGTTCTAAAACCTTTATTAAATAAAAAACCAACAAGTCAAAAAGAAATTTCTTCAATAAAAAAAAAACTATTTGAGAAACTTCCTTTTTATGATAACCTATTGTACAATAAAGAAACAGAAACTGTACAAACCGCTATTTATATCAATAAGGAAATAATAAACACACCAGTTCGAAGGGATTTTATATTTAATGATCTAATTCCGATAGTTAAGAAATTTGAGAAAGACAATAATTTACAAGTTCGTGTTTCTGGAATGCCATATATAAGAACTTTAAATGCACAAAACATACAAGATGAAATTCTACTTTTTGTAGTTGGGGCATTATTGATCACTGCAATTATATTCTTTTTCTTTTTTCGATCATTTAGAGCAACTTTTATTACGCTTTTAGTAGTAATGATTGGTGTTACTTGGGCGTTTGGATTTATCGGTTTATTCGGATATGAAATCACCGTTTTAACAGCACTGATTCCTCCATTAATTATTGTAATTGGTGTTCCGAACGCTGTGTTTTTAATTAACAAATACCAGCAAGAAGTTAAGAAACATGGTAATCAGGCAAAATCTTTACAACGTGTAATTTCTAAAATTGGAAATGCCACTTTAATGACGAACATTACAACAGCTTCTGGTTTTGCAACGTTTGTTTTTACGAAAAGCCAGTTGCTAAAAGAGTTTGGAATTATCGCATCCATAAATATTGTTGGTATTTTTATTTTGGCTCTATTAATCATTCCGATTATTTATAGTTTTATGCCATTACCGAAGAAAAAACACTTGAATCATTTAGAAAAAAAATGGATCGATAATGTTGTCAATTGGATGGAAGAAATGGTACGTCATAATCGAATTGCAATTTACATTTCTACTGTAGTAATTATTGTTTTTGGGATTATTGGAATATACCAAATAAGAGTTTCTGGAAGTGTTATTGAAGACATGCCAAAAAACAAACAATTTTATAAAGACATTAAGTTTTTTGAAAAAGAGTTTGGAGGAATTATGCCATTAGAAATTTTTGTTGACACCAAAAAAGAGAAAGGTGTAATGAAACTTTCTACACTCAAAAAGATGGAAAAAATCAATGAAGTTATTGAACAGTTTCCAGAGCTATCTAAACCAATTTCAATTACAAATCTTGTAAAATACTCAAAGCAAGCTTATTATTTAGGGAATCCAAAATACTATCAATTACCAACAACACAAGAGCAAAGTTATATTTTCTCGTACACAAAAAATTCTGAAGGCAACTCAAACATGTTAAATAATTTTGTTGATTCAACTGGTCGCTATGCAAGAATCACCACTTTTATGAAAGATATTGGAACTGATAAAATGGCCGTCATTCAAGATCGATTAAAAGCAGTTATCGCTAAAGAATTTCCTTCAGATAAATTTGAGGTTCACTTAACAGGGAAAGCCTTGGTTTTCTTAAAAGGAACGAATTATCTAATCAATAATTTAGTGATTTCTTTATCGTTAGCCATTTTATTAATTGCATTATTTATGGCTTGGATGTTTAGATCATATCAAATGATTCTGATCTCTTTGATTCCAAATATGTTACCATTATTAATCACAGCTGGATTAATGGGCTTCATTGGAATCCCGATAAAACCATCAACTATTTTAGTGTTTAGTATTGCATTTGGAATTTCGGTTGATGACACCATTCACTTTTTAGCAAAATACCGACAAGAACTACATGCAAATAATTGGAAAATTAAAAAATCGGTTTATAGCGCATTAAGAGAAACAGGGGTAAGTATGTTTTACACATCGATTGTATTATTTTTTGGGTTTTTAGTCTTTACTGTTTCTAGTTTTGGTGGCACAATTGCTTTAGGCGGATTAGTTTCTGTAACCTTATTGTTTGCAATGGTTTCAAACTTATTATTGTTGCCATCTTTATTATTATCATTCGAGAAAAAAATATCAAACAAAAAGGTTATCAAAGAACCAACAATTCGAATTTTACCTCCAAAAGAGGTTCAACCTATAGAAGAAGAATAATTTAAGCTTTTATTCACCATAGTTTCGTTGTTCATTTTACGCTAAAAAGGTATCTTTGCTTTTAACTATTACGATTCGTAATCGTGTTAATTTTATTTTAAGAAGATGACTAAAAGTAGCGTATTAGAATTATTACAATCAGATAAATTTTCACAAGAAATAACTATAAAAGGTTGGGTTAGAACTTTTAGAAGCAATCGTTTTATTGCTTTAAATGATGGTTCTACAATTAATAATATTCAATGTGTAATCGATTTTGAAAACACAGATGAAATCACATTAAAAAGAATCTCAACAGGTGCAGCCGTAAGTATAAAAGGAACTTTAGTTGAAAGCCAAGGTAAAGGACAAAATGTAGAAATTCAGGTTTCTGAATTAGAAATTTTAGGAGACTCAAATCCTGATGAATATCCAATTCAACCAAAAAAACACAGCTTAGAGTTTTTAAGAGAAAACGCACATTTACGTGTAAGGACAAATACATTTAGCGCAGTAATGAGAGTGCGTTCTAAATTGTCTTTTGCAGTTCATAAATACTTTCAAGAAAACGGATTTAACTACGTAAACACACCAATAATTACAGGTTCTGATGCAGAAGGAGCAGGAGAAATGTTTAGAGTTACCAATTTTGAAGACAATAAATCTCCTGTTACAGAAGATGGAAAAATAGATTATTCAAAAGACTTTTTTGGTAAAGAAACCAACTTAACAGTATCTGGTCAATTAGAAGCAGAAACTTTTGCAATGTCTTTAGGAAAAGCATATACTTTTGGTCCAACTTTTAGAGCAGAAAACTCAAACACAACACGTCATTTAGCAGAATTCTGGATGATTGAACCAGAAGTTGCTTTTATGGATTTAGATGGCAATATGGATTTGGCAGAAGATTTCATCAAATCAGTTTTAAAAGACATCTTAGAAACTTGTAAAGATGATTTAACTTTTCTTGACCAACGTTTAACGCAAGAAGAAAAATCGAAACCACAAGCTGAGAGAAGTGATATGTCGTTATTAGAAAAACTGCAATTTATCACAGAGAACAACTTTAAAAGAGTTAGTTATACAGAAGCAATTGAGATCTTAAGAAACTCAAAACCAAATAAAAAGAAAAAATTCCAATATCCAATTAACGAATGGGGAGCAGATTTACAATCTGAACATGAACGTTTTTTAGTGGAAAAACATTTTAAATGTCCCGTAATTTTATTTGATTATCCAGCTACAATAAAAGCATTTTACATGCGATTAAACGAAGATGGAAAAACTGTTAGAGCTATGGATGTTTTGTTTCCAGGAATTGGAGAAATTGTGGGTGGCTCTCAAAGAGAAGAACGTTTAGATATTTTAAAAGAAAAGATGGCTGCTTTAGATATTGATGAAAAAGAACTTTGGTGGTATTTAGATCTTCGAAAATATGGAACAGCAGTGCATTCTGGTTTCGGTTTAGGGTTTGAAAGATTGGTTCAATTTGCTACTGGAATGGGGAATATAAGAGATGTAATTCCGTTTCCTAGAACACCGCAAAACGCAGAATTTTAATATAAATTCATCTAAAATAAATGCTAAAACAAAGTTTAAATTTTAAGCTACTACAAAAATTATCTCCACAACAAATTCAGTTGATGAAGTTAATTCAGTTGCCTACACAAGCTTTTGAAGAGCGTTTAAAACAAGAATTAGAAGAAAATCCGGCATTAGATACTGGCAAAGAAGAAACCGAGTTTGACGAATCTTTAGCCAATGAATATGAAGATGATGGAAATGAAAAGATTGAAGCAGAAGACATCAATATTGATGAATACTTGAGTGATGATGAAGTTCCGAATTATAAAACGCAAGCAAATAATTACTCTGCAGACGATGAAGATAGAGAAATGCCTTATGCATCTGGAACAACATTTCATCAATCTTTAAAAAATCAATTAAATACATTTCGAATCAACGAAGAAGAGCGAATTATTGCTGAATTCTTGGTTGGAAGTATTGATGATAGTGGTTATATTAGAAGAGATGTTTTAGATTTAGTTGATGACTTAGCTTTTACTCAAAATGTATTCACCACAGAAGAAAAAGTACTAGAATTACTAATTAATGTTGTTCAAAAATTAGATCCAATTGGTGTTGGAGCAAGAGATTTAAAAGAATGCTTGGTTATACAACTAAAAACAAAGTCAATAGAGAAAATTAGATCTTTAGCTATTGAAGTTTTAGAAACTTCTTTTGATCATTTTGTGAAAAAGCATTACAAAAAATTAATGGAGAAGTTTGATATTTCTGAAGATGAACTAAAAGAAGTGATTCAAGAAATCAGCAAATTAAATCCAAAACCGGGCAGTTCTTATGCTGGAAATAATAAAATAGCAGAACAAATTGTTCCCGATTTTTCTATCAAGATTTTAGATGGAGAATTAGATTTGACATTAAATTCAAGAAACGCACCAGAAATGCATGTTTCTAGAGAATATAATAATATGCTTAAAGGATACCAAGAGTCTAAAGAGAAAACAAAATCTCAGAAAGATGCTGTGATGTTTATCAAGCAGAAATTAGATGCTGCAAAATGGTTTATTGATGCAATTAGACAAAGACAACAAACTTTAATGGTTACCATGAATAGCATTATGCATTATCAATATGATTATTTTTTAACAGGTGATGAACGCAAGTTAAAACCGATGATTTTAAAAGATATTGCAGATCAAATTAATATGGATATTTCAACCGTTTCTAGAGTTGCAAATAGCAAATATGTATCAACGCCTTACGGAACAAAATTGATTAAAGAATTCTTCTCTGAATCAATGAAAAATGATCAAGGTGAAGATGTTTCTACAAAAGAAATTAAAAAAATTCTACAAAACGTAATTGGAGAAGAAAATAAAAGGAAACCTTTAACTGATGATAAACTATCTTTAGTTTTAAAAGAAAAAGGGTATCCAATCGCTAGAAGAACAGTTGCAAAATACAGAGAACAATTAGATATTCCTGTTGCTAGATTGCGTAAAGAAATTTGATTTTTGAAGTTTCATAGACTCATATCTGTAATCCTACATCCAATTGTAATACCAACAATTGGAGTATTACTTTTTCTTTCAATTATGCCTCATGAGGTCAAAAAAGAACGTCAATATTTGTTGATTAGTATTGTCTTTTTCTCGACCTATATAATTCCGTTAATTTCACTAATAATATTAAAATCACTTGGTTTCATTAATAGTTTCCAGGCAGAAAGCATAAAAGAGCGAAAAATTCCACTTTTTATCATGCTATTGATTTTTTACTTGCTAGGAAAAAATCTTATCAATATTCCTGACTTCAAAGAATTAGGCATGTTATTTTTTGGCACAAATTTTTCGTTAGCATTGGTTTATTTGTTGTTCTCTGCTCAAATAAAATCAAGTTTGCACATTATGTCTTTAAGTAGCACTCTAGGGTTTTTCTTAATTTACGGGAATTTATATTCAATATCAACCTTGCCTATAACAATTGTTATAATTATCTTAACTGGTGTCTTAGCTAGCTCAAGGCTGCACTTAAAAGCACACAATCAGAAAGAAATTTATCTTGGCTTTTTTATTGGATTAATTGGCCAATATATAGCTTCAAGTATGCTATAAAATGTAAAAAATCATACCTAATTTAATAACTTTTGTATCAATTGGGTTTGTGCCTAAAGTTGAAGATTTAAACAAAGGAGTTAAACCATAATACAAGCTAAAGTTAAAGGTCGAGTAACCAGCTGCAATGGTTAAACCATATTGAAGTTTATTAAATCTTTCAATATTTTTATATTCTGTCAATAATGAATTTGAAGTATATTCTAATGTGTTTTTTAAGTTGTAGCTTATTTTAAAACCTGAGTAAACCCTCCAAAACTTGTACCTATTTGCATTTGAAGTTCTCCATCTAATTTCAAATGGAAACTCTAATGAATGTAATCTAAAGCCACTTGTTTCAACAATATTAGGATCAACTTCTACTACCACATTATTACTTTGAGAGCTAATTTTATATCCATGATTAAAGGATTCATAAGCATAACCAACGCCAATTCCTAAAGCCAATCTACCACTTTTAACTAAAGATATATCTTTAATGTAACCTGAATTAAACCCATATGAAAAACCGCTTCCAATTACATTATCAGGTTGATTAAACAACTGAATATAACTAATTCCTAGATACAATTGATCTTCTAAATACTTATCTCCTAATTGTAATGAATCTTTTTGAGCACTAATATTTAAACTAATGATAGATAATAAAAGTAAAAATATTTTTTTCATAGGTGAAATATTGATTTTAATAAGGCTAAAGATACTCTTTTTGCATAAAAAAAGGACAATCAAAAATGATTGTCCTTTTTTATAAAATAAATGTAAAACCTTATTGCTTTACCTCAGTCATTTTACGACTAGATAAACTCAATTTTAAGGCTCCTACATCTCTTAATTTTAATTTAATATCAGTAATTGTACCCACACTAGATTCTACATCAGCTTTAATTGATGTTGTCATGTATGGATGCTCTGCTTCAGATCTTTGAGACCTTTCATTTAAAATAAAAGCAGTAACATCATCTGGTGATGCAATCTTATCATTTAATTGAATTTTATCTCCAGCTCCTAACTTTTTATCCTTTGCTTTACCAACATAAATAGTACTCACTAAACTTTTATGCTCTAGCTTTTTTACTTCTGTTGCATTTGGTAAAGTTGGATTCTCAATTTTTAAGTCAGTTTCTCTCATTACAGTGGTTACCATAAAAAAGAACAACAGCATAAAAACAATATCTGGTAAAGATGCCGTATTTACTGCTGGCATTGGCTTTTTCTTCTTTCCGAATTTAGACATAATTATTGTTTTTTAATTAATTAACAGAAGTTGGTTCTGCATCAGAAATAATTTGAGGATATCTCATTTTTACAAACTCTACTTTCTTCTTTAATTCTTCATTCTTAGAATCTTTCTTAAAATCATCTTGAAGTTGATTATAAGAAACATTATACTTTTCTAGAGCTAATCTATTTCTTAACTCTGTATATGCTTTTAACAACTCGTTTTGAACTTTAATATACATTCCATACTCAGTACCTCTATCACTTTGAACAGAAATAATGGCCATATTTGGGTGAACTGAAGATGTTAGACTTCTTGCTCCTTTACAATAGTCACATGGTCCGGTTGAAACTCCGTCTACTACTTTTCCTTCGCCTCCACCATTATCAATAAACTTAACAGTTGCTTCTTTAAGATCTTCTAATTTCATAGTTTCACCCTCAACAAGCATCTCATTATTTCTATTGATGTTGACTTCAAATATATTTTTCTCTTTAATAACAGGAGGTACATAATCTTTTGGTGGTTTTTCTGATAACTTCTTAGAAATACCTGAATCCACATCCATAGTAGTAGTTACTAGGAAAAAGATTAGTAACAAGAAGGCGATATCCGCCATAGAACCTGCATTAATTTCTGGGGTTTCTCTTCTTGCCATGTTTTAAGATTTAATTAGTCCTTTTAATAAGTCAATTACAAAGAATGCTCCTGCGATAATACCTAAGAACATACTATACCAAATTCCTGTACTTACCCATTGGTTTACAGATGAACCTGCTTCTCCTCCTTCAAGAATTTTTCCTTGGGGATCAGCTACAGGTAAACTATCACCAGTAAAATAAGCTAAAGTTAAAATTACACCCAAAGCTACAATACCTAAAGCTGTTTTCTTTAAACTCTCTGGATTCTTAATCAGTGTTAAAGCTGACATCACCACAGCAGTTCCAACAGCTAAATAAAATAACCAAGTTGAAAATGTAATAATTGGGTCGATTACGCTACCCTGAACATCAGGGTCGTTTTCTATTGCATCTGCATCAGCCATAAAGATTCTAATAAATAGAAAAGCTCCAACAACTGCTATAAACGCAATAAATAAACTTAATATTTTTGATAATTTCATAATTATAAATTATTTTTTATATTTCACTAATAGGTCAATTAAAGAGATAGAAGCATCTTCCATGCTATTTACAATACTATCTACTTTAGAAACGATATAGTTATAAAAAATCTGTAAAATAATTGCTACTACTAATCCAAATACAGTTGTTAAAAGTGCTATTTTAATACCACCTGCAACTACTCCTGGAGAAATATCATTTGCTACAGCAATTCTATCAAATGCTTCAATCATACCAATTACAGTTCCCATGAAACCTAACATCGGTGCTAAAGCAATAAATAAAGATAACCAAGAAACATTTTTCTCTAATAATCCCATTTGAACTCCTCCGTATCCAACAACAGCTTTTTCTGCAGCTTCAACTCCTTCGTCCATTCTATCTAATCCTTGATAGAAAATAGATGCAACAGGTCCTTTTGAGTTTCTACAAACTTCTTTAGCAGCTTCTACACCACCTGAACTTAATGCTTCATCTACACTAGCAACTAATTTCTTAGTATTTGTTGTTGCCATGTTTAAATAAATAATTCTTTCAATGGCAATTGCTAAACCTAAAATTAAGGCTACTAATACAATTCCCATAAATTGAGGATCTCCTTCAATAAAACGTTTCTTTAATTCTTGGTGGAAAGTTTCTGACTGAGCTGTTTCTTGTGCGAAAGTTGATTGAATAGCTCCAAAAAACATGAATCCTGCTACAGTTAGGATGTTTGATACTTTTTTCATCTTTGTTATAAATTAATTTTAATAGTTAACGGGTTTAAATATATTGATTTTAATTTCAAATCAATAAAAAATATTTTCTCAAATTTTTGAATTAAAAATCATTCTAATTCAGTTTTATCTATTTGAGAGTGCCAATTAACAAAAAAATGTTGAATCTCTAAAAAAAAACAACAGGTTTTTGTGCATAAAAAGTAAAATTTAACTCAATCTAATAATAATTTAATAGCCGAGTTCATTTTACTATAAAGATTTAACATAAATTCTTGTAATAGTTTAAAAATTTAATTCTCCTCTTAATGGTTTTTCAAACGTTTTTTTGAATTCATTATTGGATATTTTCTCACCTAATAAATACATTAATTTTGCAATAGCAGATTCGGTTGTAATATCTTTTCCATCAATTACTCGAATTCTTTTTAACTCTACACTCGTTTCGTAGTGTCCTAATATAACACTTCCTCCTACACATTGTGTAACATTAACAATTTGTATGCCATTTTTTATTGCTTCTTCTAATAAATTAATAAACCATTTATAGGTTGGTGCATTTCCTGCCCCATAAGACTCTAATACAATTCCTTTAAGGTTTTTAATACCAACAATACTTTTAACTACCTCTTCTGTAATCCCAGGAAATAACTTTAAGACTACAATATTGTTACTTAAAGACTTTCTAACAATTAGATGTGTATCTTTTGTTGGTGGCTTTAACAACAGCTCGTAATTGAAATGTAAATGCACGCCGCTTTCAGCTAATGGAGGATAATTTAGAGACGCAAAGGCTTCAAATTGTTCGGCATTTATTTTTGTTGTTCTATTCGCCCTATATAATTTATATTCAAAATACAAACAAACTTCAGAAATCACAGGTTTATCTTTTTTTCTTGAACAAGCAATTTCTATAGATGTAATTAAATTTTCTTTTGCATCTGTTCTTAAATGACCAATTGGTAATTGCGAACCTGTAAAAATAACTGGTTTTGCTAAATTTTCAAACATAAAACTAATTACAGAAGATGTATACGCCATCGTATCTGAACCTGTTAATACTACAAAACCATCAAAATTTGAATAATTCTCTTCAATCACTTCAGCAATTGTAACAAAAGATTCTGTATTCATATTTGAAGAATCTATTGGCTCTTTAAATGAGTACGTTTCAATAGTACAATTTAACTGAACCAATTCCGGAACACGATCTAAAAGTTGCTCGAAATTAAATGCTTTTAACGCATTGGTTTCGTAATCTTTTACCATTCCAATGGTTCCTCCGGTATAAATTAGTAATATTTTAGGTTTACTTGCCATTTTACAGAATTATTAATACCGTAAAAGTAGTATTAATAATTTGAAATAAAATCACAAAAAAACCTTTTTGATTTCTCAAAAAGGTTTTTTTTATTCTTTTATCTTGTCCAAAAAAAATTTAATCATTCAACTTTAATACAGCCATAAATGCTTCTTGCGGAATTTCTACATTACCAACCTGACGCATTCTTTTCTTACCTTTTTTCTGCTTTTCTAATAACTTACGCTTACGAGAAATATCTCCACCATAACATTTTGCAGTAACATCTTTACGCAACGCTTTTGTAGTTTCTCTAGCAATAATTTTTGCTCCAATTGCTGCCTGAATAGGAATATCAAACTGTTGTCTTGGAATTAATTCTTTTAGTTTTTCTGTTATTTTTTTACCAATAGAATATGCATTATCTGCGTGTAAAAGAGCAGAAAGCGCATCAACAGGTTGACCATTTAATAAAATATCAACCCTAACTAATTTTGATTCTCTCAATCCTATAGGAGAATAATCAAAAGAAGCATATCCTTTAGAAACTGTTTTTAAACGATCATAAAAATCGAACACAATTTCTGCTAACGGCATATCAAAAGTTAATTCAACTCTTTCTGTTGTTAAATAGGTTTGATTCGTAATTTCACCACGTTTTTCAATACATAAACTCATTACTTGACCAACAAAATCAGATTTCGTAATGATTGATGCTTTAATATATGGTTCTTCTACTCTATCTAAACTTGATGGATCTGGTAAGTCCGTAGGGTTATTTAAAATGATAACATCATTTGGGTTTTTCCTAGTATAAGCGTGATATGAAACGTTTGGAACTGTTGTAATAACAGTCATATTAAACTCACGCTCTAAACGTTCTTGAATAATTTCCATGTGCAACATTCCTAAGAATCCACAACGAAAACCAAAACCTAAAGCAGCAGAACTTTCTGGAACAAAAACCAACGAAGCATCATTTAATTGCAGTTTTTCCATAGAATAACGCAACTCTTCATAATCTTCTGTATCAACAGGATAAATCCCCGCAAAAACCATCGGTTTTACATCTTCAAATCCGTCAATAATTTCTGTTGTTGGGTTTGCAGCATCTGTAATTGTATCTCCTACTTTTACTTCTTTTGCTGTTTTAATTCCTGTAATTAAATAACCAACATCACCTGTTTTTACAGATTTTTTTACAACCTGTTCTAACTTTAACGTACCAACTTCATCTGCAAAATACTCATTATTTGTTGCCATGAATTTAATCCGCTGTCCTTTTTTTATCTCACCGTTTAAAACTCTAAAATAGGTTTCTATTCCTCTATAAGAATTGTAAACAGAATCAAAAATCAAAGCTTGTAATGGCGCCTCTAAATCTCCTTCTGGATGTGGAATTCTCTCAATAATTGCTTCTAAAATATTATCAACTCCAAAACCAGTTTTTCCACTTGCATGGATTACTTCTTCTGCTTCACAACCTAATAAGTCTACAATATCATCAGTTACTTCTTCTGGATTTGCGCTTGGTAAATCAACTTTATTTAAAATTGGTATGATCTCTAAATCGTTGTCCAACGCCAAGTATAAATTTGAAATTGTTTGCGCTTGTATACTTTGTGCAGCATCCACAATTAACAATGCTCCTTCACAGGCAGCAATTGAACGAGAAACTTCGTAAGAAAAATCTACGTGACCTGGAGTATCAATTAAATTAAGAACATATTCTTCTCCTTTGTAAGTATATTCCATTTGAATTGCGTGCGATTTAATGGTAATTCCACGTTCTCGCTCTAAATCCATATTATCTAGTAACTGATCTTTTTTCTCGCGATCAGTTACAGCACCTGTAAACTCTAACAATCTATCTGCCAACGTACTTTTACCATGATCAATATGTGCGATAATGCAAAAGTTTCTAATATTCTTCATGTATGTTTGATTTCTTAAGTGTGTAAATATATGCTTTTTGGTGTTGAAAAATCACGAGTTACAAAGCAAAAAACAACTGCGTTGCTAGTCTTGCCATTCTGCAATAAACAAATTAGTATCATGAATTTGAATATTTCAGAAAGTCAATCCTTTTAGTCTTGCCATTCTGCAATAAACAAATTAGTATCACGACCTCCTCCATTATTTCTGTTTGATGAAAAAATCAATTTTTTACCATCATTAGAAAATACTGGAAAAGCATCAAATGTTTCTCCGTGAGTAATTCTTTTTAAATTTTTACCATCAAGGTCAATCATGTATAAATTGAATGGAAATCCTTTTTCTGATTCAAAGTTTGAAGAGAATAAAATCTTTTTTCCTGAAGGATGAAAAAATGGACTCCAGTTGGCATTTCCTAGATCTGTTAATTGACGTAAGTCAGAACCATCTGCATTACAAATATATAATTCCATTTCTGTTGGTTGTACCAATCCTTCTTTTAATAAATCTTTGTATTCTTTAATTTCTTTTTCTGTTTTTGGTCTTGACGAACGGAAGATTAATTTTGTTCCGTCTGGAGAGAAAAATGCACCCCCATCATAACCTAATTGATCTGTAATTTGTTTTACTTCAGAACCATCAATATTCATTGTAAACAACTCTAAGTCTCCTGTTCTCATTGATGTAAATACAATTTTATCTCCTTTTGGAGAAACCGTTGCTTCTGCATCATAACCTGGTTCTGTAGTTAATTGTTTGGTTATATTTCCTTCTAAATCAGCAACAAAAATATCGTAGCTTTCATAAATTGGCCAAACGTATTTTCCTTCTCTTCTTAAAGGCGCAGGCGGACATGTTTTTCCTCCTAAATGAGTTGACCCATACACATAACTTTTATTATCAGGTAAGAAATAAGCACACGTTGTTCTTCCTAAACCAGTAGAAATCATTGGCGGCACTGAATCTTCAAATGTTTCTCCGACATTCATCAAAAACATTTGATCACAATCTACTCCCCATTTTTTATTATTTGATTGAAAAATAATTTGTTTGTCATCAAAACTCCAATAAGCTTCTGCATTATCACCTCCAAAAGTAATTTGTTGCATCGATTTAAAATGAACTTCTTCTGGGTAAATTAGAGTGGTATCCCATTTTTTTGTCGCTCCAGACTTTGCATCTGACTTATCATTTTTATTTTCCTTACATGACACAACTAAAAGTGTTGCGATTGCTAAAAATAGTACTCTTAACTTCATTCTAGATCAATTTAATTTTATAACAAATAATTATTAGTTATTTTTGACAAAAATAATACATATCCCATGAAAAACTTAATAATTTTAATCTTTTTATCATTCCTAATTTCTTGTAATAAAGAGTATAAACCCGAAAATAAAATCAAAGAAGATGTTGCTTTTTTAGCTGATGATGCTTTAGAAGGAAGACAGACTGGAACTCCAGGAGAAATAAAAGCATCAGAATATATTAAAGAAAGATTTGAAAGTTTAGGTTTAGATCCAAAAGGAACCGATGGATTTTATCAATCGTTTACATTTAAGCCAAAGACAAATCCACACGAAGAAGTAAAATTCACTGAAAATGCAGACGGAACAATTACTGGAAGAAATGTAGTTGGACTTTTAGATAACAAGGCAGAAAACACGGTAATTATTGGTGCGCATTTTGATCACTTAGGTTATGGTGGTGATGGTTCTTTGTACAGAGATGAAAAAAAAGCGATTCATAATGGAGCAGATGACAATGCCTCTGGAGTTGCTGTTTTATTAAACTTAGCGAGCAAATTAAAAAACACAAATACGAATAACAATTACGTTTTTATTGCTTTTTCTGGTGAGGAAATGGGGCTTTTAGGTTCTAATTATTTTGTAAAAAATCCAACAATCGACACAAAATCAGTTTCATATATGATTAATATGGATATGGTTGGTAGATTAAAAGATAGCGCTTTAGCTGTATACGGAACTGGAACTTCTCCAATTTTTAAACAAACTCTAAAATCTCACAACGACAAGTTTAGATTAATTCAGAAAGAATCTGGAGTTGGACCATCTGATCATACAAGTTTTTATTTAGCAGACATGCCTGTTTTGCATTTTTTTACAGGACAGCATGAAGATTATCACAAACCAAGTGACGATACTGAAACGTTAAATTACGGCGGAATGGCAATCATTTCTACCTACATTTTTAATGTAATTTCTGATTTAAATGACAATGGAAAATTAGCCTTCAGAAAAACAAAAAATGAAAGCGAAGAAACGCCTCGTTTTAAAGTTGGTTTGGGTGTAATTCCTGATTATATGTATGACGGAAAAGGAATGCGTGTTGATGGAGTCTCTGAAGACAAACCAGCAATTAAAGCCGGAATTAAAAAAGGTGATATCGTAATCGAATTAGGTGGTAATAAAGTAACAGATATGATGAGTTATATGAAAGCATTATCAGTTTATAAAGCTGGAGATAAAACAACTGTTGTTTTAACTAGAAACGGAAAAGAAGTAAAAGCTGATATTCAGTTTTAGAACTTTATTAAAAAGAATATATTATACCTGTTAGAATAAAATCAAACAGGTATTTTTTTTTGATATAAAATAAGTATTTTTGCGCAATGGTTAAAATTGGAAACATAGAATTACCAGATTTTCCGTTATTGTTAGCACCAATGGAAGATGTTTCAGATCCTCCGTTTAGAGCTTTATGTAAAGAAAATGGTGCTGATGTTGTGTACACAGAATTTATTTCTTCTGAAGGATTGATTCGTGATGCAGCAAAAAGCGTTATGAAATTAGACATCTATGAAAAAGAACGTCCAGTTGGAATTCAAATTTTTGGAGCCAATTTAGAATCGATGTTAAAAACCGTAGAGATTGTTGAGAAATCGAAACCAGATATTATTGACATCAATTTTGGTTGTCCTGTCAAAAAAGTGGTTTCGAAAGGTGCTGGAGCGGGAATTTTAAAAGACATCGATTTAATGGTGAAATTAACCAAAGAAATGGTAAAACACACCAATTTGCCTGTTACTGTAAAAACACGTTTAGGTTGGGATGACGAATCAATTAGAATTGTAGAAGTTGCAGAACGATTACAAGATGTTGGTTGTGCTGCCATTTCAATTCACGGAAGAACGCGTGCTCAAATGTATAAAGGAAATGCTAATTGGAAACCAATTGCTGATGTAAAAAATAACCCAAGAATGCACATTCCAGTTTTTGGAAATGGTGATATTACAACACCAGAAAAAGCCATGGAAATGCGCGATGTTTATGGTTTAGATGGCGCAATGATTGGTAGAGCTTCTATTGGCTCTCCTTGGTTTTTTAATCAGGTAAAACATTTTTTTAAAACTGGCGAACATTTAGCTTCTCCAACAATTGCAGAACGTGTAGAAATTGCTCGCAGACATTTACAAATGTCTATTGATTGGAAAGGTGAAACGTTGGGTGTTTTAGAAACTAGAAGACATTATACAAATTACTTCAAAGGAATTCCGCATTTTAAAGAGTATAGAATGAAAATGGTAACTTCGGACGATGCACAAGATGTTTTTGCTGCTTTTGATGAAGTGTACGAAAAATTTGGTGATACTGTAATTCCTGATTTTAGTTAGGTTCTTTTATTTTAAAAGATTTCACTATTTGCTCAACATCATTAATAAATTCATCATAATATTTATTCTCTGAAATATATCTCAACTCAAAATTTCTGTTTTTATAATGAAATAGAATATCTATCTGTGTAGTTGGCTTATTTTTGCCTCCAAAAAAACTTCCATATTTAATTAAATAGTATTCACCATATTTTTTGTGATTTAATTTCTGCGGAATAAAATCAATTGTAGGGTAAAACCCTTTCATTTTTTTATGATAAAACTCAAAAAGTACTTCTATACTTTTTGCTTTCGTTTCTGTTGGATAAAGTTCTGTTACGTAAAAATTATTTTCAAAATGATTATCACTTCTCTTTTGCATCACTTTGGGCGAATGCATAATATGATCATGAACTTCTTTATAAGAATACCAGGTTTCAGGAATTTCTAATGTATATGTTTTCATTTCTTTTTCTAAAGAAATGCCATTTAACATTACTTGCTGAACAGGTGCTTTTTTACGAATTCCTTTTACATAACAACCTACAAAAACAAAAACGATTACAAATACAATAATTTTTTTCATCATTATTAATTAAACTTTAAGCTTCCAAAGAAGAGTTTCTTCTCTTTTAAAAAATCATTATAGTCTTCAATTCTTGCATTATATGTTACTTTTATTACAGAATTGTTATGTTTAAAATATCTGATAGTTTGTTTTCTTTTATTTCTCTTATAGTCTTTCCAAACACCATTAAATTCTATGAATTTTTCCGTTATTCGACTTTTTAGCTTTTCATTATTCCTTAATGATTTATCCATTTTAAGAATAATTATCTCTAATTGTTTCAAAGAAATATCTTGTTTTAAAATAAAATAATCTGATTCAATTGTAAAAACTGGAGATTCTATATAATGTACTGCTCCACCATATTTTGATTTTTTTAAAAAAACTATGGAGTTTAACCAATTACTAGACTTAACTTTTGTGACATCCCAATTACTTAGAAACTTTACTTGAAATTTTGGTTTATTATAAACCCTAATAAATGGTCCTTCTTTAAATTTACTAATCCTTTTAAAAGAAGAAATTACATTTTTTATCTCTTCATTAAATTTTGTTGAAGTTTTTGTACTATCAGAATATCTAAAAACTAATAATTCATCTCCTTCTTTCAAAAACTCTGTTGTATGACTTTCTAGTAATTTCTTATTCCTCCAATTTTGCCAAGAAGTCTTTAAAATTATATGATTGGTGTTTTTCTCATTAATAGTATAATTAAATTTTCTGTATGGAACTTTCTTAAGTTCTTTTACTCTATGTTTAACAATCTTATTAAGTCTATTTTTTTTTGAATTAACTATTTTATATTGACCAATATTAAAATAACTATTAAAAGTAGAATCTTTGTATCTATATTCATTAAGCCAATAATAAGGATATGTTGGGTTTATTTTTTTCCAAGTATTTGGAATGTTAATTTCAAATGCACTAGTATCAAAAGACTTGATAAGGTTTTCATTATCCTGTTGAGAATTAACCAGACTTGAAACCACTAAAAATAGCAGGAGGAATACTTTCTTTTTCATGTATAGAATTTTATTTTTCTATAAAGTTAGCAGAAATTCTGCTACTTGCAATTTTTGAGGCGATAAATCCTAGAATAGAAATTGTAATTGCTACAATTAGCAAATTCATAAATCTAAATTCTACTGGATACGGAATGGATTGTGTGATCATAAAAAACGAAAACTGCTTTTGTAAAAGAATTAAAATCGTACCGATACTTAATCCAATGAACAACCCAAAAAGTGTCAATAAGAAACCTTGCAACACAAAAATTCTTTTAATCTCTTTGATGGTAACTCCTAAATTAAAAAGTGTTTTTAAGTTTTGTTTTTTATCGATGATCATCATAATGATGGCACCAATTACATTAAACAATGCAATGATGATAATCAATGTAAATATCAAATAAGAAATCAATCTTTCAGTATTTAAAACTTTATAAGTAATAGCGTTAAATTGTGCTTTAGTTGCTACTTTGTAACTATCTCCTAATTCATTTTGAAGTGCAGTTGCAAAATCATGATGATCAATATTTTCTTGTACTTTAATTTCAACAGCTGTAACTTGATTCGTTTTATAATTCAATAATTTTTGCGCCAATCTTAAATTTACATACACATATTTATTCGCAAAATCTTCCAAGCCAGTATACACTCCAGAAATCTGAACATCGGCAGAATTAAATGCAGAAGAAGCATTTAAAATTAATCCTTTACCGGCTTTCGGAACCTTAACCTCTAAAGGTTCTCCAAAGTTTAAAATACTCAACGATAATTTATCAGAAATTCCGAATCCAATTACCGCAGTATTTATATAGTTTGAATCTAACCATTGTCCGTTATGCAACGTAGAATCAATCCTTGTAATCGACATATAATTATCGCTCACACCTTTTACAAACGCAATTAATTCTCTTTGTTTGTATTGTAAAAATGCACGTTCTTCAACAACTGAAGCAAATGCTTTGATGTCTTTATTGTTTTCTAAAATTGATGTAATAGAATCAGAAACGACAAACGATTTTCCTTTAGCGGCTGTTATTTTTATATCTGGATCAGAATAATCTAACATATCGTTTGTGAACGTTGTAAAACCAGAAAATCCAGAAAGAATTATAAACAGCGCCAATGAACCAACAATTACCCCAAAAGACGCAATAATTGTAATCATATTAATGGTGTTATTTCCGCTTTTAGCGAATAAATATCGTTTTGCTATGTAAAAAGGGAAGTTCACAGTTTTTGTATCAAATCAATACAAACTAACTGTAAAAAAAGTTGGGAAGCAAACAAATTAGCGTTTTTGACGTTTTGGCAACACTTCAGGATTGTGAATAGGATTTACATCTTTTCCACTTAAAGATTTATCAATTTCTTCAATATAATCTAACGTATCATCCCCAAAAAATGATAATTCTGGCATTCTACGCAACTGATTTTTGGTGCGTTTTGCCATTTCATGCTTAATTAAAGATGTGTTAGACTGAATTCCTTTTACCAATTCGTCTCTTTTTTCTGATGGAAAAATACTCAAATACACTTTTGCGATACTCAAATCTGTAGTAACCGTAACTTTAGAAACCGAAATAATAGTTCCTTTCATTCCGTCTTGTGCAGCTTTCTGAAGCACATCAACTAGGTCTTTTTGAATTACTCCAGCAATTTTTTTCTGTCTATTTGTTTGTTCCATGCGGCAAATTTACGCATAATTCCCAAAAGAATGTTTATTTTTGGTTGATAGAAAATAACAGGATGGAAAAAATAGAGCATATCGGAATTGCCGTTAAAAACTTAGAAGAATCTAATGCATTATTTGCATCACTTTTTGGCAAGCCACATTACAAAATTGAGGAAGTAAAATCAGAAGGTGTAAAAACATCTTTCTTTGATGTTGGGCCTAATAAAATTGAACTCTTAGAAGCTACAAACCCAGAGAGTCCGATTGCAAAATTTATTGCTAAAAAAGGGGAAGGAATTCATCACATTGCGTTTGCGGTTACAGATATTAAAGCAGAAATAAAGCGTTTAAAAAATGAAGGATTTACTGTTTTAAACTCAGCACCTAAACTTGGCGCTGATAATAAATTGGTGGCTTTTTTACATCCAAAAACAACAAACGGAGTTTTAATTGAACTGTGTCAAGAAATTGATTAGTTAAAATACTGCCAACTGTTATTGGCAACTGTTTACTAATTATTATCTTGCGAGCTAGAATCCAACAATATATATGTCTAAATCTTTTGATAAATATCAAAAACGAAGATTACGCTCTTCCTACTTCTCTGTAGTTTTAAGTATTTCTTTGGTATTATTTATGGTTGGTTTTTTAGGATTGATTTTATTAAAATCCACAAGTATTGCCAATCGAGTTAAAGAAAAAACAGCAATGACTTTGTTCCTAAAAGACAATGTTTCCAAAAAAAATATTGATGATTTAAGAGCTTCTTTAGATAAAGAAGTATTTACCAAAAAAACATTTTACGTTTCTAAAGCACAAGCTGCAAGAACCCATAGCAAACAATTAGGAGAAGATTTCGTGCAGTTTTTAGGAGAAAATCCGCTTAAAAATAGCATCGATATTTATTTAAATGCTTCATTTGTTACTCCAGAGAGTATGGCGGAAATTGAAAAACGATTTCAAAAAAATGCTTTTGTTTTAGAGGTTACTTATGACAAACCTTTGATTCAGTTTTTAACAAAAAACATTCAAAAAATAAGTTTTTGGCTGTTAGTAATTAGCGCGTTTTTCGCGTTGATATCAATTTTGTTAATCAACAGCTCTTTGCGTTTATCAGTCTATTCTAAACGATTTAATATTAAAACCATGCAAATGGTTGGCGCAACAAAAGGTTTTATTCGAAAACCATTTATCATACAAGGAATAAAACTAGGAATGATTGGTTCAATCATTTCATTAATCGGTTTAGGAGCCGTTATTTATTACATCAACAAATACATCCCAGCATTGCAATTATTAAACGATTACACATTGCTAAGTTATTTGTTTGGTGGAGTTTTGGTTGTGGCATTTTTAATTACTTGGTTAAGTACTTATTTTGCAACACAGCGATTTTTAAATTTACAAACAGACGAATTATATTATTAATATGAGTAAGAAAGATAATAATCCAAAACCAGAGTTTCTTTTCGGAAAAAGAAATTACATGATTATGCTAATTGGTGCTGCGTTTATTGCCTTAGGATTTATCTTAATGGCTGGCGGTGGAAGCGACGACCCGAATGTTTTTAATGAAGAAATCTACAATTGGAGACGAATTAGATTAGCACCAACCTTAGTCATTATAGGTTTGGGAATCGAAATTTATGCAATTTTAGCAAAACCTAAAAAGTAAAAATGGATTTTATCGAAGCAATTGTTCTTGGAATTATTCAAGGATTAACAGAGTTTTTACCAGTTTCATCTAGTGGACATTTAGAACTTGCAAAAGCCATTTTAGGCGACACTTCTGTACCGCAAGAAAGTTTAACTTTTACCGTTGTTTTACACTTTGCAACAGCCTTAAGTACTTTGGTGGTTTTTAGAAAAGAAGTAGCAGAAATTTTTAAAGGATTGTTCCAATTTAAATGGAATGAACAAACACAATTCTCTTTAAAAATTATTGCATCTATGATTCCGGCTGTAATTGTTGGATTACTTTTTGAGAAACAATTAGAAGCTTTTTTTGGAGGTCAAATTTTATTAGTTGGCGCCATGTTAATCGTAACAGCCTTACTTTTATTATTGGCTGATAGAGCAAAACAAACCGACAAAAAAGTATCATATCCAAACGCGATAATTATTGGAATTTCGCAAGCAATTGCAATGCTACCAGGGATTTCTAGATCTGGTGCAACAATTTCAACTTCGGTTTTATTAGGTGTTGACAGAAGTAAAGCTGCACGTTTTTCTTTCTTAATGGTTGTTCCATTAATTTTTGGAAAAATCGCCAAAGATTTATTAAGTGGAGAAATCAATTTTTCCAGTTCAGAAATATTACCATTATCTGCAGGGTTTTTAGCCGCATTTATTGCTGGATTATTAGCGTGTACTTGGATGATTTCTTTAGTAAAAAAAAGCAAATTATCGTATTTCGCAATTTATTGTGCAGTTGTTGGTGTGATTGCAATTGGTTATTCTTTAATGAATTAATGCAAATGTCTCCTCGAGCGCAGTCGAGAGGTTTTTTTAAAAGGTCTCGACTGCGCTCGACCTGACACAGAATTACAAATAAATGACTGGAGAAGATTATAAAAACGGACAAGTTTTACTGATTGACAAACCACTAGAATGGACTTCTTTTCAGGCTGTAAATAAGATCCGTTGGCACATTAGACAACGATTTGATATCAAAAAAATAAAAGTTGGTCATGCAGGAACTTTAGATCCGTTAGCAACTGGTTTATTGATTATTTGCACAGGAAAACAAACCAAAAGCATCAACGAATATCAAGGTCAAATTAAAGAGTATACAGGAACATTTAACGTTGGCGGAACAACGCCGAGTTACGATTTAGAATCTGAAGTAAATGAAACTTTTCCTACAGAACATATTACTGATGAATTGATTCACAAAACAACTGAACAATTTATTGGAACGATACAACAAAGACCTCCGATTTTTTCTGCGTTGAAAAAAGACGGAAAACGTTTGTACGAATTGGCTAGAAAAGGAGAAACTGTTGATATTCCTACGAGAGAAATTACCATCAACGAATTTGAAATCACCAATATTGATTTACCAAAAATTGATTTTAAAGTTGTGTGCAGCAAAGGAACCTACATCAGGTCATTAGCTTTTGATTTCGGAAAAGCATTAAATTCTGGCGCACATTTATCTGCTTTAAGACGCACAAAAATTGGAGATTTTTCTGTAGAAAAAGCAACTTCTATCGATGCTTTTATTAAAAATTTAGAAATGGAATAGTTTTTGTTTCTTCAACCGAAATAAAAATAAATCATGAAAAAAACAGTACTTTCACTCCTATTATTCACAACATTTTAGCAACATCACAAACCAAAGAAAAAGGTGCATTCTTTAATGCAAATTTGAATTTAACTTTTGCTTTAAATGAAAACTATGTGTTGTTTGAACCAGATGACGGCGAAAATATACTGGATTTTTCTGCCGTTTTTATTAGAACTGGTTTTGGATATCGTTTTAACAAACGCATAGAATCTAGTATTAATTTTGGTTTAGATTTTCATACACGTTTTAATATACAGGCAATTCCGTCTTATTTAAATTTGCAATACAATGTTATTGCCAACGAAGAGTTTAAGATTTTTGTAAATGGTAGTTATGGGAATTTATGGAAGCCTTCTTCTAATTTTGAAAAAGGAAAATACCACGGATTCGGAATTGGTTTTCAAGGAAATGATGGCTATTCTAAAACCAATTTTGTGTTTCGTATCGATTTTCATCGAAAAAGAATTGCCGATTTTAAAGATGGTAATTTAGATAGCGTTTCCTTGGGAATTGGGATTAGTTTATTTTAAAAAACAACCTCTAAATTTAAAATTTAGAGGTTGTGAAATTATTCTTTTATCAAAATAATTTTTTCTTTAGTTTTTATATTTTTCAACTCTAACTTATTATTATTAATAGAGTTTATTAAATACTTAACAGTATCATTTCTTTGACTATACTTAGTTAACGTCTTTTCTAATAAAACATCAATCTCAGATAAGTAACCAAATAACTCCTCCGCTGGAATTTTTACTTCTTGATAAACTAATGATGAGAAAATAAAGCACCCTATTTTAGTGTCATATAAACTTAAAAATGGAAATTCTCCATTTTTATTAGAACTAAAACCCATCAATAGCTTTCCTTTTTTGTCATAAACTAACAGCTCAATTTCTCCTTCACGTAATTTTTTGTTTGTTAATTTCATTTTAGTAAACAAATAATTATTGTTTTTCTCTTCAGAAATTTTCCTCTTTTTTATAAACTTGTAATTATTGTTTTGTTGAATTCTTGGTTTATAATGTAAAATTAAAAAGTCTTTATTTAGTTTATAAGTGCCTTCAAAAATTTCTTTTTTTTCTAAATGAAAAAAATCAGTTTGAATAAAAGTCTTGTCAGCATTAAATAAATACTTTGATCCAATATCTTGTAAAGATAAAGAAGCATCATCTCTAATGTATTTTCCAATTAATTTTTTCTGTGAAAAACAGCTTTGGAAAATGTTTGCAAAAATTATAATAATTAATATTTTTTTAACAACCTGCATCTTCTCCTTTTTGTGGTTTAGTATCTCCATTCATATCTTTTTTAGTTAATTCTATTAATATAACATTGTTTGCTCTATCTTGGTGTTGGTAATTATTAAAAGCTGGCGTATTACTTAATCCACCCCAAGCTAAATCTTCATAGAATGATGGATCAAGAGTATATCCCTGTTTAGCTCCAAATTCTATTAGCGCATCAGTAATTGGTCTTATATAATTATTTGCAATAAAATCATGTCCATTATTTGTATATCTATTTAACCAATTAGAACCTAAAAGTTCAGCTTTTTCTGCTGGAGTGGAAGTATTATGGTGTACAGCAACTACATATGCGTGAATTGACTCATGAAATATAGTTCTTGCCCATGATAAATCTGAAGCTTCATTATATTTGGTTGTATTAAATGTTGTTGAAACTGTTCCTGTTGCTGGATCATAAACTGTGCTAGTTTGAGCTGTAGCATTATTAGAAGTTGGACCGTCTTTTAAAGCCCAATTATAGCCAGAAGCACTTCCATTAAATTTTGTAATAATACCTTTAATATCATTTGTCAATGTTTTTATTGAGTCCATAACTTTAGACATACAAGGTTTCAATTCTGATTGATTAATTTCATAATATGTTTCAGTTGAAATAGTAGTTGTACCTCCTGCAGAGGCATGAGTTCCAGCATAACCCTCACATGAATTATATTCGAGAACAGTAGTAGTATAGTTACATGTAATAATTTCAACATCTCCTTTACGTTCTGGATCATTTACAGTATCAGGATTATACCAAAATTGACACTCCTCATTGTTAATTATTTCTGTAGAGATAGTGCATTCTTCATCAGCTCTACCTAATAAATCTGATTTCTTCTTATCTCTAACTGAGTATTGTGCTTTAGATTTTATTCCGTTGATAAATC
>JAQXEU010000011.1 GCA_029250685.1 Polaribacter sp.
TGAAATCATTTCGGCACCTTTAGAAACCAAATAGTCATTAAACTTTTGTACTGTTTCCTTTATCTGAGTATCAGATAAAACGGGATTCAAAATGAAAACAGTTTCGTAATGATTCATAAGTAATTGTTTTAATTTATTTTTAAGGCTGCAAATATAATGACTTTTTTTCATTAAACAATACATCTTTAACCTATATAATTTGTCCTATTTTTATAGCAAAATAATATGAGATGCAAATACCAGAGTTCCCAAACTTAATTCACTACGCAATTCCTTTTTTTATTGTTACAGTAATCATAGAAATTATCCTTACTGTAAAAATAAAAATGGACGAGTACGCATATAAAGACGCTGCCACTTCTATTAGTATGGGACTAATTGGAAATATAGGAATTGGTTTACTTACAAAAGGCGCTGTATTTGGAATATTTCTAATAATTTACAATTCTTTTCATCTATTTGAAATTCCGTTTGCCTGGTGGGCATGGATTTTAGTTTTCTTCGCTGAAGATTTAACTTATTATTGGTTTCATAGAATTAGTCATGAAAATAGATTCTTTTGGGCAAGTCATATTGTACATCATTCTTCGCAAAAATATAATTTGAGTACAGCGCTAAGACAAACTTGGACCGGACGTTTTAGTTCTTTTGTGTTTTGGATTCCTTTAGTTTTAATAGGTTTTCACCCTGTTATGATTATCATGCAAAAATCTATCAGTTTAATTTATCAATACTGGATTCATACTGAATTAATCAAGAAAATGCCAAAATGGTTTGAAGCCATTTTTAACACGCCAAGTCATCATCGTGTGCATCATGCAACAAATCCACAATATTTAGATAGAAACCATGCCGGAATCTTTATTATTTGGGATCGCTTCTTCGGAACATTTGAGCCAGAAGTTGAAAAACCTGTTTACGGTTTGGTAAAAAACATTGATACTTTTAACCCAGTTAAAGTGGCATTTTTAGAATGGTTTGGTTTGTTAAAAGACATATTCACTTCTAAAACTTCTTTTTTGAATAAAATTAAATACTTATTAAAACCGCCAGGTTGGAAACATGACGGAACAGGGATTTTATCCTCCGATATGCGAAAAGAATGGGAACAAAAACAAAAAAGCGAAAGATAAATCTTTCGCTTTTTTTTTATAATATAATTTTGCCCTTCTTAATCGAAATCGAAACGGATTCCCATAGAAAAGTTTGAAATGTTTGTGCCTTTAAACAAAGGGTTTAAATCTTGTTTTATATAAAAACCAGTACTTCTGTATGCTATATAAGCACTGACACCGTAATTAAAAATATTCATATTAAAATTGTCTTTTTGCAACTCTTCAATATTTACTCCAGTATTGTCTTTATATTCTATGTATTGTCTTGTTCCTAATTTAAATCCTGCAAAAGCTCCAACTCCAATTCTTACAGATTGATTTCTTCTATCTCTTTTGTATCCGTCAGAATATTCACCATTTCTAGAAAAATCCCATTCTAGATGCACAGGGAAATTCATTTGTACATGGCGTAATCTATTTTCTGATAAATCTTCTGGATGCACAGCTAAATCTGTTTGATTACCATTTTTTACGTGATATTTATTATCTTCTGGTCTTAAATTATTCCATAAGAATGATATTCCATACTTAAAGTATAACTTAGAAGCTTCTCTGTCCATGCGTGTTTTCCATGAAAAACCAACTTCATAAAAATGCGATTGCCAAAATTGATAATTTGAAGTTTCTAAAGATGATAAATCATCATTTACCAACACATTATTTACACCCATTGCAAATACAAATTGAGATGTTGTGCTTCTCTTTTCTGTTTGATGGCATCAGCAATTAGCTGATTAGTTTGGTTATGTAATGGTATAATTTTCAATCCGGATTAATGAGTTTTTAAACGCCTTACAATTATATAGACTACAATAGTTGCAAAATGGTTGCTTTGAATATTAAAATAAATTAAAACTTATTTAAAAGACGTTTATAAATAGGATTTGTAACAGTTAAAAGGAAATAGTTTTTAGTTTTGAGTTGTTCGTTTTGAGTGATTGGTTTTTAGTAAAGAGTTTTAAAGTGAAGCTATCGCTTTAATAAAATTATATGAAGTCTAGATTTTTGTTTTTTTTCATCAATGGAAAAGAATAACAGAAAAAAATATAATTGCTCTCTGAAACTAAAAACTCGTTTTCTACTGATTATCTACATCTGCAATAAAACGAATCGGTCTAAAGTCTTTTACCGATTGAAACGTGTTTTTAATCTTTTCGATGTGATGCTTGGTTTCTGTCAAGTTTTGTTTTGGAGGAATCTTAATAGTAAGTGTTTTTATATATTGATTCCGAACTCTAGAAACTACAGGTGCTGTAGGTCCTAAGACATTTTCTCTAAATACATTTTGTAAAGCTTTTGCCAGCCAATTTATACCGCTTTCAACTTTATTATAATCTTTATGTTTTAACGTGATTTTTATCAATCTGTAATACGGTGGATACTGATATTGCCAACGTTCTTGCAATTGTTCTTTATACATTTCTGCATAATTTGTGGTAGAAACTTGTTGTAGTATTTGATGATACGGATTAAAGGTTTGTATGGCTACATTTCCCTGCTTTTTTGATCTTCCTGCACGTCCGGAAACCTGAACCATCATATCATAACTACGTTCGTGTGCTCTAAAATCAGGAAAATTCAACATATTATCGGCATTTAAAATTCCAACCAACGATACATTTTCAAAATCCAATCCTTTAGAAAGCATTTGCGTCCCAACTAAAACATCAATTTCTTGTGCTTCAAAAGCACCAATTATTTTTTGATAACCGTGTTTTCCTCTCGTTGTATCTAAATCCATTCTTCCAATGTTATGTTTCGGAAAAATTTCTTTTAATTCTAATTCGATTTGTTCTGTTCCAAAACCTTTGGTGTCTAATGAATTACTTCCACAAGCAGCGCAATTATTTGGCATTGCTCTTTGATAATTACAATAATGACATTTTAATTCGCTTCTGTATTTATGAAACGTTAGACTTACATCGCAATTCGGGCATTGCGGTGCAACACCACAAGTTGTACATTCTACAACAGGCGAAAAACCACGGCGATTTTGAAACAAAATAACTTGTTCTTTATTTTCTAACGCTTCGGTAATTAACATGATTAAACGATCAGAAAAATGACCATTCATTTTCTTTTTATGGTGTTTTTCTTTGATGTTTATCAATTCGATTTTTGGCAATTGTAAATTACCAAATCTGCGATTTAATTCTACCAAACCATATTTTCCGTTTTGCGTATTAAAGTAACTTTCTAACGATGGCGTTGCAGAACCTAATACTATTTTCGCTTTGTGTTGATGCGCCAAAACAACCGCTGTATCTCTTGCATGGTAACGTGGAGAAGGTTCAAATTGTTTATATGAAGTTTCATGTTCTTCATCAACAATGATTAACCCTAAGTTAGAAAATGGTAAAAAAACCGATGATCTTGCACCCAAAATAATTTGCGCTTTTGGTTTATTATTCAACACATTATTCCATACTTCAACCCTTTCGTTCATCGAGTATTTAGAATGAAACACAGAAATTTGATCTCCAAAATAATTTTCTAAACGGGATATAATTTGCGTTGTCAACGCAATCTCTGGCAACAAAAATAAAATCTGTTTTCCAGAGTTTAAATTGTCTTCAATTAGTTTTGTATAAACTTCTGTTTTACCAGAACTTGTTATTCCGTGTAATAAAACCACTTCTTTCTCTTCAAATGAAGTTTTAATTTCTTCAAGCGCTTTTTCTTGAAACTCGTTCAAGTTTTTTAAATCGTTTGTAGCTCCATTAAAATTGATTCTATCGGTTTGAATTTCGTACAATTCAAAAATCTCTTTATCAGCTAATGCTTTTATTACAGCAGCTGAAACACCAATTTTTGTTTCTAATTCTTTAGCTTTTATTGGCTTTTTACTTGCAGATAATTGAAAAAAACCTAAAACAGCTTCGCGTTGTTTTTTCGCTCTACTTAATTGTTCTAACAAATTCTGCAAAGCATCATCCGAAGTATATTTTGAATTTAATCGAACATATTTCACCATTTTTGGTTTGTATTGTTCGTAAATTTCTTCCTTTACAAAAACTGCGTTTTTCTGAATCAATTCGTTGATAATTGGCAAAACTTTTTTCTTCCCTAAAATATCAACAACTTGGTGAATTGTTAATTGTGATTGATGTTGTAATGCTTCAAAAATTAAAAATGCTTCATCATTTAAACTTTCTTCATCAACAAAAGTGTCATTTTTTAAAACAATTGTTTCACTTTCTAATAAAAATGCAGACGGCAATGCAGCACGATACACATCACCCAAAGAACACATATAATAACTTGAAATCCATTGCCAGTTTTGCAACTGAACTTCTGTTACAATAGGTTTCTCATCCAAAATCTGTAGAATTTCAATCGCTTCGTATAATTCGGGTTTATGCTGATGAATATTAAAAACCAACGCGGTGTACATTTTGGTTTTACCAAACGAAACTGCAACCCGCATTCCTTTTTTAAGGAATTTGGCTTCAGATTCAGTTACCGAATAAGTAAATGTTTTCTGAATTGGAATTGGTAATATGACGTCTATAAAATGGATAGAATTCTGATTTTTTGTATAAATCAAAACTACATAAAAATCACTACATTGTAAACAGATTTTTGAGTGAATTATGAAAGTATTAGAATGGAAACAAAAAGGAAAATTCATCAACATATTTGGTAGAGAAATATTTCTAATTGATGAAGGACATAATGAGGAAACTCTCGTGATTTTGCATGGCTATCCAACTTCATCTTATGATTATCGAAAAGTTTTATCAGAGTTGTCTAAACAGTATCGGGTAATTATTCACGATCATTTAGGTTTTGGCTTTTCTGAAAAACCATTAGACTATTCGTATTCTTTAATTGAACAAGCTGATGTTGCTTTGCAAATTTGGGAACAATTAAACTTGAAAAAAGTCACCTTATTAGCACACGATTACGGAACAAGTATTGCAACAGAAATTTTAGCAAGACATAATAGGCAACAAATTGATTTACAAATAGATAAATTAATTCTTTGTAATGGAAGTGCACATATTGAATTATCAAAATTGCGATTAATTCAGAAATTATTAAAGAGTAAAATCACTGGTGAATTTGTTGCGAGTTTAACCAATTACTCAATTTTTAAAAGAAATATGCGTAATGTATATTTTGATAAATCGAAAGCGACAAATGAAGAGCTTCAAGAAATGTGGTTTCAATTAGAATATAATGAAGGACGAAAAGTAATTCATAAAATATCAAACTACATCAACGAACGCTATTACTATTGGCATCGTTGGATTGGTGCTTTAAAAGAAACTCAAATTCCGACGAAAATAATTTGGGCAAAAAATGATCCAATTGCGATTATAGAAATTGCAGAATTATTAGCGAGTGAAATTCCGAATAATGAATTATTAACTATGGATAATACAGGACACTTTTTAATGATAGAAAACCCTGAAGAATGGTTAAAATTGGTTCTGAAATGATTTTATTTGCCAAATGAAAGCTACTATTTCTAATTATTTACAAAACTCTGAAAGCAAAGAGTACAAAGCATGTTCTTATGAAATTAATGGCATAAAAATCATTGAAAGAACGGCAAAAATTACTCCGAAGAAAATCGGTCAATTTGTAACTTGTTGGAAACGAAATGTAAACGGAATCATAGAACCTTTTAAAGATTCTGATGATTTTGATTTCTTTATCATTAAGGTTTTTGATAAAAACTCTGTTGGATATTTTAAGTTCCCGAAAACTGCTTTAATCAAAAACGGAATTATATCTACAGAAAAGAAAGACGGTAAAAGAGGTTTCAGAGTCTATCCAATTTGGAGTAAACCAACTAGTAAACAAGCAATTAAAGCACAAAATTGGCAATTAGAATATTATTATAAATAATTAACTAATGTTTGCCCACAAACCACTCGTTTTTTGATGTTTGGTGTAACTATTTAAGGTCACTAAGTTTTCTGGTTTTGACAAATTTGGATCATCTGTAAGTAAATCAATTGCAGCATTTCTTGCTTCAACCAAAATAGAAGTGTCTTTTACAATATCAGCAATCTTCAAGTTTAAAACTCCACTCTGTTGCGTTCCCATTATATTTCCGGGTCCGCGTAACTTTAAATCAACTTCAGCAATTTTAAATCCATCAGAAGTTTCTACCATCGTTTTTAAACGCGTTTTTGCATCCGCAGATAATTTCACATCAGACAATAGAATACAATAACTTTGATCTGCACCTCGTCCAACGCGTCCACGCAATTGATGTAATTGACTCAAGCCAAAACGTTCTGAACTTTCAATTACCATAACACTTGCGTTTGGTACATTTACACCAACTTCAATTACAGTTGTGGCAACCATAATTTGCGTTGCACCTTTCACAAAACGTCGCATTTCGTATTCTTTATCTGCAGGTTTCATTTTTCCATGCACAATACTTATTTGATACTTTGGCATCGGAAAATCTCTTGAAATACTTTCGTAACCGTCCATTAAATCTTTATAATCCATTGCGGCAGATTCTTGAATTAACGGATATACAACATAAACTTGTCGTCCTTTTGCGATTTCATCTTTTAAAAATTTAAAAACAGCCAAACGATTGCTATCAAATCTATGAACTGTTTTTACTTCTTTCCTTCCTGGAGGCAACTCATCAATCACAGAAATATCTAAATCGCCATACACAGACATTGCCAATGTTCTCGGAATTGGCGTTGCAGTCATTACCAAAACGTGAGGCGGTAATTCATTTTTTTTCCACATTTTAGAGCGTTGTGCAACACCAAATCGATGTTGTTCATCAATAATTGCGATTCCTAAATTGCTGAAAATTACTTTATCTTCCAACAAAGCATGTGTACCTATTAATATATGTAACGTTCCATCTTCTAATTGTTGATGGATTTTTCGGCGCATTTTTGATTTTACAGAACCGGTTAATAAAGCGATATTTATATTGCTTTCTTTTAACAACTCTGTAATTGCGTTATAATGTTGAGTTGCCAAAATTTCTGTTGGTGCCATTAAAGAAGCTTGAAATCCGTTATCAATTGCCAACAACATGGTTAACAAAGCAACAATTGTTTTCCCTGAACCAACATCCCCTTGTAATAAACGATTCATGTGAACTCCTGTTGCAACATCTTTTCTGATTTCTTTTAAAACTCGTTTTTGAGCGTTTGTTAAATCAAATGGCAAACTGTTATTGTAAAAATTATTAAATTTATCTCCAACGTTTTCAAACGAATACCCTTTTAGTTTAGATTTTCTGATGATTTTCTTTCGGATAAGTTGTAATTGGATAAAAAACAATTCTTCAAACTTTAATCTATATTGTGCTTTTGCTAGATTTTCTTGGCTCTTTGGAAAGTGAATATTTAATAACGCTTCCTTTTTTGACATCAAATTATATTGTTTGACAAACTGTTCTGAAAGTGATTCATTTATTCTTCCATCAATTTCAACAAATAAATTCTGAATTAAAGTTCTTACTACCTTATTACTAATATTTTTACTTCCTAATGTTTCTGTTGATGGATATACAGGTTGCATTGCCGTTTGCACCTTCTTTTTATATTCAGAAAGCAATTCCATTTCTGGGTGCGGCATCGAAAACGAGTTATTAAAACTGTTTAGTTTACCATATACTATATAAGGAGTATTTATTTTTAATGATTCTTTAATCCATTTAACACCTTTAAACCAAACAAGCTCCATTGAACCAGTTTCATCAATAAAGGTTGCAACTACTCTACTTCCGCGCTGTTGTTTTATGGTTTTTAAATGGGTGATTTTACCGACAATCTGAACCTCTGAGCCACTATTCTGTAAATGATTGATCTTATAAAACTGTGTTTTATCTATATATCTAAAAGGAAATAAATACAATAAATCAGCACATGTTTTAATTCGTAACTCTTGATAAAGTAACGAGGACCGGTTAATTGTTACACCTTTTATATAGGTAATTGGCTTGTTTAAATTGATCAATTTTTAGCGGTTTATCCTTTAAAATAACGAAAGTACATAATTAGATTGACATATATTTGTGAAAGAAATTTGGTGGTTCTAAATATTATTTGTTTATTTTGAACTGATAAAATAATAAAAATGCCCTTAAAAACTAAGTTGTCCCTAAGACTAGTTTCGATTTTATTATTAATTTCTGCCCATTTTACTTATGGTCAGGACAAATCGAACAAGAATAACAGTGCTCGTAAATCTACGGGTGTTTCTGTTGCACCAGCCCATTTTCATTTTAATCAAAAACCAGGTGAAGTAAGAACTTACGACATTACAGTTAATAATAACACTTCTTTTCAAAATCAATTTAATGTCAACATGTATGACTTTAATATGAATGGAAAAGGAAAAAGTAGTTTTTTACCAGCTGGTGATGGGAAATATTCATTATCCAAATGGCTAAACGTTTCTCCGTCTTTTATCGAATTAAAACCATTTGAAACAAAATTAATAAAAGTTACAGTAAGTGTACCTAATGATACTGATGGTGATAAGGCTGCTTGGTCTATATTAATGGTAGAGCAAGTTGCTCCTAGAAAATCTTTAGACAATGTTAATGGTAATGATAATACAATTGCTCTTGGTGTTGTACCAACTTATGCATTCGGAATTTTCGCTTATCAAAACCCACCTAATGTTACTGACAATAGAATAGAATTTACCGATTTTCAATTAAAGAGTGGTAAAGCTGCTAAGTTTTTGCACTTAGAGGTTCAAAATACTGGAGATGGAATAGCATACTGTACTTCTTATATAGATTTAACAAATTTAGATACTGGTGTACAACAAAGATTAAAAGTAATTTTCACAGATTTCACCAAAAAGAAAAATTAATCTCATCTTTATTCTTACATTTGCAAATCCTAAGAAACAATAATTTTTAGTGAATAATATTCTATAAATGAGACTACACAGAAATTTAACATACGCAGTAATAGATAGTTTGCGCGATGTTTTTAATGAAGGAGAATATGCTGGAAAAGCAGTAGAAAAAGCATTAAAAAGAGATAAACGTTGGGGAAGTAGAGACCGTAAATTTGTTGCTGAAACTATTTATGAAATTGTTAGATGGAAACGTTTATATGCAGAAATTGCGAATGTAAACGAACCATTTGATAGACCAAACTTGTGGAGATTATTCACCGTTTGGTGTGTTTTAAAAGGAATTGCATTACCCGATTGGAATCAAATTGAAGAAACACCTACAAGAAGAATTAAAGGGAAATTTGACGAACTTTCTAAGATTAGAAAATACAGAGAATCTATTCCAGATTGGATGGATGAATTGTGTGTTTCTGAATTGGGAGAAGAGCTTTGGACGAAAGAAATGGCTACTTTAAACACACAAGCAGATGTAGTTTTAAGAGTAAATACCTTAAATATTTCAAGGGAAAATTTACAAAAAGAATTAGAGCAAGAAAGTATTTTTACAGAAATACTTCCAAATCACCCAGATGCATTAAAATTAGTCGAACGTGCTAATGTTTTTAGAACAGAAGCTTTTAAAAAAGGCTTTTTTGAAGTTCAAGATGCTTCTTCACAATTAGTTGCGGCGTATTTAGATGTCCAACCAGGAATGAAGGTTGTTGATACGTGTGCTGGTGCTGGTGGAAAAACATTGCACTTATCAGCATTAATGCAAAACAAAGGACAAATTATTGCCATGGATATTTACGAAAGTAAACTCCGTAAATTAAAAGTTAGAGCAAAAAGAAATAAAGCGCATAATATTGATTTAAAAGAAATAAATTCAACCAAAGTAATTAAGAAATTGCACAATAAAGCAGACAGGGTTTTAATTGATGCCCCTTGTTCTGGATTGGGTGTTTTAAGAAGAAATCCAGATTCTAAATGGAAATTACAACCAGAATTTATCGACAATATTAAAAAAATACAACAAGAAGTTTTACAAAGCTATTCTAAAATGGTAAAACCTGGCGGAAAGTTAGTGTATGCTACTTGTTCTGTATTACCTTCTGAAAATCAAGAACAAGTTGATAAATTCTTAACATCAGAATCAGGAAAAGAATTTACATTTGTTAAAGATGAAAAAATATTAGCTTCAGAATCTGGTTATGATGGATTCTATATGGCTTTGCTTGAAAAAAAATAAATCTTGTGCTTTTATTGCTATAAGTACAAGATTAAAAACTATTGAAAAAGAAATTATATTATGATTAAGAGACTACTCTTTTTTGTGTACTTATTTGTGTCAACAATTTTAGTTGGACAACAAACGTACTATAGTGATGTTGACTTAACAAAAACAGGTCTTGCTTTAAAATCTGCTCTAGCAACTAAAATAATAAATACACATACAAATAAACTAGATTACACACCAGATATCTGGACAGCTAGTAAAATTACTGATGCAAATTTGACAAATGCCAATCAAGTAATTTTATTTTATGGTTGGGAAAATGCTACAGATGGTGATGCAACAAACGACTTATACAGAGATAACACTTTACAAGATACTGGAAATGGCCAAACTTTTAGATGGAATAGAGAACACGTGTATTCTAAATCTTTAGCGAATCCTTTATTGGCAACCGATGATCCTGGGCCAGGAACAGATGCACATAATTTGCGTCCAGCAGATAGGACTAGAAACTCTCAAAGAAATAATTTTAAATTTGGTGAAGGTTCTGGTACACCATCTGGATTCTCTTCAGTTACATATTCTGGACCATCTGGACCAAATACAAATGCTTGGTTTCCTGGTGATGAATGGAAAGGTGATGTTGCTAGAATTGTAATGTATATGTATTTACGTTATGGAAATCAATGTTTACCAACTGGTGTTGGTGTTGGTAATAATGCTCTTACACCTGATGATATGATTGATTTGTTTTTAAAATGGAATGTAGAAGATCCTGTTTCTGATGTAGAAAAAGCAAGAAACACATATCATGGAAATACATCAATTACAACAGCACAAGGAAATAGAAATCCATTTATTGATAATCCATATTTAGCTACAAGAATTTGGGGTGGTGACTCTGCTCAAGATCTTTGGGGAATTTACACTAGTTCAGATACTGAAGCACCTACTACTCCAACAAATGTTGTTGCTAGTAATCAGGCTACAACTTCAATGACTTTAACTTGGACAGCTTCTACAGATAATGTTGGTGTAACAGGCTATAATGTTTACGTAAATAATGTATTAACTTCACAAACAGCGAACACAACGATCTCTGTTACTAATTTAGTTCCTAATACTTCTTATGCTTTTACAATTGAAGCAAAAGATTTAATTAACAATAAATCTGCTAAAAGTACAGTTATAAATTCTTCAACATTGCAAGATTCACAAGCACCAACTGTACCTGCAAATATTGTAGCAAGTAATATTTCTGGTACAACATTTAAAGCAACTTGGAGTGCTTCTACTGACGATACTGCTGTAACAGGTTATGATATTTTTGTTGATGCAACTTTTAAAGCAACAACAACAGATTTAAATTATACCGTAACTGGTTTAGCCAATTCTACAACATATACAATTACAGTTTTAGCAAAAGATGCTGCGAATAATAAATCAGCGCAAAGTACTGGTGTAAATGTTACAACCACAGATGGTGCTTCAAACGGAGTAACAGAGTTATTTATTTCAGAATATGTTGAACCTGATGGAGGAAGTAATAAAGCCATAGAAATTGTTAACCTAACTAGTGCTTCATTCAATTTAGCTGGTTATTCAATAAAAAAACAATCAAACGGTGGTTCATGGGTTGATGATTTACCATTAAATAAAACTGATTATTTAGTAAACGCTTCTACAACAAGTATTTTACCAAATGAAGTATTTGTAATTATTCATGGAGATAATAATAATGCTACATTAACAAGTAATGCAGATCTAGTTGTTCCAAACAATAGTGCTGCTCCATATAAATTTGGCTCACCTCTAAACTTTAACGGAAACGATCCTGTAGGTTTATTTAAAAATGGAATTTTAATTGACATTGTTGGTGAAAGCGGTAACTCAAGCAAACATATTGAAGATATCACTTTACGCAGAAAGAGTACTATTTCAGGACCTAAAGTAACATATGATCCTAATGAATGGGATGTTTTAGCAAAGAATACTTTTGATGGAATCGGTAGTCACACTGCTACTTTAAGTTTAGAAAAAATTGATAATACCTTATTCAGGTTATACCCAAATCCTGTAAATGGTGCTACATTAAATATTGTAAACCCTACTTCTACTAAAATTAATGAATTAAGAATATTTACCATAAACGGAAAACAAGTAATTTCAATTCAAAATCCAAGTTCTTCTGTAACTATTAAAGACATATCAAGCGGAATATATATTGTCAAATTTATTTCTAATAAAGGAACTAGTATAAAGAAACTGATAAAAAACTAAACAAAAAGAGCGGCTAATTAGCCGCTTTTTTTTTGTTTAAAACATCGTGAATAACTCTTAAAATCGTCATAGCTTTTAAATGACTTATTCAAGGATTTATATTAAATTTGCATTATACAAAACAACACACAAACACATACTAAATGATTCATTTCTTTGGAAACCAAGACAGCAAAGTATTCGCTGTTCAAACAGTAAAAGAATTATCTGCTGAAAACACAAGCAAATTAAACTGGCTTTTTGGCAATCAACCTAAAATAAACGCAGCGTCTTTAGACGCTTTTTTTATTGGTCCTCGTGCAGCAATGATTACTCCTTGGAGTACAAATGCAGTAGAAATCACCCAAAATATGGGCATTGACGGAATTATTAGAATTGAAGAATTTGTTGCCTCAACATCAGGTTTCAAGGATTTTGATCCAATGATTTCTCAAAAATTTGAAAGCTTACATCAAGCTGTTTTTACAGTTGATGTAACACCAGAAAAAGTATTAGAAATAGACGATATTGCAGCATACAATCAAGAAGAAGGATTGGCTTTAAATAGTGAAGAGGTTCAATATTTAAAAAACTTAGCAACTAAACTCGGAAGAAAATTAACAGATTCTGAAGTATTCGGATTTAGCCAAGTAAATTCAGAACATTGTAGACATAAAATTTTCAATGGAACATTTGTTATTGATGGTACTGAAAAACCAGTTTCATTATTTAAAATGATTCGTAAAACTTCAGAAACACATCCAAACGATATTGTTTCTGCATATAAAGATAATGTTGCTTTTGTAAAAGGTCCAAAAGTGGAACAATTCGCTCCTAAAAGTGCAGACAAACCAGATTATTACGAAATTAAAGAATACGAATCTGTCATTTCTTTAAAAGCAGAAACACACAATTTTCCAACAACAGTTGAGCCTTTTAATGGAGCTGCAACTGGTTCTGGAGGAGAAATTAGAGACAGATTGGCTGGCGGAAAAGGTTCTTTACCTTTAGCAGGAACAGCGGTATATATGACTTCTTATTCTCGTTTAGAAGACAATCGCCCTTGGGAACAAGCGGTTGAAGAACGTAATTGGTTGTATCAAACACCAATGGATATTTTAATAAAAGCTTCAAACGGAGCATCAGATTTTGGAAATAAATTCGGACAACCTTTAATTACAGGTTCTGTGTTAACCTTTGAGCACGAAGAAGACGCAAGAAAACTTGGTTTTGATAAAGTAATTATGCAAGCGGGTGGAATTGGCTACGGAAAGGCTGAACAAGCTTTAAAAGACACGCCAGAAGAAGGCGATAAAATTGTAATTCTTGGTGGTGATAATTATAGGATTGGAATGGGTGGCGCTGCAGTTTCATCAGCTGACACTGGAGAGTTTGAATCAGGAATTGAATTAAATGCTATTCAACGTTCGAATCCAGAAATGCAAAAAAGAGCTTCTAATGCTATTCGTGGAATGGTTGAAGCAGACATCAATCCGATTGTTTCCATTCATGATCATGGAGCTGGTGGGCATTTAAATTGTTTATCAGAACTGGTTGAAGAAACTGGTGGTAATATCGACTTAGATAAATTGCCTGTTGGAGATCCTACATTATCAGCAAAAGAAATTATTGGTAACGAATCTCAAGAAAGGATGGGATTAGTTATCGGTCAAAAAAACATTGATACATTAAAAAGAATTGCAGATCGTGAACGTTCACCAATGTATACAGTTGGTGATGTTACCAACGATCATAAATTCACATTTCAATCTAAAACTACTGGAGAAAAACCAATGGATTTAGAGTTACATGATATGTTTGGAAGTTCACCTAAAACGATCATGACAGACAAAACTATCGACAGAAAATATCAGGACTTAATCTATTCTAAAGAAAATTTCAAAAATTATTTAGAACAAGTTTTACAGTTAGAAGCTGTAGCTTGTAAAGATTGGTTGACAAATAAAGTAGATCGTTGTGTTGGCGGTAAAGTTGCCAAACAACAATGTGTTGGTCCATTACAAATTCCGTTAAATAACGTTGGTGTAATGGCGTTAGACTATAAAGGCAAAGAAGGGATAGCAACTTCAATTGGCCACTCTCCTATTTCAGGTTTAATTGATCCAGTTGCAGGAAGTAAAAACTCAATTGCAGAATCTTTAACAAACCTAATTTGGGCACCTTTAAAAGGTAACTTAAAAGGAGTTTCTCTTTCTGCAAATTGGATGTGGCCTTGTAAAAATGAAGGTGAAGATGCAAGATTATTTAAAGCTGTTGAGGCAATTTCTGAGTTTGCAATCGATTTAGGAATCAATGTTCCGACTGGAAAAGATTCTTTATCTATGAAGCAGAAATACAAGAATGAAGAAGTAATTTCTCCTGGAACTGTAATAATATCCGCTGCTGCAAATTGTACTAATATCGCCAATGTTATAGAGCCAGTTTTACAACAAAACAAAGGATCAATTTATTACATCAATTTATCTGAAGATACTTATAAGTTAGGTGGAAGTTCTTTTTCTCAAATATTAAACAGAATCGGTAAAGAAGCTCCATCAATATTAAATAATGAAAGTTTTAAAAACACATTTAATACTATTCAAGAATTAATAAAAGCTAGTAAAATTGTTGCTGGGCATGATGTTGCTTCTGGTGGGTTAATTACCACGTTATTAGAACTTTGTTTTGCTGATAATAATTTAGGAGCTGATTACGATTTAACTTCTTTAAATGAAAATGATTCATTAAAAGTATTATTTGCTGAAAACTCAGGAATTGTTTTTCAAGCTACAGATGATTCAGTAGAAACTATTTTAAACAATGCAAAAGTTGCTTTTCATAAAATTGGTTCTGTAAATAATTCAGGAAACGTTATTATCAAAAATAATGCTGAGGCATTTACCTTATCTGTTTCAGAAATGAGAAGTGTTTGGTACAATACATCGTATCTATTAGATCAAAGGCAAACTGCAAATGGATTGGCAAAAGCAAGAATTCAAAACTTTGCAAATCAGCCATTACAATATACTTTTCCAACTCAATTTACTGGGAAACTTCCGGTAATTGATACAAGTAAACCAAGACCAAAAGCAGCTATTTTAAGAGAAAAAGGATCTAACTCTGAACGTGAAATGGCAAACGCCATGTATTTAGCTGGGTTTGACGTTAAAGATGTTCATATGACCGATTTAATTTCTGGTCGTGAAAATCTTGAAGACATTCAGTTTTTAGGAGCAGTTGGCGGTTTTTCTAATTCAGACGTATTAGGTTCAGCAAAAGGTTGGGCTGGCGCAATTAAATACAACGAAAAAGCAAATACCGTTATCAATAATTTCTTTAAAAGAGAAGATACATTATCTGTTGGGATTTGTAACGGATGTCAACTATTCATGGAATTAGAATTGATCAATCCTGAACATAATGTTCATGGGAAAATGTTACATAATGATTCTAAAAAACACGAAAGTGCTTTTACATCAGTTAAAGTTCAAGAAAACAACTCTATTATGTTATCTAGTTTAGCTGAAAGTACTTTAGGAGTTTGGATTTCTCACGGAGAAGGAAAGTTTCATCTTCCAGAAAATGAAGATAATTACAATATTGTTGCAAAATATGGTTATGATTCTTATCCTTCAAATCCGAATGGATCTGATTACAATACTGCTATGATGTGTGATACAACAGGTCGTCATTTAGTAATGATGCCTCACATTGAGCGTTCTACATTTCAATGGAACTGGGCTAATTACCCTGCAGGTAGAAAAGATGAAGTTTCACCTTGGTTAGAAGCCTTTACAAATGCTAAAAACTGGGTTGTAAATATCAATCAATAAAAATTTAAAGAAACCAATTGAAACTCAATTGGTTTTTTTATTACAAAGTGTCACATTTTAATATTTGTTTTGTCTTTACTACAAACATAAAAGAATCAATTATGAAAAATATTACAAATTTAACAGGAATTATTATCTGTTTTTTATTCACTACGACAATTATAGCACAAACAAGAGTTAATGCTTCTGATATTATGAGAGATATTAAAAGCGGAAAAAACATTGCATATAATAATGTAACAATTGTAGGTGATTTGGATTTTACTTTTATGGATGAGCAATTAAATAAATTGCCTAAAAGAAAAAGACGTTTTTGGAATAATTCTAATAATAAAATCGAAAAACAAATTACAGGAAAAGTTTCGTTCAAAAACTGTACGTTCGTAGATAACGTTTTTGCATATATACATGACGAAGACTCAGGTTATACATTTGTCGCTAATTTTGACGATGTCGCAATCTTTAAAAATTGTGTTTTTAAAGAAATGGCAATGTTTAAATATTCTAATTTTAGAACAAATGCAGACTTTTCTGACAGTAAATTTAACGGAGATTCTACTTTTAAGTACGCAAAATTCAGAAAAGATATTAGTTTTTTAAATACAATTTTCGAAGAGGAATCTACATTTAAATACACTGTTTTCGATAACAATGTGAGTTTTGCGAGTGCTATTTTTAAAGAATCAGCAACTTTTAAATACACTAAATTTAAAGACGGTGTTTCTTTCAATAAAACTCGTTTTGAAGAAGATTTAGATTTTAAATATACTAAAGTAAGAGGGAAATTTGATATCACTGGAATGCATGTAGAATATGATGTTGATTCAAAATACGCGAGTATAAACGGCAATAAATTTAGTTATCAGTAAAAAAACAGGTATTTATACCTATTGACTAAACTTAACTAACGATATATCTTGCAGGGGTGTAATTTAGATCCCTGAAAAAGATGTAATAGTTTAGTCTAAGTGAAGTTAGGGGTTTACTTATTCTTATCTAAGAGCTGACTTTATTAAAAATAAAGTCAGCTTATATTAATCTTTCTATTCATATAAAAAAAGTGTTATCAAATTATTTGGTAGCACTTTTTTATTTATATTGCTTTAATATTTTATGTATGAAAAGTCCAAAGCTACTATTTGATTTTATTTATAATCAACAAGAAAAATTTCCTCAAGATAAATGTTATGTTTATAAAAAAAATGATGATTGGCTATCAGTATCTACACAAGAATTTATAGAAAAAGCCAATATTGCAAGTAGGGCATTATTAAATCTAGGAGTAAAACCAAACGATAAAATTGCTGTCATCAGTTCAAATAACAGACCAGAATGGCACATTTTAGATATTGGAACCTTACAACTTGGAGCACAAAATGTACCAATTTATCCAACTTTAGCAGAGAAAGATTACGAATATATTATCAATCATTCTGATGCGGTATATTGTTTTGTTTCTGATAAGGAGTTGTTAGCAAAAATCAATGCAATTAAAGGTAAAACAAAATTAAAAGAGGTTTTTACATTTGATGATATAAATCCGAAAACGAATTGGAATTCATTTTTAGAATTAGGAAAATCAAACGAAAACCAACCTTTAGTTGAAGAACTTAAAAAAAAGGTTAAAACTGATGACTTGGCAACTATTATTTATACTTCTGGTACAACAGGAACACCAAAAGGTGTAATGTTGTCACATAGAAATATTGTAGAAAACACACTAGTAAGTGCCGACGCATTAGATTTAAAAGGTACTCATCATAGAGTTGTAAGCTATTTACCAATCAACCATATTTTCGAGCGTTTTGCTTCTTATTATTATCATTTAATGGGATTTGAAGTTCATTTTGCAGAATCAATTGATAAATTAGGAGATAACTTAAAAGAAATTCAACCACATTTTATGCCAGTTGTTCCTAGGTTAGTAGAAAAAGTTTTTGATAAAATTGTAGCAAAAGGGAGGGAACTTTCAGGAATAAAAAGAGTATTGTTCTTTTTATCTTTAGAACTAGCAGAAAACTACAAGCCATATAATAAAAATAGATGGTTTTATTACTTTAAACTAAAAATTGCACGTAAACTTGTTTTCAGCCAATGGAAAAAAGCTTTAGGTGGTAACTTACGTTTTATGGTTTCTGGAAGTGCTCCATTACAAGAGCGATTAATAACCATATTTACCGCAGCAGGAATTCCAATTTTTGAAGGTTATGGTATGACTGAAACTTCGCCTGGAGTTTCAATTAATGATCTAAGAAATGGCGGATTTAAGGTAGGAACTGTTGGAAAAGCTTTAAAAGGAATTGAAATTAAAATTGCAAATGATGGGGAAATTTTAGTAAAAGGCTCAAACATAATGCTTGGTTATTACAAGAACGATGAATTGACAAATGAAACCATTATTGATGGTTACATACACACTGGAGACATTGGAGTTATTGATAAAGATGGATTTTTAAAAATTACAGATCGAAAAAAAGAAATGTTTAAAACTTCTGGTGGTAAATATATTGCTCCAGCTGTATTAGAAAGTGCTTTAAAACAGTCTCGCTTTATAGAACAAATAATGGTAATAGGTGAAAGTGAAAAAATGCCAGCAGCATTAATTCAAGTTAATTTTGATTTTGTGAATGAATGGGCAAAAAGAAAAGGGCATATAATTAAAGATGTTTCTACAGATTTAAACCTTGGTTTTAGAATACAAAAAGAAATAAACATTTGTAATGCTGATTTTGGTAATTGGGAGAAGATTAAAAAGTTTGAAATTACGCCAGAAGAATGGACTATTGAAGATGGTTTATTAACTCCAACAATGAAAATGAAACGAAAAAACATCAAAGAAAAATACAAACATTTATATCAAAAAATTTACAACTCTTAAAAAAACAACTGTTTGAATTTCGTTTGTCAGATCAATTGAATTTTTATACTTTGCAATACTACAAACAGTTATTTTATGTCAGCTACAATTACACGATTATTCGATTTTCCATATTACCAATTAGAGAAGTACAATCTTACAAAAGCATTAACTTCGTTTAAAGATGGAGAATGGAATTCAATTAGCACAAAACAATATTTAGATCAAGCAAATCAAATCAGTCGTGGTTTATTGCGTTTGGGCATAAATAAAGACGATAAAATTGCCGTAATTTCTTCTACAAACAGAACAGAATGGAATATCATGGATATTGGTATTTTACAATTAGGAGCACAAAACGTTCCTATTTATCCAACAATTTCTAAAGAAGATTATGAATATGTTTTAAATCATTCTGGAGCAATTTATTGTTTTGTTTCTGATGAATCAATTTTAGAAAAATTAAATCAAGTAAAAGGAAATACGCAATTAAAAGGCGTTTACACTTTTGATGACATTAAAGGAGAGCATAATTGGGCAGAAGTTTTACAACTAGGTAGCGATGAAAGCAATCAACCTGAAGTTGAAAATTATAAAAAAGCAGTAACTTCTGATGATTTAGCAACTTTAATTTATACTTCTGGAACAACTGGAAAACCAAAAGGCGTTATGTTATCGCACGGAAATATTGTTTCTAATGTGTTAGCAAGTGAAAAAAGAGTTCCATTAGTTAGCGGAGAAAGTCAAGCACTAAGTTTCTTACCGATTTGCCATATTTTTGAAAGAATGATTTTATATCTATATCAATATTGTGGTGTTGAAATTTATTTTGCTGAATCTATTGAAAAAATGAGTGATAATTTAAAAGAAATTAAACCTCATGTTATGACTGCTGTTCCGAGATTGTACGAAAAAGTATTCGATAAAATTTATGGTCGCGGAGCAGACTTAAAAGGAATCAAACAGAAATTATTTTATTGGGCGATTGATATTGCTTTACAATACGAACCTTATGGAGCTAATGGTTGGTGGTATGAGAAAAAATTAGGGTTCGCTAGAAAATTAATTTTATCTAAAATAAAAGATGGTTTAGGTGGAAGGTTAGATTTAATGGTTTCTGGGAGTGCTGCTTTACAACCAAGATTAACACGTTTTTTTGCTGCCGCAGAAATGCCAATTATGGAAGGTTACGGTTTAACAGAAACTTCGCCAGTAATATCTGTTAACGATCAAAGAAATGGTGGATTTAAAGTTGGCACTGTTGGTCGAATTATTGATGGCGTTGAAGTTAAAATTGCTGATGACGGAGAAATCTTAGCAAAAGGACCAAACATTATGTTAGGTTATTATAAAGACCCTGAAAAAACTGCTGAAGTGATGACTGAACATTATTTCCATACAGGAGATATTGGAGAAGTTTCTCATGATGGGTTTTTAAAAATTACAGACCGTAAAAAAGAAATGTTTAAAACTTCGGGAGGAAAATATGTTGCTCCTGCTCTAATTGAAAACGAGTTAAAACAGTCTCGTTTTATAGAGCAAGTAATGGTAATTGGAGAAAATGAAAAAATGCCAGCAGCTTTAATTCAACCTAATTTTGAATTTGTAAAAGAATGGGCACAAAGACATGATATCGCTCTAGGGAGTAATGCAGAAATTGCATCAAACAAAAAAGTAATTGAAAGAATTGAAGAAGAAGTTACATTTTGCAATACTAAATTTGGAAAATGGGAAACCGTTAAAAAGTTTAAATTAACTCCTGAAGAATGGTCTATTGAGGGTGGACATTTAACACCAACTATGAAAATGAAACGAAAAATGATTAAAGAAATCTACAAAGATTTATGCGAAAAAATTTATAGAGGATAAAAAAAATGAATTTATCTACATTAAAAATGATTACATGCCAGCTGGGAGTTTTTACTCAAATGTAAAAAAGGATAATCCAAACTTTTATTACAAAATAGATTACAGAATTTTACCAGGTTATCCAGCAGTTTTCCCAAATGCTTATAGTGCAGATGCAAGTGTAGCAGAAAACATTGTTGCAAACGCAAATGCAAATACAGTTTTAGCTGGTAGTGGTGCATCAAACGGAAATAAAAGTTTTGCTGAACCAGGAGCATATAGAATGTATGTGCAGTATGTTTTATTAGAAGATCAATAAAAAATTAAGCCTTTATATGGCCTAAAAAAATTGTATAGACCTGCACAGTTTATACGTTATTGTGTGTTAAGGATGCATATAAAAGCGTTACCATTTGGTGGCGCTTTTTTTAATGCTTTAAAGCTCCTTTCTTTAACAACTCTGGAAATTTCTTTTTAAATCGATTTAATCTTGGAATAGAAACATTTACGATATAAGAATTGTTAGGGTTTAACTTTTCATAGTTTTGATGATATGCTTCAGCTTCATAGAAACGAACCAACTCTGTAACTTCTGTAACTATTTTACCTTTATAATAAGAATCGTTTAAGTCTTTTATAAATGCATTGATGATTATTTTTTCTGAAGCATTTTTATAAAATGCAATTGACCTGTATTGACTTCCATAATCTGGATGTTGTCCATTTTTTGTTGTTGGATCATGCGAGCCAAAAAATACTTTTACCAAGGTTTTAAAACTTACTTTTTTTGGGTTATAATATACCGCAACAGTTTCAGAATGTCCCGTTCTTCCTGTCCCAATTGATTTATATGTTGGATTTTTTGTAAATCCACCAGCATAACCAGAAACTGCTTCTTCTACTCCATCTACACTTTCAAAAATTGCTTCTACACACCAAAAACATCCACTTGCAAAATAAGCAATTTTCAACTCTCTTTTTTGTGACTTATCAGTTTGTAAAGTTTCTTTTTTAGCAGAAAATCCAACTAAAATCAACATAAAAGAAACTGCAACGAATACTAAACCTGGCTTTATAATTTTCATAAAAATATTTTCTAATTTCAATCTTGGTCGCAAGATAAAAAGATTTTATACAATTGTTAAAAACTTTAGGAGCTCAAGGTAAAGATTTGTTGTAAAAGAATAACGAGTTACTTACATTTGTTTAGCTAATTTTTAAAGATTTCATGGAGCAATTTATAGTATCTGCACGTAAATATAGACCTCAGGTTTTTGCTGATGTTGTTGGACAACAAGCAATTACCAATACGCTAGAGAATGCTATAAAAAACAATCATTTAGCACAAGCTTTATTATTTACAGGTCCGCGTGGTGTTGGAAAAACATCGTGTGCAAGAATATTGGCAAAACAAATAAATCAAGCTGGAGCAGAAATTTCTGAAGATGAGGATTTTGCTTTTAATATTTTTGAATTAGATGCTGCATCAAATAACTCTGTTGATGACATTAGAAGTTTAACAGATCAGGTTAGAATTCCACCACAAACTGGAAAGTTTAAAGTGTATATTATTGATGAAGTTCACATGTTGTCTCAAGCTGCTTTTAATGCTTTTTTAAAGACTCTAGAAGAACCACCTGCTCATGCAATATTTATTTTAGCAACTACTGAAAAGCATAAAATAATTCCGACTATTCTATCACGTTGTCAAATTTTTGACTTCAAAAGAATTAGCGTTTTAGATGCAAAGAACTATTTAAAAGTAATTGCTGAAAAAGAAGAAATTACAGCAGATGATGATGCCTTACATATCATTGCTCAGAAAGCTGATGGTGCAATGAGAGACGCGTTATCTATCTTTGATAGAGTTGTAAGTTTTTCTGGAAAAAACTTAACTAGAGAAGCCGTAACACAAAATTTAAATGTACTAGATTACGATGTGTATTTTAACATCACAGATTTAGTTTTAGAGAATAAAATCCCTGAAGTCTTAGTTGCATTTAACGAAGTATTATCAAAAGGATTTGAAGGACATCATTTTATAAATGGTTTGGCTTCTCACTTTAGAGATTTATTAGTTGCGAAAGATAAAATTACAATTGATTTACTTGAAGTTGGCGATGTTGCTAAAAAGAAATATTTAGAGCAATCTACCAAAGCAAGTGTGCAATTTTTAGTAAGTGCAATCAACAAAGCTAACGATTGTGATTTGAGTTACAGAACCAGTAAAAATCAACGTTTACTTGTAGAATTAACACTAATGCAAATTGCCTCTATCAATTTTGATGGAGAAAAAAAAAAGTCAGCTAACTACATAATTCCTGCTACATTTTTCACATCACTTTCACCTATCTCAAAATCAATTGTAAAAACAATTGAAAGTAAAAAAACTGTAACCAAAGTAGAAGACCCCAAAGTTCCAATCAAAAAGGTTGCGCCAACGAAACATCCAGTTCTTAAAAATGTAACTAGAAGATCTTCTTCATTATCTTTAAAAAGTGTTCATCTTAAAAAAGAAGATAAAAAAGAAGTTATATTAGATGAGAATTTCGACAATCACCCAAAAAATGATTTCACACAAAAGGAATTGGAAAAAACCTGGAAATTATATCATACAGAATTAATTAAACGTGGTCAAAAAAGCATTGCTGCTACATTTAATGCAGATTTACCGGTTTTAAAAGAAAACTTTGAAATCATTTTAACCTTACCAAATACTTTAATGCAAGGGCAAATTGAAAAAGAGAGACCCAATTTATTAAAACACTTAAGAACTACTTTAAACAACTACGGAATTACAGTTTCAATTCTTGTAAATGAAACCGTTACCAAAAAGTTCGCTTACACGCCTCAAGAAAAATACGATAAATTGTTGGAGAAAAATCCTGCAATGGCTTTATTAAAAGAAGTCTTTAAGTTAGGTTTATAGTTTTAATTACACTTAAAAAACTTTGCTGTTAATAGTATTTTTTTATCTTTAGACTTCTAAAAAAATTAAACATTTGCAAGTATTTAAAAAGATATTAATTGGTATTGCGTTTTCACCAAATTTAAAGGCTAACTTATTTGAAGCAATTAGGATTTCGAATATGTTTAGAGCTGAATTAGTAGGAGTTCATGTTGGTGATAAATCAGATGAAAAAGAAAAGCAACTTCAACAGTTATTAGATGAAGCCCCAAAATTAGATTCACCCTTAAAAAGAATTTGGCAGAAAGGAAAACCTGTAGATGTAATTTTAGACACTTGTCATAAAGAAAACATCAACTTGCTAATTCTTGGAGCACTTCAAAAAGAAAATTTATATAAGTATTATGTGGGTTCAATTGCACGAGAACTTACTAGAAAAGCGCCTTGTTCTGTTTTATTATTGATAAAACCCTCTGTAAAAAGAATTCCATGTAAACATATTGTTGTCAATGGATTAAAAGATGAGAAGACAAAAGATACCATAGAAACTGCTTTTAAAATAGGAAATGACTTAGATTGTAAAAGAATTACAATAGTAGAAGAAATCAACAAAGCTGAACTTGATATAAAAGTAAATGATGATGCATCATTACGAAGAGCAAACATTGCAAAAGAACGGGTAAAAAAACGAGAAGACTTACGTGTAGAAAAAATTCTAAGCGAAATTGATTGCAAAGACACAGCTTTAAAAATTCAAAGTATTTTTGGACAACGAGGGTATTCAATAGGTCATTATGCAAAAGTAAAAAGAGCTGATTTATTAATTATGAATGCGCCTTCAAAAACTCGTTTAATAGATCGAATTTTTCCGCATGATATTGAATATATTTTATCAGAATTACCAACCGACCTTTTAATTGTTAAGTAATATGGCTAAAGAAAACTCTTTTAAAATATTCGCAAGAGATATTCCGAAAAATATCTTTTCAGGTTTTGTGGTTTCTTTGATTGCATTACCCTTAGGATTAGGTTTGGCATTAGCTTCTGGTGCTCCACCAATTTCTGGAATTATTGCTGCAATAATTGGAGGAATTGTAACTTCTATACTTGGTGGTTCAAATGTCACTATTACTGGACCTGGAAATGGTTTAGTTGTTGTTATTTTAGCTTCAATTACCACATTAGGTGCTGGTGATATGCAACAAGGATTCTTATATACTTTGGCAGCAATTGTGGTTTCTGGAATTATTATGATAATTCTTGGTTTTTTACGCCTGGGTTCTTTGGGTGATTTCTTTCCATCATCTGCAATACAAGGAATGTTAGCAGCAATTGGTATCGGAATTTTTGCAAAACAGATTCATGTAATGTTAGGTAATTTAAATGCTAGAGGAAGCATTATTGAATTAATTTTAAATGTTCCAGAAGGTATAAAATATTATATTACAACAGACAATCAAAGTGTGTTTTATGCAGGAACTGTTGGTGTTATTAGTTTTCTAATTATGGTGTTCTATAGCAAAATTAGAAATCGATATTTTCAGTTAATTCCTGCTCCCATGTGGATTGTGGTTTTAAGTGTTGGAATGTATTATTATTTTGATTATTTTTCTGAAATGGCATATCCAATTGATAAAACCTTATTGATTAATTTACCAGATGATATTCTATCAAGTTTTGCTTTTCCTGATTTTGGAAAAGTTTTAGAAATGGAATTTATAAGTGCGGTTATTGGCATCACTTTAATTGCAAGTATTGAAAGTTTACTAAGTATAAAAGCTGTTGATAAGTTAGACCCTCAAAAAAGACGGTCTAATGTAAATAAAGATATTAGAGCATTAGGATTAGCGACTGTAGTTAGCGGTTTTTTAGGCGGATTAAATGTGGTAACTGTGATAGCAAGAAGTTCGGTAAATGTTAATAACAAAGGAAGTAACAGATCTGCAAACTTTTTTCATGCTGCATTTTTAGTATTGTTTATTTTATTGTTTGCAACAGAATTACGTAAGATTCCCTTAGCTGCTTTGGCAGCAATTTTAGTGTATACAGGTTATAAACTAGCTTCGCCAGAGAATATTAAAAAAGTATTTAAAATTGGAAAAGAACAATTGTTAATTTTTCTAATTACATTAATAGTCACTATTTCAACAAGTTTAATTACTGGTATTATAGTCGGAATACTTTCTACATTTATCATTCATATTTTCATCAATAAAGACATTTTATTATTTGTCAGAAACCTATTAAAACCAAACGTTTTAATGTTTAAAGAAGACGGAAAATACTTTGTTAGTGTCGATAATTTCTCTAGCTTTTTAAACTACACGAAATTAAAATCTAAATTGAATCAAATTCCTGAAAATGAAGAAGTGATTATTGATTTTTCTTTGTGTGATTTTGTTGATCATTCTGTGATGGAAAACATGAATAGTTATGCAGAAACGTTTAAACGAAAAGGTGGACATTTAGAAATAATTGGCTTGGATAACTACTCTACTCGAAGCGAACATCCTTTTGCTTTGCGTAAAAACATTCCGGATTTTATAAAGTCTAAAAAAGACGTTTTAACAAAACGTCAGAAATCTTTACAGAAAATTGGAACCGAATTAGATTGGAGTTATTTACCTTCTCAGAAAGAGGAAATTACGCAATTACCAACTTTTGGTTATTTTAAAACGAGACAAATTAACAAGGTCTCAAACATTATTTCTAACGGACAATGTTCTCTGTTTGATATTGAGTTTTCTGAAGGAGAAATGATTGCAAAACAGGTGATTAGAGCAAGTATGTTCTTTATTAAATTAGATAGAAGAGTTCCAGAGTTTACCTTAGATAAAGAAGGGGTTTTCGAATATATTTATCATTTTACAGGTTTTAAAGATATAGAAATTGATAATCATCCAGATTTTTCAAAACGTTTTTATTTATCAGGGAAAAATCAAGGAAAAATTAAAGAATTATTCACAGATGAATTGGTTTTATTCTTTGAAAGCAATCCGTATTATCACATTGAAAGTTCTGAACATGGTTTATTAATTCTTGACAAAGAACGTTTAGCTGGTGTTAAAGAAATTAAAGCTTTAGCTGATTTTGGAATCCGATTACAAAAAATAATTTCATAATGAAAAACACGATTTTCTTACTACTAACATTTTGTGTGATTTCGGTTTCGTTTTCTCAAAAGAACTACAGTCTAAGAAAATACGAACACGTAAAAAAATTTTACAAAGGCATTGCTGAAAAAGCAACTGAATTGTGTTTAAAAAACAACATTCCTCCTGCTGCCTTGTTAGCAATTACTGGTTTAGAATCGGGTTGGGATAGCGGATATATTGGTCGAATAACAGGAAATATTTTAAGTTTAGGTTTGCGTAAAGGCGATATCGAATTACCTGCTTTACGTTTACCAAGATTGATAAAAACCAAGAAGATTTTATTCGATTCTATTGAGATATTAAAATATACAGAGAACGAATTAAAATGGGAAGATAGACCCGAAAGTTTAAAGAAAGATTACAGACCAAAAAACATTGCTGGCACAACGTATCAATTAGGATATTTTAATAATCACCCAAAAGAAAAATCAAAAGCTCAATTGGCAAACATCAACGATTTCGTGACTGTTTTTATAGGTAGAAAAAGTCGTTTAAAAGCCTACAGAAACGCCAGAAAAAAAATGGACGATTTGGTTGCTCTACATGGAAAAAGCATTCTTTTTAAAAGAACAAACAGCTATTGATTTTGTAAACGAAATTGGCGGAAGACCAAACACCTACAACTTCAGAAAAACTTGGCCGAAAAAAGTGATTTATATTATAGAAAGAGCTGGTCTTTCTTTACTGACTACCGATTTACACAATGGCATTTCTTTTGAAAAAACTTGGCCTTCTTTAAAGTAAAATCATATCTATTTTATCCGTAATTTTGTAGTCTATAATTTCAATTATTTATGTTAGGATTACAGTTCGAAACCGAAACTTCTTGGGCAGAAATTGCCAAAGATAATTTACAGCAAATACTCACAGATCATGCTTTTTTAGAGCAAAAAGCGGCATCAAATGCAGTCTCTTTAATCATTAATTATTCTGAAGAAACAAAATTGGTTGAAGCCATGAGCGAAATTGCTATTGAAGAAATGCAACATTTTAAAATGGTGCACGATTTTATGGTAAAACGCGGAATGGTTTTAGGAAGAGAACAAAAGAATGATTACGCCATTAAGTTGATGAAATTCTTCAAAAAAACTGGTGATAGAAAAGAAGCGCTGATTCAACGTTTGCTAATTGCTGCATTAATTGAAGCTAGAAGTTGCGAACGTTTTAAAGTATTTTCTGAAAACATGGAAGATAAAGAATTGTCTAAATTTTATAAAGATTTAATGATTTCTGAAGCAAATCATTATACCGTTTTTTTAGGTTTTGCTCGTGCGTATGAAGATCGAGAAGTTGTTGATACATTATGGAATTCTTTATTAGTTTTTGAAGCCGAAATGATGCGAAATCGTGGTACGGAAGCTAAAGTTCACGGGTAATGTTTAGCAAAGAAGAGGCTGCACAAATGCGAAAAGATTTCTGGATTGCCTTTGGTAAATCTTTTCCTAGGAAATGGATTAAATACAATACTCAGATAAAAGGTTTCTCTTTTAAGTTTGTTGCAGAACGCAAACAAGCATTGGTTGTGTTAGATATTGAACAACCTGATGAAATTAACAACGAATTGCTTTTTGAACAATTACAATCTTTAAAAACCATTTTAGAAAATGAGTTTTTACCTGAAATTATTTTTGATTCTGAATACCTATTAGAATCTGGTAAAATAATTCACCGTATTTATGTTTTGTATCCTAAAAAGTTTAGTATTTACAATAAAGATTCTTGGCGAGATTGTTTTGAGTTTTTTGTAAAAAACATGCATCAGTTTGAACTATTCTTTTCCGAATACGAAGATTATATCAAACAAGCTATATAAAAAAATCACCCTAGAAAGAGTGATTTTAATTTCAAATAAATATATAATTATTAGTTTATAAACTGAATGCTAAAAGGATAACTTGGAGCTTCATTATTGTTTGCTCTTATCGCATTTAGGATTGGAAAAATCACGTATGAAATTCCGATGATAATAAATCCGATAATTCCTAATCCTAATAACAATACTAACGGAATACAAATTAGTAAGTACATAAACATGGTGATTCTAAAGTTTAAGATTGCTTTTCCGTGAGAATCCATTCCATAAATTTCATCTTTTTTAACAGCCCACAAAATTAGCGGAACAACAAATCCACCGATTCCAGAAACAAAATCTAACAACTGACTTAAATGTGTTAATACGAGTAATTGTCTGTTTTCTTTCATCTTCTTGGGTTTTAATTATTGTTCTATTAATAAGACGATGAAAATTTCGTTTTGTTACAAAACCACTGTTATCAACTAATTAAACTGTGTATATTTGCAGCATGATTCAAAACGATACCATTATTGCTTTGGCTACTCCATCTGGAGTTGGTGCTATTTCTGTGATTCGTCTTTCTGGTGAAAAATCAATAGAAATTGTTGATGCTTTATTCAAATCTATAAAAAGCAATAAATCACTTCGTGATCAAAAAACACACACGATTCATTTAGGTCATATTATTCAGAATCAAATTATTTTAGATGAAGTTTTGGTTTCTGTTTTTAAGAATCCGAAATCTTATACTGGTGAAAATGTGGTAGAAATTTCGTGTCACGGTTCTGTGTTTATTCAGCAAGAAATCATTCAATTGTTTTTACAAAACGGATGTAGAATGGCTGATAATGGCGAATTTACAATGCGTGCTTTCTTAAACGGAAAAATGGATTTGAGTCAAGCCGAAGCTGTTGCCGATGTAATTGCTTCCAATTCTGCAGCAAGTCATCAAATGGCGATTCAGCAAATGCGTGGTGGAATCACCAATGAATTAAAAGAATTACGTGCGCAATTATTAGATTTTGCTGCCTTAATAGAATTAGAATTAGATTTTTCTGGTGAAGATGTTGAATTTGCTGATAGAACAAAATTCAAAGAATTAGTTACTCAAATTACGTTTGTTTTAAAGCGTTTGATTGATTCTTTTGCTTTTGGAAACGCCATGAAAAATGGGATTCCTGTTGCTATTATTGGCAAACCAAATGTTGGAAAATCAACCTTATTAAATACTCTTTTAAACGAAGAAAAAGCCATTGTTTCTGATATTGCTGGAACAACTCGTGATGCAATTGAAGATGAAATGATTATTGATGGTGTTGCTTTCCGATTTATTGATACAGCCGGAATTAGAGAAACGGAAGATGTTGTGGAAAGTATCGGAATTAAAAAAGCCTATGAAAAAGCAGAAAATGCTCAGCTAATTATTTTCTTAATCGACTCTAATAAATTTTCGCATTCTAGCGATGAATTCTTGCAAGAAATTACAACAATAAAAGAACGTTTTCCAAACAAACGCTTATTAGTTATTGCCAATAAAATTGATACGTTGTCTTTTCATGATCAATCTATCTTAGAATCAGAAATTGAGAATTTAATTTTACTTTCTGCTAAACAGAAAACAGGAATTAACGAATTAAAATCCGAATTAACTTCTTTGGTAAATACAGGTGCTTTAAGCAATAATGAAACTATTGTTACCAATTCGCGTCATTTTGAAGCATTAAATAATGCTTTAACGGCCATAACTTCTGTACAACAAGGAATTGATTTAGAAATCTCTACAGATTTATTCTCAATTGATATTCGAGAATGTTTACGTCACTTAGGAAACATTACTGGAGAATATGATGTAGACAAAGATATTCTTGGTCATATTTTTGGTAATTTTTGTATCGGAAAATAACTCTTTTAAATGCCTTTTTTATTTTTCTATCACTTTTTAGAAGCTGACATTTATCATTATTTTTATATTAATTAGTATGTACTTTTATACTGTAAAGGCTAATATGACTATTAACTTTATGGTAAAAATTAATAATGGTATTTAATATTTATTACACTAAAAACACTTTTTATGAAAACAAGAAATATTTTTTCAAATCAACTTAAAAAAGTTGTTATAAGTTTAAAAAACTGCTTTAGGTGTTGATGATGAAGATTTACTTAATAAGATAGCTGTATTCTCTGATAATGTCAACAATGATTTAGTAATTAAAAACAATAACAATCAAGTAATTGATAAAGTTGAAATCTATAACTTATTAGGTCAAAAAGTAAAAACTTGGAAAAACATTGAAACGAAATTTGAAAACAGAATACCTGTAAACAATTTAGCTGCTTCAATATATATTGTAAAAGTATACACGGATAAAGGAATCATATCCAAAAAAGTCAGTATTACTAATAACTAACAAATAAAAAGAGCTACTTAATTAAGTAGCTCTTTTAGTTTTAATATAGTTGTATTAATTTCTTTTTTTGTTGTGTATTTACTAAACGAAAACCGAACGGAGGTTTTATCAGCTTCTGTGCCTTCTAATATTTCTTCTAATACATGTGAACCTTTGCTACTCCCACTTTGGCAAGCACTTCCTCCAGAAACTGCGATTCCGCTTAAATCTAATGAAAACAATAACATCTCATTTGCTTTAGCAAACCGAACACTTAAAATTGTATAACTACTTTTATCTAAAATTTCTGAGTTGCCATTAAAAGCAACCTCTTTAAAATTAGATTTCAATTGGGAAATAAAATCTTTTTTTAATTTAGATAAATGTTTTTCATCTTCTTTAATATTAGAAATGGCTACTTCTAAAGCTTTCTCCATTCCTAAAATACTGTGTACATTTTCTGTACTAGAACGCGCTCCTTTTTCTTGATCACCACCGTGTAACATTGGTAAAATACCAAATCCTTTTTTGAAATAAGCAAAACCTACACCTTTTGGTCCGTGAAATTTATGTGCACTAGCTGCCATAAAATCTATCGGAGTTTCTTGTAAGTCTAAAGGATAATGTCCAATTGCCTGAACAGTATCAGAATGAAACAAAGCATTGTAATTTTTACATATTTCTGAAACTAAATCTAGCTGTAATAAATTTCCTATTTCATTGTTTATGTACATTAAACTCACCAAACATTTTTCTGATTGATGTACACCTAAAAGTTGTTCCAAATGATTTAAATCTACATCACCATTTGCATCAACATTAACATAAACAAGATTTGTTTTGTAGGTTTTTTGTAAATAATCAGCAGTATGTAAAACTGCATGATGCTCTATTTTAGATGTGATAATTGTTTTTACCCCTAAATTTAAAACCGCATTATGCATGATTAAATTATCTGCTTCTGTTCCGCCAGCAGTAAAAATAATTTCACTTGCAGAAACATTAAAATGCTTTGCAATGTTCTTTCTAGCTGTTTCTACAGATGCTTTAGCTGTTCTACCAAATTGATGCGTAGAAGAAGGGTTTCCAAAGTTTTCTTGCATAGATGTATGCATAACTTCAATAACTTCTTTATCAATTGGTGTTGTAGCAGCGTTATCTAAGTAGATTTTATTCATGCAGCAAAAGTAGGAATTTAATTAGGGTTTTGAAAGATATATACCTCAGTTGCTCCTAAACCATATTTTTGATAAGAAGCATCATAATATTTCACGGGATATTTATTAAAAAGAAATTTTAATTCAGATTTTAAAACACCTTCTCCTACTCCATGAATAAAGACAATCTTAGAGATTCTTTTCTGAATTGCGTATTCTAATTTTCTTTTTGCTGTATCAATTTGCAAATTCAACATATCATAATTATCTAAACCTCTTGTCGATTTCACCAACTGATTGATATGCAAATCAACTTCAAACACTATTTCATTTTTCGCTTTCTTAAATATTGATTTTTTTTTGCTTTTTTTTTCAGATATTTTATGCTCTAAAAGATGATTACTTACTTCATTGTATTTTGTTAACTGATGTTGATTATCATCAATTTTAACTAATTCTGAGGCTGAATAAGAGAACTCCATACCAGTTTCATCGATAATGTAAACTGAATTCATTTCAATTCTTGAAACCTTTCCTTTTACAACATCATCTAATACGACAACAAAATCACCAATCTGAAAACTCATCATTAAAAATTAAAAAAACTATCTACTTATTTTGTGACAAAAATAGATAGATAGTTTTAAATGGAGATTAAAAAATGAAAGTTACTTACACTTTAATGCTTTTATCATACGGAATCTGTTTTAAAATATAATTAATAGAATTAATTCTTGCTTCCGTTTTCTTATTAGCTCTTATAATTTTCCAAGGTGATTTTTCTGTGTTTGTTTTTGCAAACATTGCTTTTTTATAGGCTGTATAATCATCCCATAAATCTTGCGCTTTTTCATCAACTCTTGTCATTTTCCATTGCTTTAATGGATCATTTTTTATTTCATTAAATCGTTTTGACTGTTCTTTTTTAGAAATCGACATGTACATTTTGACAATATGGATTCCCGATTCTAAAATCATTTGCTCAAAACCGTTAACCTGGTTCATGAAAATATCATATTCTTCTTGTGTACAAAATCCGTTTACAGGTTCTACTACTGCTCTATTGTACCAGCTTCTGTCAAAGAACACAATTTCACCAGCTTTAGGGAATTGGTTTACATAACGTTGAAAATACCATTGCGTTTTTTCTTCTTCAGATGGTTTTGGTAGCGCTACTTTCTTTAAATGACGAGGGTTAATTTTTTCTGTAATTCTTCTAATCGCGCCTCCTTTTCCAGCAGCATCTCTTCCTTCAAAAATAACGATTACACGTTCATTATTGTTAATAACCCAAGATTGTAATTTTACCAATTCTACTTGAAGTTTCTTTAATTTACGTTCATAATCGACATATCTAACTGCCCTTTCTAAATTTACAGGATTTTTAGAAAGCATTGCTAGTAGCCCTTTTTTTGTATTTAACTTGGTTACATCTTCTGCTGTTATTTCAAACTTTTTTATTTCCATAATTTAAAAATCTAATTGTTTAGATGATCTATAATAACGCATAATTATATTTGGATCTGGAAACAAATTTGTGAGTGCTTCATCTTTTCCTGGGTAATCAAATTGAGAAAGTACATATCGAATAGATTCTAAACGTGCTACTTTTTTATCATTTGCTTTAACGATTGTCCACGGACAATAAGTTGTATGTGTTTTACTAAACATTTGCTCTTTATAATAGGTGTAAGTATCCCAAAGCTCTTGACCTTTTTCATCAACGGGGCTAAATTTCCATCTTTTTAATGGATCTTTTAATCGAGCATCAAAACGTGCTTTTTGAACATCTTTAGAAATTGAAAACCAGAATTTTATTATTACAATTCCGTCTTCATATAACATATGTTCAAAATCAGGAACTTGTAACATAAACTTATTATATTGATCTTTGCTACAAAAACCCATAACAGGTTCAACTACTGCTCTGTTATACCAGCTTCTATCAAAGAAAACCATTTCTCCTGGATTAGAAAGTTCTTTTATATACCTTCTAAAATACCACTGCCCTTTTTCTATTTCAGTAGGTTTTGTTAACGCTACTAAATTTGTAGACCGAGGGCTAAGATGCTCTGTAAAGCGTCTAATATTACCTCCTTTTCCAGACGCATCTCTTCCTTCAAATAAAATGACCAACCGCTTATTCTCTTTAGAAATCCATTGTTGCAATTTTACAAGTTCAATTTGTAAATTTCTTAATTCTTCTTCATATAAAAAACTGCTTTCAATTTTTTTAAATGGAGTTTTTTTCTCTTTTATTTCTTTTAATAACTCTTCTCTTGAACTTATTTCTTTAAGTTCTTTGAGTGTAAATAAATCGTTTTTACTCATAAAGACATTTCAATTTTAATCTAACCTAAAGTTACAAAATTAAAATTCAAAATTATAAAATTATAATTAACAAATTCTATATTTGTTGATATGCGTATTACTCTTTTTTTCTTTTTTATTAGCCTAACAACTTTAAGTTTTGCTCAGAAAAATTTTTCTAAAGAAATTAGTCTTATTTCTGACAATGATTTATACACTTCTGTTCACAGAGATGGTTATTACACTAATGGTTTATTTTTAACCTATAGGGTAATTAAAAATGACCTTTCTAATGATACTCCAAAAAGAATTTATAAATTTCAGATTGGACAACTAATGTATACAGCATTAAGAGCTAACATACAAACTGCTAGTTTGCACGACAGACCTTTTGCTGGATATCTATATGGATCTTTTGGAGTAAGCAGATTTTATAACTCAAACAACATCTTTACCACAGATTTAGAGATTGGTGTTTTAGGCCCAAATGCTAAAGGTAAAGAGCTGCAAAACTTTTTACATGGTTTTTATAATTTCCCAGAACCTTTAGGGTGGAAACATCAAGTACATAACGCATTTGCCTTAAACCTTAACGCAAGTTATTTGCATTATTTTTCTAAAGCTAGTTCAAATACTTTTGATATTAGTAGTTACAATACATTAAAAGTCGGAACTGTTTTTACAAATGTATCAACAGGAATTTATTCTAGATTTGGATTTAAGAAACTACAGCCATATTCTAATTCAGTTGCTTTCAATTCAAACTTAAATATAGCTTCACAAGGTTATAGTGAGTCTTTTATCTTTATTAAGCCAATGCTAAACTATGCTTTATATGATGCTACAATCCAAGGAAGCTTTTTAAACACATCGAGCCCTGTTACTTATGATGTAATGCCATATCATTTTTCATTAGAATTAGGATATCGCTATTACAAAAAGCGCTTTTTATATGGTTATACATTTACGTATCACACCAAAAAATTAAAAAGTTCACGTATTAAAAAAAGTAATAATTACGGGAGTATTTATATTGGCTATTACTTCAATTAATCAATAAAGTAATCATCTTTAAAACCTATTAAGTACAATTTTTCTTGTGCTCTTGTAATTGCTGTATATAACCAACGAAGGTATTCAATGCTTATACCCTCTGGCAAATAAGACTGCTCTACAAAAACAGTTTTCCATTGTCCTCCTTGAGATTTATGACATGTCATTGCATACGAGAACTTAACTTGTAAAGCATTAAAGTATTTATTGTTTTTTACAGCCAATAATTGTTTGTACTTTGATTTTTCATGAGCAAAATCTTCTCTTACTGCTTGATATAATTTATTAGATTCATCATACGTCAAAGAAGGTGTTTCGCTAGAAAGTGTGTCTAATAATAAAACCGTTTCAAAAGGTTTTTGATTAGGATAATCTATCATTCTTACTTCTACTTCAGCAAAACGAAAACCATACAAATCTTTTACAGAATTGATTCGTGTAATTTCACAAATATCTCCGTTAGCAATAAAACCTGCTTCAGAAGAATCTTTCAACCAAAAATAATTATTCTTTACGACCATTACATAATCGCCAGAAGAAATTTCATTTTCTTGTCCTCTAATCTTTGTTCTTATCTGTTCATTGTATTGATTTGCTCTTTTATTTGATCTAACAATAAACGCGGTATCTTCTACTCCAATATTATCGTACGCTGAGTTTATGGCATCTTCAATATCATATCCGTCTTCTAAACGAATAATATCAGGAAAATTTAAATCGAATTGAAAATTTGTAGCTTCATTATCTATCAACATTCTTAAAATTGTTGCGTTTGCTAAAATTCCAGAATTTTCATGCTGTCGCATAACTTCATCTAATTCTAACTCGGTAACATCTTTATGAAAATCTAATTCTAAAGTTCTTGCTTCTAAAGCAGGGCTTACATTTAATTTCACTGGCGGTAATTGCGCCGTGTCTCCAATAAAAATGATTTTACAGTTTTTACCAGAATACACATAATTGATTAAATCGTCAAGCAAAGAACCAGTTTCAAATAATTTTGCATTACTTGGTTTGTCGGGAATCATTGATGCTTCATCAATAAAAAACAGGGTATTTGTATGTTTATTTGGCTGTATTACAAAATCAACAGAGCCGTTTTGTTGCTTTTTTGGAAAATATATTTTTTTATGAATTGTAAAAGCCTGCTTTTTAGAATACACAGAAATCACTTTTGCTGCTCTACCTGTTGGCGCTAACAGTACTGCTTTTTTACCAGTTTTCCACAAAGAGTTTACTACGGTACTAATTGTTGTTGTTTTTCCTGTACCAGCATACCCTTTTAATAAAAATAAGGCACGGTTATTGTTGTCAAATATAAAATCTGACAAATCATTTAACAATTTTTGTTGTTTAATTGTTGGCTCAAAAGGAAACTTTTGAAGCAATTCTTTATAAAAATCTATAGGTGTTTTTAGCATATAAAATCAAATCTCAAATATAGCGATTGATTTATGCATAAAAATTTTTATCATTAAAAAAAATTTGTAGATTTGCGAATACTCATTTAAAAACTATACGAATGTTAATTACTATTATTGCCGCTATTATTATCACTGCTGCTATTGCATTTTCAATCGTAAAATACTTACCTCTTAAGTTAAGACCTTTGGTATCTATTTTACTACTTGTATTAGCCGTTTTCTTAACCTGGAAAATATATGATGGTGTTATGAAACCAATTCAGTTTCATAAAAATAAAACAGTTATTTATGAAAAAGTAATCAATCAATTAAAAATAATTAGAGATGGACAAATTGCTCATAAACAAGTAACTGGGAAATACTCTAAAAATATTAGTGATTTAGTTCAATTCATTGATACTGCACAATTAGCATTGACAAATACTACTACAGTAGTAGAAAAAATTAATAAAGGGACAAGATGGCAACCAATTATGGTTGATGTTGAAAAAAGAGTAACTGATACTATTGGTTATGAACCTGTACTAACTAAGTTTACTGGTAGAGATTATAAAGAAATGGCAAAAGTTCCTGGAACTGACAAAGACTTTTCAATGGAAGTTGCAACTGTAGAAAAGTTTCCTGGTGTTTTTGTTGACGTATTTTTTGTAAGCACCAATAAAACAAATGTTTTAGTTGGTATGGATGCTTCTTTAGTAAAACAAGAGTTAGAAGCAAATACTTCTGATGAAATTAAAGGAAGCCTTATTTCTGTTGGTTCATTAAATGAAGTAACAACTGGAGGGAACTGGCCACCATCTTACGACAAAAACGAAAGTGCAAAAAAAGACGATAAATAATATCATCAAAGATAATTATCAAAAGGAAATATCCATCCAATTTAGTTTGGATGGATTTTCTTTTTGTATCTGTAATTCTATTAACAAAGAATTACAGCATTTTACTGCTTATACATTTGAGTCTTCAATTGCTACGCCTGAATTATTGCTTTCTAAAATAGAAGAACTATTCAATCAAAACTCAATTTTAAATCAAGAGTTTGAAAATATAACAATAATTCACCAAAATAATTTATCTACACTTGTTCCTTCTACTCTTTTTAAAGAAGAGGAACTAAAATTGTACCTAGACTACAATATAAAAACGTTATCAAACGATTTTATCGCTTTTGACAACTTATCACAATTAGAAATTAAAAACGTTTATATACCGTATATAAACATCAATAATTTCTTCTTTCAAAAATTTGGTGAATTTGAATACAAGCATCATTCGACTGTATTAATTGATAAATTGATTTTACACGCTAAAAACAACATAGAAAAACAGTTCTTTGTAAATGTTACAGCATCAAATTTTGATATTGTTGTCATTGAAAATTCGAAATTATTATTTTATAATTCATTCTCTTTCAATACAAAAGAAGATTTTATTTACTATATTTTATTTACCGCAGAACAACTAAAGTTAAATCCTGAAGATTTTTTATTATCTTTTATTGGCGATATAGAAAAGGATTCGGAGATATATCAAATCACCTATCAATATGTAAGAAATGTAAGTTTTATCAATTTAGATATTCCTTTTTTTAATGAAGACAATGACATTTCAAATCATTCTAATTATACAATTTTACCATAAATGAGAATTATCTCTGGAAAACATAAAGGAAAAAGATTATCTGCTCCTAAAAACTTACCTGTAAGACCAACTACAGATATGGCAAAGGAATCTTTGTTCAATATCATTAACAACAATTATTATTTTGAAAATGTAGATGTCATTGATTTATTTGCAGGAACTGGAAATATTAGTTTTGAATTTGCTTCTAGAGGAATATCTACTATTTATAGCATAGACAAACATTTTGGATGTGTAAGATATATAAATGAAGTCTCTAAAGAGCTCAATTTAAACATTAACACTTACAAAAGTGATGTCTATAAGTTTTTAGAAAAAACACCTTTAAAAGCTGATATTATTTTTGCAGACCCACCTTATAATTTTGAAGCTGAACAATTTTTAAAAATTGCCGAATTCGTCTTTGAAAGAAAAATTTTAAATGAAGATGGTTTATTAATTATCGAACACTCTAAACATACAGATATTTCTACACATCCAAACTTTAGCTATTCTAAAAAATATGGTGGAAATATGTTTAGTTTTTTTGAGTATATTGAGTAATATTTTAAATCTATTACTCTAATGAATTCTCAAAAGAAGATTCTACTATTTTTAATTTGTTTCCTTTTTATAAATATATTTCATTCAAACGCTCAATCGACTGAAATTCCTAAAGAACAACGTTTAGCTTGGTTTAAAGATGCTAAGTTTGGAATTTTTATTCACTGGGGAATATACGCTGTAAATGGAATTGACGAATCTTGGTCTTTCTACAACAATTACATTTCATATACAGATTATATGAAACAGTTAAACGGATTTACAGCTAAGAATTACAATCCTACAGAATGGGCAAAGCTCATTAAAGAAAGTGGTGCAAAATATACTGTAATCACCACAAAACACCATGATGGTGTTGCGCTTTGGAACACCAAACAGAATGATTTAAGTATTGCTAAGAAAACACCCGCAAAAAAAGATTTAATTACCCCTTTTGTGAATGCAGTTCGAAAAGAAAACTTAAAAGTTGGATTGTACTTTTCATTATTAGATTGGTCGCATCCAGATTACCCTAATTTTACTAGAACCAAAACGAAATATAAAAAAGATGAAAAAAAGTGGAAATCGTTCACGAAATTCAATTTTGGTCAATTAAAAGAATTAACAAAATTCAATCCCGATTTATATTGGTTTGATGGAGATTGGGAGCAATCTGCTGATAAATGGAAAGCAAAAGAAATAAGACAATTATTGTTAAAAAACAACCCGAATACATTTATCAATTCTAGATTACAAGGTTATGGAGATTATGCAACTCCAGAGCAAGGAGTCCCGATTACAAAACCTTTAAGTAAATTCTGGGAATTGTGCATGACAATGAATAATTCTTGGGGGTTTCAACCAAACGATAAAGTTTATAAATCGGTTAATCAATTGATTCGAATTTTAGTAGATTGTATAAGCATGGGCGGAAATTTATTACTAGACATCGCTCCAAAACCAGATGGAACAATTCCTGAAGAACAAATAAAAATTTTAAAAGGAATTGGACGTTGGACAAATAAACACAAAGAAGCTATTTACGGAACAAGATCAGGAATCCCAAAAGAGCATTTCAATGGTTATACCGCATTATCAAAAGACAAAACAACCTTGTATTTATATGTTGATAATAAACCAAACGGACCTTTATTAATTAAAGGACTAAAGAATAAAGTGAATAGAATTTGGGTTGTTGGTAACGGAACAAAATTATCTCACAAAGTAGTTGGAAAACAATACTGGAGTTCTGTTCCAGGAATGTTATATATTGATGTTCCTGAGAAAGTTCAAGATAAAGATGTTACTGTAATCGCTATTCTTTTAAAAGGAAAAGTAGATTTATATAGAGAGGAAGTTAAAGCGATAGAAAGTAACTAAACCTTTAGCATTGAAATTACTTTTGTTGCTACCAAAAAAGCAACTACAAAAACAATAACCGCAATAAGATAAATTCTGTTTTGTTTTTTCATCAGATTATAATAATGAAGAAATTATTTCAGAAATAGAAATGCCTTCTGCTTCTGCTTTATAATTTTTTACAACTCTGTGTGATAAAATAGGAATCGCAACCGCCCTTACATCTTCAATATCTGGTGAAAATTTCCCATTAATTGCTGCATGAGCTTTTGCAGCTAAAACTAAGTTTTGAGAAGCTCTTGGACCTGCTCCCCAATCTATATAATTCTTTATAAATTCAGTAGCATTTTCGCCTTTTGGTCTTGTTTTACTAACTAAAGAAACCGCGTATTCTACAACATTATCTGCAACAGGAATTTTTCTAATCAATTTTTGAATCTCTAAAATTTCTGCACTTGAAAAAATTGTATTTACTTCTTGTACATCATTTGAAGTAGTGCTTTTGACAACTTCTACTTCTTCGGCGAAAGTTGGATATTCTAAATTAATAGAAAACATAAAACGATCTAATTGTGCTTCTGGCAATGGGTAAGTTCCTTCTTGCTCAATCGGGTTTTGAGTAGCCAATACGTAAAAAGGTAAATCTAATTTATAATGATGACCAGCAACAGTAACAGAACGTTCTTGCATTGCTTCTAATAAAGCAGCTTGTGTTTTTGGAGGAGTTCTATTGATTTCATCCGCTAAAATAATATTGCTAAAAATTGGACCTTTTATAAAAGTAAACTTTCTATTTTCATCTAAAATTTCACTTCCTAAAATATCTGAAGGCATTAAATCTGGAGTAAATTGAATTCTTTTAAAGTTCAATCCTAAAGCATCAGAAACTGTATGAACTAATAATGTCTTTGCTAAGCCTGGAACCCCTATTAGTAATGAATGTCCACCACAAAAAACTGAAAGTAATACAAAGTTTACAGCATCTGCTTGACCAACAATCACTTTTGATATTTCTTTTTTTAGCAGCTTCGTTTTTTCTACTAATTGTTCAATTGCAGCTACGTCAGACATTGGTTAATTATTTGTTTTTCTCCAATTTTTTTCAAACTCACACTTATATTTATCACTAATTTTTATATAAGTATCACTAATTTTATTCTTAGACCATTTAGTTATATTTTCTTCTTTTTTCTTCTGTAGCGCTAATTTTTGAACCTTAACATAATCATTAACTAAATCTGCTTTATGAGTAAGCGTTCTATCTTTCATAAAGATGATTTTGTACATTTTTTCATTCTGTTGAGTTTCATCATAAAAAGGCTCAGTTATTTCTCCTTTTTTAGTATTGATAACTCTAGCATATAAAGAAGGATCCATTCTTGTTAAATCAAATCGCGTTTCATTAGTAAATGGGTTTACAATTACTCCATCACTTTTGTTAGTATCTTTATCTTCAGAATATTTTGCTACTGCTTCTTCAAAAGTGATTTTACCATCGATAATATCTTTTCTGATTTTCTCTGTTTTTTCTTTTGCTTCCGTAATTCTAGAATCTAAAATCTCTGGCTGCATTACAATGTGTGAAAGTATTCTTGTTTTTCCTTTTACTTCATGTAATTGAATTATATGATAACCAAATAATGTTTTAAAAGGCTCAGAAACTTCTCCAACATCTAAAGAAAATGCAACTTCTTTAACTTCTTTTATAAACTGGCTCTCTTTTGTAACAGACATTTGTCCACCATTTTGAGCAGCCGTTGGATCATCTGAGTTTAAAACTGCTTTAATTTTAAAGTTTGCACCCTCTTCAATTTCCTTTTTTAGCTGTGATAGTTTTTTTATAATTCTATCATTTTCTTCTTGAGTAGGTTGCGCATAAATAACAATTTGTGCCATTTCTATTTCAGCCTGAAATTCAGGAAGTTCATTTTTCTCTTTTAATCCGTTAAAATAAATTCTAACTTCTTCTGGAGTTACATCAATTCCCTCATTAATAAACTGTTGTTCTTTGGCTACTAGAATATTTTCTTTTTCAATAGAAAAAAGTTCAGTTCTTAAGTCGTTTAAATCATTAAACCCATACTTCTTAACAACATTTTCAACAGTTCCAAATTCTTGTGTAAAATATGCTAAATTTCTATCTACAGCAGAATTTATTTCACCCTCAGTAACTACCATACTATCAATTACAGCGTGATGAGATAAAAGTTTCTGAAGCATTAACTGTTCTAACATTTCACAGTCAGAAATTTTAATTTTACCTTCGCTACGTTGTTCTATGTCAAGTTTAAACTTAGCAATATCAGAACTTAATACTACGTTTTTCCCTACTACCACATCTACTCCATCTATTTTATTCATTTGAGCTTGTGCTGTTATAGTAAACAAAGCCATTATGAAAATAAAAACGGGGTTATTAATACTCTTTGAAATTTTTGTTTTGAATTGCATCGTTAAGTAACGTTTTTTCTATATCTCTAATTAATTCTAATTTTCTCTTGTGTAAAATCATTTGTTTTATAGTTGGAGCAATATAGTTTTTAGGTGCAATATCGTTCCTTTTTAAAGCATCTTTTACAGCCACCAAATATAACCCTAAAGAATCTTCTTTTTGTATGTATTTAGATTTTTTTAACAAATAATCCCTCGGTTCTTCTTTAAATTTTGGAATTTTTAACAAAACGTCTGTTAATTTAATCCAAGTGGAATCATTTAAGTTGTAGGCTTTAAAGTTAAGCTCCAAGTTTTCTAAAGCAATTAAATCTTCATAATCATCAGATTTAAACTGTCTTATTAACTCTTCCTGATCTAAAAAGTTATTACCAAAATGAAGGTATTTAATTTTGATTAATTCTTCATTTAATCTGAAATTTGCTTTATTTACTTTGTAGTAATCATCAATTTCATCCTCTGAAATTATAGTATCTAATTGTTGCTGAACGATTCGTTCTTTATAACCGTTCACAAGTAAACTTTCTTTATAATCTTGTACTAATTTGCTGTAAGAAGTGTTTTCTTGAAGTGATAAATTTTCTTCTGCTTTTTGCTTAAGCAACTCTTTAACCGCCCAATTATTTACAATGCTTTTTACAAATAGAGCACTATCACTTTTTGAAAGATTTCTTGGAAGTAAAGACACAATATCTTTATGATATAAATAACTCTTATTTACACTTGCTATTGGTTTTTCTAAAATATCACCATTATTACCAAAATCAAAATATTGACATGATGAAAAAGCAATTATTATAAATAAAAAAACAAGTTTTTTATACATTATTTATTGTATTGTTTCGTCAATTGTTTTAAGGTTCCCTTTTTTATTTTTATTGGATATTTTCTTCTTAACAATGCAATTAATTCTTTTTCTAAAAATTCTTGATAATCATTCATCACTTGCCCTTTATTTTTTGACAAATCTTTAAATGAATACTTCGCTTTGTTTTTATAAAAATAGGCTTTTAATCCTAAAGAGTCTTTTGTTGATCTATCCCAAACATTTTGCTGCATTAAATCGAACACAATCAAGCCTTCCTCATACTCTCTTAACGTATTTGCAAATTCTGGCTCTGTGTGTATTAATTGCTCCTTAAAGTGGGTTAGAATTTCTTCATTTTTAAAATCATTAAAAAGAGCATCGATAGACTTGTGTCTTCTATTTCTTATATAATCAAAGAACTTCAACTGTTTAACTTTCTTATCATCAATACTTAAAACAATTTTCTGCAATGTATCTCTTTTTGATGATCTTATATTTTTTAAATTAAAATCATTCAAAGCATTATCAAACACAACAATTTTATATTTGTTTTTTAGTTTTTTTAGAACATTTAAATCAGACATTGTTACTCCACCACTTGCCTTTACTTTTTCTGTTAATTCATTTTTCATTTCTTCAAACGATTTAACAGGATATTTCTTTATTAATTTTGCAATATGCCAACCGTATTGAGTTTTAAATGGTTTAGAAATTTCTCCAATGTTTTTCAGATTAAAAGCAGCTTCTTCAAAAGGCTTTAACATTCTTCCAGTTCCGAATTTTGGCAATTTTCCACCATTTGTTAGGGTTCCTTTATCATTTGAATATTTTACAACTAACTTTTTAAAATCTGCACCGTTTTTTAAATTTGTATAAATACTATCAATTCTCAGTTTCCCTTTCCTAGATTGATCAGTTAACAAAATATGTGCAACTTCTATTTCTCCTTCGGACAATTGCAAATCATTTACTTTTAAAAAATGGTAGCCATAAGCGGTTTTAAATGGTTTAGAAACCTCATTTACTTTAGTGTTATAAGCCATGTTTTCAAAAGGGTACACCATTTTAAAAGCTGTAAAATAACCAATATTCCCGTAGTTAGACTTTACAGATTGATCATCAGAATATTCAAGTGCAACTTTATTAAACGCTTTTCCTGCTAAAACTTCGTTTCTAGCTTTATGAATTTTATTATATGCTAATAAAGTGTCGTTAGGAGAACTATTTCTTGAAGTTTTAACCAAAACATGACTAACATTAACTTTATATTTAGTTCTATAATACGTATCTCTAACTAACTTAGATAAGTAAGCGGTGTCTACTAAATATGGAGCAATTAATTGATTTCTGTAGGTTTCAATTTCTCTATGATATGCTTTTGTCTCGTTTAGTTTTAAACGATAAGCTTCTTTTAGTTTTAATTTAAAGTTAATGTATAAGTCTAGATTTTCTTGAATGCTTTTTTGATTTTTAACATCAATAAGGTTTAAGTTTTTCTCGTACACATTTTTAAACTCTGAAACTGTTACCGAAGCCCCGTCAACAATAAACAAAACATCAGATTTTTTCTGTGAAAAAACGGTAAAAGATGATATAATAAATAGGCTTAAAATAAATTTAATCTTCATTTATATTTTATTTTATAAAGAAATAATTCCTTCAATTTTCTCTACCAATCTATAATAAGAAATTACTTCTTTAGAGGAGTTTAATTTAACTTTTACAGAAACACTTATGTATTTACCTGTCTTTGATTCTTTAGTCGAAAATTTGGCTGATTTCCCTTTAAATAAATTTTCTATTTCCACTACTTGATTTCCATTTGCAGGAACGATAAATTTATATAAATATTCTGATGGAAATTTAGTTGTAGCATCTAAGCTATCTTTTAATTTCAAATAAAAATCTTCTGTTTTACTCATTCTTATAATTTTATCACACATATATTTGTTGCAAAATTACATTATTTATTATTTTTATAATCAGAATCTGTTATTTTTGCTGAATGCAACAAAAAATTGTACTTATTGGTGGTCCAGGAACTGGAAAATCTTCGATCTTAAGCGAATTAATTTCTAGAGGATTTCATTGCAAACCAGAAATTTCTAGAGAAGTTACCTTAGAAGCTCAAGAGAAAGGAATCGATCAATTATTTTTAACCGACCCTTTATTGTTTAGTAATCTATTATTAGAAGGAAGAGAGAAGCAATTTTTAGAAGCAGATAAATCGCAAGAGAAAGTTGTTTTTTTTGATCGTGGAATTCCTGATGTTCATGCCTATTTAGAGTTTTTTGACACAGAATATCCAAATAATTTCATAGAAAAGAGCGAAACCCATTTATACACAAAGGTATTTATGCTTCCACCTTGGAAAGATATTTACACATCAGATAATGAACGTTATGAAAGTTTTGAAGAAGCTGTTAAAATTCATCATCATTTAATAAAAACGTATCAAAAAATTGGTTATCAAATCTGTATTGTTCCGTTTGGCACAATTCAAGAAAGAACCAATTATATTTTAGACGCAATCAAAAATAATTTATGATTTCGGCTTTAGAAATATTAAAAGAATACTGGAATCATAACGCATTTAGAGAACCACAAGATCAAATTATTAACGCAGTAACCGAAAACAATAATGTAATTGCATTATTGCCAACTGGTGGTGGAAAATCTATTTGTTTTCAAATTCCAGCAATGTTAAAAGACGGAATTTGCATTGTTATTTCTCCGCTTATCGCTTTAATGCAAGATCAAGTTGATAATCTAAACAACAAAGGTATTAAAGCCACAACAATTCCTTCTGGAACATCTCAAGACGATTTAATTGTCTTATTTGATAATATTAGATTTGGGAATTACAAGTTTTTATATCTATCTCCAGAAAGATTACAATCAACATTTATTCAAGAAAAAATTAAACAATTAAATGTAAATTTAATTGCGGTTGATGAAGCCCATTGTATTTCTGAATGGGGACACGATTTTAGGCCATCCTACAGAAATATTAAAATTTTAAAAGAATTAAAACCAGCTGCACCAATTATTGCTTTAACAGCTACAGCTACAAAAGAAGTAATTGATGATATATCTAAAAGTTTAGAAATTAAGAACGCAACAATATTTAAAAAATCTTTTTACAGAGATAATCTAGCGTATCAAGTTTTTTCTTTGGAAGATAAATTGGGAAGGCTTTTACAAATTTGCACAAAAACGAAAGCACCAATTATTATTTATGTGAGCAGCAGAAACAAAACGAAAGAAATTGCAACCTTTTTAAATGCTAATAAATTTAAAGCAAGTTTTTATCACGGCGGATTATCAGCAGTAAATAAAAAAGAAGCTTTTGATAATTGGATTTCAGAAAAAACACCAATTATTGTGGCAACAAATGCTTTTGGAATGGGAATCGATAAAGACAATGTAAAAGTTGTCATTCATTTAGATTTACCAAATAGTATCGAAAATTACATACAAGAAGCCGGACGCGCTGGTAGAAATGGCAAAAAAGCCTTTTCTGCTGTATTGGTTAACAAAAATGACATTCGTATTTACAAAGAAAGAAGTGAAAATGCATTTCCAACAATTTCAGAAATAAAACAGCTTTATAAAAACATCTTTTCACACTTTCAAATTGCAAAAGGAGAATTAATAATTGATGCATTAGAATTTAATCTTTTAGCTTTTGCTGATAAATATAAAATTGCTGCAAATAAAGTAGCTACAACTATTAATTTATTAGAAGTAAACGGAATTATTCAAATTTCTAATAATTATAATAAAAAATCTACTGTACAATTTACAGCTTCCAGTAATCGAGTATTAAGATATTCAAAATCAGACGCTAACACATCTAAGTTAATCCAAGTATTATTGAGGAGTTATGGTGGAATATTTGAACAAGAAACTAAAATTGATGAATTTTGGTTGGCAAAAAAAGCAAACTTACTGTCTAAACAAGTTGCTACCATTCTATCAAAATTAGATACTGATGGGTTATTAGTTTATAAAAAAACTACAGAAAATACTGAGTTCTATTTTTTAGTTCCCAGAGAAGATGATAAAACCATCAATAGTATTTCTAAAAACATTCAGAAGTACATCAAGCAAAAAGTAAGAAAAGCTTCCGATTTAGTTCAGTTTATAGAAAATGATTGCGTTTGTAGAAGTGTGCAAGTTTTGCAATATTTCAACGAAAAAGAGTTTGAAAAATGTGGAATTTGTGATGTTTGTTTGGCAAATAAAAATACCCATGTAGATATTTCTTTTGAAATCACTAACTATTTAACATCAAATAAAACAGCAACTTCAAAAGAAATATGCAAACATATTTCTAAGAAAGAAGACACCATTTTAGTAAATTTGCAACAACTTTTATCCGAAGAAAAAATTGGGATTAATAATTTTAATCAATATTACATTATTTAATGAGAGATTTACGAATTGTATTTATGGGAACACCAGATTTTGCGGTAACCATTTTAAAACATTTAGTAGAAAACAACTATAAGGTTGTTGGTGTAATAACTGCTTCAGACAAACCTGCAGGTAGAGGAAGAAAGTTAAACGAATCTGCTGTTAAAAAATATGCTGTTGCTCAAAACTTAACTATTTTACAACCAACAAATCTTAAAAATCAAAATTTTATTGATGAATTAACTGATTTAAAAGCCAATCTACAAATTGTTGTAGCTTTTAGAATGTTACCAAAAGTAGTTTGGAATATGCCAGAGTTTGGAACTTTTAATTTGCATGCATCATTGTTGCCAGAATATCGTGGAGCAGCTCCAATAAATTGGGCAATTATTAATGGTGAAACAAAAACGGGTGTAACAACATTTTTTATTGATGATAAAATTGATACCGGTGAAATCATTCTTCAAAAAGAAATCAATATTAAAGAAGATGAAATTGTTGGCGAATTACACGATCGATTAATGTTTGCTGGTGCTGATTTAGTTTTAGAAACTTTACAATTAATTAAAGTCGATAATGTTGTTACGAATAAGCAACCCAAACTCGAAGAAAAAACGGCTTATAAATTGTTTCCTGATAATTGTAAAATTGATTGGTCTGAAAGCTTAGAAAATATTTATAATAAAATACGAGGACTAAATCCATATCCAGCAGCTTGGACAACTATCTATAATAATGACACAGAAGTTACTGCAAAATTATATGGCGTTTCTAAAGAATTTATAAATCATTCTGATAAAAATGGTAAAATTTTAACCACAAAAAAAACCTTAAAAGTAGCAGTACAAGATGGTTACCTTATTATTAATGAAATAAAACTCTCTGGAAAGAAGAAAATGGAAGTCCAAAACCTACTAAATGGCTATCAATTTTCATTTGATTCAAAAATGTCTTAACTCCTCTATTGATATGGTTTTGGTGATTTCAGCCTCTTTTTCGCCGTGGTTATTAACAATTTGATGTCATTTATTAACAAAAACGTGCTTTTTTAGAGTCATTTCTTGCATGAACCCTTATTCCTGCTATATTTGTTAAGCTTAGTTAAGCGAAAATATTAGATCAATTAATTTTTAAAATTTACAAATCATGAACAAATCAGATTTAATCGATGCAATGGCTGCTGACGCAGGAATTTCTAAAGCTGCAGCAAAGGCTGCCTTAGATTCAGCAACTTCTAACATTACTAACACTTTAAAAGGTGGTGGTAGAGTATCTTTAGTTGGATGGGGAACTTGGACTGTTTCTAACAGAGCTGCAAGAGCTGGTAGAAACCCACAAACTGGAAAAACTATTCAAATTGCTGCTAAAAACGTAGTAAAATTTAAAGCGGGTGCTGGATTAAGTAGTTCAGTAAACTAAGAATACATAAAATTGTATTTAAAAACTCTCCTAATTTTAGGAGAGTTTTTTTATTGCCTAAAAGTTGCCTATATTTAAAAAACGATAGCATACAATCTATGAGTTTAATTTCTCCAAAAAAAGGAAGATTATTAATAGCAGAACCATCAATATTAAATGACAACTCATTTAATAGATCGATTATTCTGTTAACTGAACACACTAAAAATAATTCTATAGGATTTATTATAAATAAACCCTTGAGTTTTACTGTGCAAGATTTAGTGCCAGAAACTGACTGTTCTTTCCCTGTTTATCAAGGCGGACCTGTTGAACAAGACAACTTGTACTTTGTACATAAAGTACCTAATTTAATTCACGATAGTATTGAAGTTGCTAATGGAATTTTTTGGGGAGGCAATTTTGATTCCTTGAAAGAATTACTAAACAGTCAAAAATTAAAAATAAGCGATATACGCTTTTTCTTAGGTTATTCTGGTTGGGAACACAATCAATTAGAAGATGAACTTAAAACAGATTCTTGGTTTATTTCTGAAAATAATTATTCAAATATTTTTGCTACTGATAATACCACTATTTGGAAAAACAAATTGTTAGAAAAAGGTGGCAAATATAAAATTTGGGCAAATGCACCTGGAGATATTCAACTAAACTAAAGGCTTGTTTATAATTTGCTGCAATTTTAAATTCGCAGATAACTTCTCTCCTATTTCAGTTTTAAATTCTTTTTTACGATAATTCGTAACGGGTTGAATTCCAATTATAGAATTTGTTAAAAATATTTCATCAGCTTTTTGCATTTCAAACGGAGAAATTGAAGTTTCAACAAGTCTAAAATCTTCATTCTTTTCAATAATTTCTATTACTTTTTTTCTTACAATTCCTTTTAAACAGCCTTCCTCTAAAGCTGGAGTTTTAATTTCGTTTCCTTTTACAACAAAAATATTCGCATTTGTTGCTTCAACAATTCCTTTTTTTTCGTTTAACAAAACACAGTTATCCAAATCATTCTCTTGCATAAAAATACTTGCCAAAGTATTCAACATCCTATTGGTCGTTTTTATCGTTGAGAGTAATCCTGAATAATTATAGAAATCTTTAAATAAATCGATTTTGTATGCTTTTTTTGTTTGATAATTATTTTCATAAACTTCGATAAGATAATCTACTTCATTCGTTCTTGGTGCGTACAAACCGCCATCTTTTCGATAGATAGACAAACGAACTCGTGCTTTTTTATTCGCTAATTCAATAGGAATTGTTTTTAATATCTCTTGTTCAATAAATTCTAAGGTAAATTTCATTGGGATTTCCATACGTAACATTCGCATAGAAGCCATCAATCTAAAATAATGGTCTTCCCAAAAAACTACTTTATTGTTGATAATACTAATCGTTTCAAAAATTGAGTCTCCGTATTTAAAAGCTCTGTTATTTACAGCAACTGAAAAGTCATTTTCATTAAATAAATCGCCATTAAAATTCAACATATCTATCATCTTAAAATTGAAAAGCAAAATTATGATTTATTTCCATAAAAAAAGCCTTATAAAATATTTTATAAGGCTTTTAATTTAGTAACATAAACTTGTTATGCTCCAATTGTATGTTTTAATTCGTCTATTTGATTTTCCCATAACATTCTAGCTTCTTCTACCTCATCATCATCTGCAAAATCAGTAACCATTAAAGAAACATCTTTGGTAATTGCGTCAACTTGAATTCTAAATTCGAAATAAGTTTCGTCTCCATCACTTTCTTCCCACTTATATTTTATTCTTTCATCATTTTTATGAGATAAAACAGCCGCTTTTTCTTCAACTTCATCCCAAATAAAGCTGACTAATTTTCCTCTCGAATTTACTTTGTCTGCAAACCATTCTTCTAATCCTGCGGGAGTTGCAAAATATGTGTATAACATACTTGGTGAAGCATGTATTGGAAATTCTAATTCAAATTTAATCTTACTCATTTTTCATTTTCTAAGGAAGCAATATAGGTATTAATTCCTTTTTAAAAAAATTAAAAACATAGCTTGGAAAAAAACAAAAATAAGTTATATTTGCAGCCGATTAAAGATGGCGAGGTAGCTCAGTTGGTTAGAGCGTCGGATTCATAACCCGGAGGTCACGAGTTCAAATCTCGTTCTCGCTACAAAAAAACCCAAAACATTTGTTTTGGGTTTTTTATTTCTATTAAGTTGTAAATACAAATAATTTTATTGTTCTGTATTTCTATACTGGTTATTTTCTTTTTTTAAAGATGAAATTCTTTTTTTATAAAATTCTATTCTAATTAAGGCATACAAACTATACAACAAAACTAGAGTAATAATTATGTTTTCTGAATTGATCATTTGACTAAAATTTATAGTGAAAAATGTGTATGTAGTCAAATAAAAATTAACTTTTTCGCTCAAAATTTAAGAGAGGTTTCTGCTAATTTAGTTAAAAATTTTGATACTGTTTTTTTCTAGCTTTCAAAGTGCTATTTTTTGTCATTTTTCGTTTTCTTAATTTTCTT
>JAQXEU010000024.1 GCA_029250685.1 Polaribacter sp.
TTATCTGAAGAAAAATCGAATTCTAACTCAAAACTACGTTTGCTTTTTTTGTTGAATCTTTGAATATAATCTAAATTAACACTACCATTACTACTGTTATTATCACTATTAGAAACACCTGTGTTTAGAACTTCTTTTATAGTTTTACTATCTGGAGCAAAAGCATCAAGTGTATTTACACTATTTCCTGTAGTATTACTTGAATTTATTCTACCTCTTAGTGTAACTGTTCTTAAATCGTTAGATCGATCTATAAAACTAAAGTTTGCTTTGTTAGATTTTGTTTCGCTATTACTTGTAGATTTTCTTTCTGAATATAATTGTTGACCACCTACAAACTCAGTTCTTTTAGAGAACACATTTCCAGATTCAGAATTTGTGTAATTGTAAAAGTAATCTGCATTTAAGTTTTGTTTCTTTTTTAGTTCATAACCTAAGTTAAAACCTCCAATACCAGTAGTAATAAATCCAGAAGAAGCACCTCCACTTCCACCTCTAGAAACACCAAAACCGCCTCTTCCACCACCGAAAGACATGATTTGAGAAATATCAGAACCAGAACTATTTACATTATTTGCTCTACCAATAATAGAAACTTGCATTTTTGGAGAAAAACGATTGTAATTTAAACTTGTTAAATAACGATCATCAGAACCGTAACCCCCTTGAAATTTACCAAAGGCACTTACTTTTCTATCATCTTTTAAAGTCAAATTAATTACCTTAGAACGATTAGAATCATTAACTCCTGTTACTCTTGCTTTATCGCTTTTTTCATCAATTAATTCAATTTTTTTAATTGCATCTGCAGATAAATTCTTTAAAGCTACAGAAGGATCGCCACTAAAAAACTCTTTTCCATCTACATACACTTTAGAAACATCTTCTCCTTGTGCTTTTACTTTTCCGTCTGCATCAACTTCTACACCTGGTAATTTTTTTAGTAAATCCTCTACTGTATCATCAACTCTAACTTTAAATGCTTTTGCATTAAATGCCATTGTATCTTTTTTAATCGTAATAGGAATTACAGCAGTAATGTTTACTTCATCTAAAGTATTATCTGCTTCTTTTAAAGTGATCGTTCCGTAATCTAAAGACTTCCCTTTAAAATCAATTGTCTTTTGATATACTTGATATCCTAATAAATTAATTTGAAAAATTCTTTTTCCTACAGAAATCTCTTTTACCTTAAAATTCCCTTTAATATCAGTACTTGTATAACTAACTAAAGTAGAATCTGCTGCATTTAACACCGCAATAGAAGCAAACTCTAAAGGGTTTTTTTCTTCATCTATTACTCTACCAGAAATGCTTTGCGCAATTGTACTTGTTGAAACTAATAATAACATTACCATTATTAGTTTAGTTGTAATTGATTTAATCATTTTTTATTTTGTTTGATTTAATTAACAAGCTATTTTGAATAGCTTCAGCTAAGACTCAGTATTAATACAAAGGTTTAATAGCAATTTTTATTTTAATATTTCTTTAACATTTGCCAATAGCAACAACTACAGCAATTAAGGCGCAAATGTAGGATGCTTACTTTCATATCAAGCTTTTTTTAACATCAGTTTAAGTAAAACTAGAAGTTGATTTTTTTTCTTTATCTTTAAAAGAAAAAAATGCTAGTTAAAGTTTATGGTAGCGCCGTCTTCGGCATAGAAGCTACCACAATTACTGTTGAAGTAAATATTGATAAAGGAATTGGGTATCATTTGGTGGGTTTGCCAGACAACGCTGTTCGTGAAAGTTCCTATCGGATTTCCGCTGCCTTGAATAACAACAATTACAAACTTCCTGGGAAAAAGATTATTATTAATATGGCGCCAGCAGATATTAGAAAAGAAGGCGCGGCGTACGATTTAACCTTAGCAACGGGAATTTTAGCCGCATCCAAACAAATTAAATCAGAACAAATTGATGAATATATTATTATGGGAGAACTTTCTTTAGATGGAAGTTTACAACCTATAAAAGGCGCTTTGCCAATTGCGATAAAAGCCCGCGAGGAAGGGTTCAAACATTTTATTTTGCCAAAAGAAAACGCAAAAGAAGCTGCAATTGTAGATCATTTAGAGGTTTTTGGAGTTGATAATATTTTAGAAGTCATCAATCATTTTAATGGTGAGAAAAAATTAAAACCAACAATTATTGATACACGTGCTGAGTTTTATAAAAATATTGATTTTCCTGAATTTGATTTTTCGGATGTAAAAGGACAAGAATCGATTAAACGTTGTATGGAAATTGCTGCTGCTGGTGGACATAATATTATTCTCATTGGTCCGCCAGGCTCTGGAAAAACCATGTTAGCAAAACGACTGCCTTCTATTCTGCCTCCCATGACGTTAAACGAAGCCTTAGAAACCACCAAAATTCATTCGGTTGTTGGGAAAACTAAAAATAACGGATTGTTAACTCAACGACCATTTAGAAGTCCACATCACACAATTTCAGATGTTGCTTTGTTTGGTGGTGGACAATATCCGCAACCTGGAGAAATATCACTTTCTCATAATGGTGTTTTATTCTTGGACGAATTACCCGAGTTTAAACGAACCGTTTTAGAAGTAATGCGACAACCTTTAGAAGACAGAGACGTAACTATTTCTAGAGCAAAATTTACAGTAACATATCCGTGTAGTTTTATGTTGGTGGCAAGTATGAATCCGAGTCCGTCTGGATATTTTAACGATCCAAATTCCCCGTTAACTTCTTCTCCTCAAGAAATGCAACGTTATTTAGGCAAGATTTCTGGACCTTTATTAGACAGAATTGATATTCATATTGAAGTAACTCCTGTTCCGTTTGAAAAACTGACTGAAGAACGCAAAGGAGAATCCTCTGTTGAAATTAGAAAACGAGTTACTGCGGCAAGAGAAATTCAATCTGAACGTTTTACTGAATTAGAGAACGTGCATTACAATGCACAAATGAATGTAAAACAAATCAGAAAATATTGTAAACTTTCAAGCGAAAGCATGTCGTTATTAAAAACCGCCATGGAAAAACTCAATCTCTCTGCTAGAGCCTATGATCGAATTTTAAAGGTGGCAAGGACGATTGGAGATTTGGATGCCTCTAAAAACATTTCTCCAACGCATATAGCAGAAGCAATACAATACAGAAGTTTAGATAGAGATGGTTGGCTAGGTGGTTAATACAATTAATAAATTGTCTATATTTAGAACTGATTTAATACATAAATACCAACCATTAACCAATGATAAAATTCTTTCGAAAAATTAGGCAAAACCTACTTATGGAAAACCTGCCTGCCGGACAGGCAGGCAAAACAGCAAAGTATTTTAAATATGCTATTGGAGAAATTGCGCTTGTAGTTATAGGAATATTGATTGCTTTGAGTATTAATAATTGGAATGAACAACGATTACTTATATCTAACCAAGAGACAATTTACAAACAAGTAAGATCAGATTTAATAAAAGACACTCTTAATCTTGGATTGGTAATAGATCATTGGGAGCAAAGAAATATTCGGTTAGAAAAAGTACTACAAAAACAATTTCCAAAGATTAATATAGAATTCCCAACTAAAAAAGAGGATAGTATTGTAGATATTTATTTTGGAGACATTGCAGGTACATTTTCTCATAGGATTCAAAACAAAGGATATGATTTAATCAAGGTGACTAGGCGGCTAAATAGTTTAAAACAGGATACACTTTCATCTAGAATTATAGATTTCTATCTTAAAAATGAACCACCACTTTCAAGAAATGCAACAACACTTATAAGAAAAACTCAAGAAAACATCAAGTTTTTTGAGCAATACTCATAGTATATAGATTGGCTGAAACATAGATATAATAAAGACGCTTATATTTATTTTTCAGAAAGTGAAGTGTATCGAAAAAAAGTAGCAAGTTTTCAATCTTCTGCAATTAGAAATTATTTATCTCGTTTAATAAAATATAACACTGAGGCCAAAAAACTAATAACGGTTATCGATACGTATTCATTTTTGAAATAACTGTTTTATGAATCAAAAGGGAAAAATCTTATATTCGTAATATCTCAAGACACATTACAATGAACATAGAAAAAGTAGATATCTATAAATTAAATGTTGGTATAAAAATACCGATTAACACACCTTTGGGTGCAATAGATAAGGCTGAAAATGTGGCCATAAAAATTACAACCGACAAAGGTCTAATTGGCTGGGGGGAAGCGAGTCCATGTGCAATGATTACTGGTGATACTCAAGAAAGCAATTATACTATTGCTCAAGCAATGGCAAGAATAATTCTAGGTAAAAATGCTTTAGCTATAGAATCTAGAATGAAAGAAATAAACAGTGTTACCGTTGGTGATTCTTCCGTTCGCTCGGCTTATGATATGGCTCTTTATGATATTGCTGCCAAAGCAGCAAATATGCCTTTGTATCAATTTCTTGGTGGAGAACGAAGACAACTCAGAACAGATATAACCATCGGTCTTAAAGATACTGTAGAAGAAACTGTAGCGCAAGCTCAAGATATGTTAAATGCCGGTTTTGATGCCATAAAGTTAAAAGTTGGACGATCTGGTTTGCAAGACATTGCTCATGTAAAAGCAGTTAGAGAACTTGTGGGCTCAGGTGTCTATCTTAAAATAGATAGCAATCAAGGATGGGATTATCCAACAGCATTGGCGAATATCAAGGGCATGAAAGATCTAGACTTGGACTATTCTGAACAGCCTCTTGCTGTGTGGGATTATGATGGATTAGCACGACTAAGAAACCATGTAGATCTGCCCATCTGTGCTGATGAGAGTGTTTTTAACCATCATGATGCTTTAAAGCTGGTAAAAGCTGGAGCAGCAGACTATCTCAACATCAAACTGGGTAAATCAGGCGGTATTCACACAGGACTAAAAATTAATGCAATTGCCGAATCAGCAAGAATGAAATGTATGATTGGTTGTTTTGGAGAAAGTAGATTGGCTTTATCTGCTGCTGCACATTTTGCAATGGCTAAACCTAACATCCATTTTATTGATTTAGATTCTTGCTATCATTTTGAAACTGATCCTGTTATTGGAGGTATGAGCTATGATGATAATATAGGCGGACTTTTAAATATACCTGATGATATTGGTCATGGGGCAGCATTTAAAGAAAGTGAATTAGAGAATAAAATAACCATTAAGATTTAATACTATTAACTAAATTTAATTATTCAACAAATGAAATCAATTGAACTTAAAGCGCCTTATTTAATTTTTACAGGAAATGAAACTAATGATGGTTATGCAAAAACTGGTTTTGGTATTGTAGAGTGGCGTCGTTCACTTTGTAAAGGTCAAATGAGTCTTAAAGGTGGTACAGTTGATTTAGGCTTACTTTCAATGACTATAAAAGAAGCTGTCGACGCAAAAGTAGGTTCATTAATTATTGGTACTGCTGCCATTGGTGGAGGTATCCCAGATGCATGGTTAGAAACCTTAGAGGAAGCATTGTTAGCTGGCATTGATATTGTTGGAGGTGTACATGTACGTTTAAATAGTATTCCAAGATTTAAAAAAGCCTCTGAAAAATCTGGAGCACGTTTAGTAGATATACGTATTCCGCCAGAAAATTTACCAGTAGCCAGCGGAAAAAAACGTTCAGGAAAAAGACTTCTTACTGTAGGAACAGATTGTGGGTTAGGAAAAAAATATACCGCCTTGGCATTAGAAAAAGATATGCGGGCCATAGGTATGAATGTCGATTTTAGAGCTAGTGGACAAACTGGTATTATGATTGCTGGAAAGGGGATTCCTATTGATGCCGTAGTTGCTGATTTTATTTCGGGAGCCGCAGAACTTTTATCTCCAGATAATGATTCGAATCATTGGGATGT
>JAQXEU010000045.1 GCA_029250685.1 Polaribacter sp.
GAGTCCCGTCCAGACCGCTAAAAGCTTCTCAATTTTGAGAAGCTTTTTTTGTTTGTGTATTCTCTAAAAAATTATTTCTTTTTTTTCTTCTTTTTAGTTGTATTGTAATGGTTGTATACCGTATTGACAAAGCTTAAAATAACTCCAATACCAATTACAATGTAAAATATCGTAAATATTTTCCCTTCAGCTGTTGATGGTGCAAAATCTCCAAATCCAATTGTAGTTAATGTTATGACTGAAAAGTAAATTGAATCAACCCAACTCCATCCTTCTAAATAATGATAAATAGTACTTCCAAAGCCGATAATAATTATTGTTGTAAGTAATAAATCTCTGTATTGTTTGTCTTGAAAATAGGCAATAATGGTTTTAAAGAAGATCATATATTTATTTTTTAAGTATTGGAAGTCATTCCATTTCAAATATAATTAATAATAATTGCAATTTTTTATTATAAAGTTTGTTTATACTGATTTAATTTTTAGATTTGTCTCATACAACCAAAAACAACAATGATGTTACAAAACGTTTGGCAAGGTTTCTATTTTTACTTTTATTTTATCAATAAGAGTTGAGACTTTGTTTAATATTGTTAACACAAATAATATATCATAAAGTCTCGAATTTCGAGACTTTTTTTTATGCTTAAAATGAAAAACACAATTGCCATACAAGGAGCCGAAGGTTCTAATCATCATAAAGTTGCAAAAGACTTTTATGGTGAGACGATAAACTTAAAAGAATGCATGTCTTTTGATGTTTTGGTTGCTGCTTTATTGAATAAAAAAGCAGCAAAAGGAATTATGGCGTTAGAAAATACAATTGCAGGTTCTATCATTCCGAACTACGCTTTAATTGATTCGAATGAGCTTCATATTTGTGGAGAAAAATATTTAAACATTCATCATCATTTAATGGCGTTGAAAGGGCAAAAAATTGAAGATATTAAAGAAGTGTGTTCGCACCCAATGGCGTTATTGCAATGTAAAGAGTTCTTTAAAAAGCACCCTCATATTAAATTGGTAGAAGATGTTGATACAGCAGAAGTAGCAAAACGAATTGCTGAAAATCAATTAAAAGGAGTTGCTGCAATTGCGCCTAAACTAGCAGCAGAAATTTTTGGATTGGTAGTGCTGGAAGACGAAATTCAAACCATAAAAGACAATGTAACTCGTTTTGTAATTGTACAAACAGAAGAACCAAATAAAGGGAAGGAAGAGGTCAATAAAGCTTCTTTAAAATTTCAATTAGATCATAAAAGAGGTAGTTTGGCTGCGATTTTAAATGTGTTGAGTGATTGTAAAATGAACCTAACTAAAATTCAATCGTTACCAGTAATAGAATCTCCATGGAAATACTCATTCTTTGTAGATGTAACCTTCGATGTTTATAAAAATTACAAAAAGGCAATTTCAATTATAGAAATAATGGCAGAAGAATTTAAAGTTTTAGGAGCTTATAAAAATGGAAGAAAATGATTGAAGGAGCAAAAAGATTAGATACCGTAGAAGAATACTATTTTTCAACTAAATTAAGAGAGGTTAGAGAATTAGCAGCTTCAGGAAGACCAATTATCAATATAGGAATTGGAAGTCCAGATTTGCAACCTCCAACAAAAGTAATTGAAGCAATTCAACAAAGTTTTAATGATATTACGGCACATAAATATCAAAGTTATCAAGGTTTGCCAGAATTGCGAAATGCAATTTCAAGTTTCTATAAAAATAAGTTTGGCGTTACGGTAATTTCAGAAAACGAAGTACTGCCTTTAATGGGAAGTAAAGAAGGTGTAATGCATATCTCTTTGGCTTTTTTAAATGAAGGCGATGAAGTTTTAATTCCGAATCCAGGTTACCCAACCTATAGTTCTGTAACTAAATTAGTAGGAGCAAAACCTGTTTTTTATAATTTGGATGAAGCAACGAATTGGCAACCCGATTTTGATGAATTAGAAAAATTAGATTTGTCAAAAGTAAAAATTATGTGGGTAAATTATCCGCACATGCCAACAGGAACAAATGCGATGAAAGAAACCTTTATAAAGTTGATTACTTTCGGGAAAAAGCATCAAATATTAATTGTAAATGACAATCCGTATAGTTTTATTCTAAACAATACTCCAATAAGTATTTTACAGGTTGATGGAGCAAAAGAAATCGCATTAGAGTTGAATTCATTAAGTAAAACTTTTAACATGGCAGGTTGGAGAGTTGGAATGGTTTTAGGGAATTCGAATTTTATAAATCAGATTTTAAAAGTGAAAAGCAATATGGACTCTGGAATGTTTTATGGAATTCAAAAAGGAGCTATCGAAGCATTACATTTATCAGAAAATTGGTTTCAAATTCAAAATAAAGAATACCAAGAAAGAAGGGGGTTGGTGTTTGAATTGGCAAATAAATTAAAATGCACCTACAATAAAAATTCAGCTGGGTTATTTGTTTGGGCAAAAATTCCTCAAGGAAAAACATCCGAAGAATTTACTGATGAAATATTATATAAGAAAGATGTTTTTGTTGCTCCAGGAACCGTTTTTGGGTCAAACGGAGAAGGTTTTATTCGTTTTTCATTATGTGTTCCAAAAGAAATAATTAAAGAAGCGATTAATAGAGTTTAGGATGAAAGTATTTGTAATTGGAGTTGGATTAATTGGTGGAAGTATGGTGTTGGATATTAAATCTCATTATCCAGAAGCAATAATTTACGGAATAGATAAGAATCAAAATCATATAGAAAAAGCCCTAGAATTAGGTATAATTGATGAAAAATCGAGTTTAGATTCTTTAGCTGATGCAGATATTGTTATTGTTTCGATTCCAGTTGACATTCAATTAGAAGTAATTCCGAAAATGTTACAAGAAATCAAAGACAACTGCTTGTTGATTGATGTAGGCTCTACAAAAGAACAAATTTGTAAAATATTAGAAAACCACCCAAAAAGAAGAAATTATTTAGCAACGCATCCAATTGCAGGAACAGAATATTCTGGTCCAACAGCTGCGCATTTAGGTTTGTTTAATCAAAAAACAAATATCATTTGTGAAGTAGAAAAAACAGCTTTTAAATTACAAGAAAAAGCGTTAGAAATTTTTTCAAAATTAGGAATGCGAATTCGTTACATGGATGCAACATCGCACGACAAACACATTGCATATGTTTCGCATTTGTCACATATTAGTTCTTTTATGTTAGGGAAAACGGTGATTAATAAGGAGAAGAATGAACGTGATATTTTTGACATGGCAGGTTCTGGATTTGCATCAACAGTGCGTTTGGCAAAAAGTTCGCCAGCAATGTGGACACCGATTTTTGAGCAAAATAAAACGAATGTAATTGAGACATTAGAAGAATATATAAATAACTTGCAGCAATTTAAAAAATTGATGCTACAAAACGATTTCACTGAAATTTATAAAGAGATGGAAAGTGTAAATCATATCAAACAAATATTATACGGCATAAAATAATAGTCAAAAAGAAAAGAGAAATGGAGAATACGAGAGCGTTAAGAACTTGGTTGAATGAAATGGAATTGGCACATCCTTTAGTGATTGGAGGGCCTTGTAGTGCAGAAACTGAAGAGCAAGTTTTGAAAATTGCACACGAATTAAAAGATTCTGATGTAAATTATTTTAGAGCAGGAATTTGGAAGCCAAGAACAAGACCTGGGATGTTTGAAGGTGTTGGAGCAATTGGTTTAAAATGGTTGCAAAAAGTAAAAGCAGAAACAGGAATGAAAACCTGTACTGAAGTTGCAAATGCAGCACACGTAAAGTTAGCTTTAGAGCACGATGTAGATTTACTATGGATTGGAGCACGTTCTACAGTTTCGCCATTTATTATGCAAGAAATTGCAGATGCATTAGAAGGTACTGATAAAATTGTGTTAGTAAAGAATCCTGTAAATCCAGATTTAGCTTTGTGGTTAGGTGGAATTGAAAGATTGTACAAAGCAGGAATTAAAAATTTAGGAGCAATTCATAGAGGGTTTTCTACATATGAAAAATCGAAGTATAGAAATATTCCAGAATGGCAATTGGCAATTGAGTTTCAAAATAGGTTTCCTGATTTGCCTTTAATCTGTGATCCATCTCATATTACAGGAAATAGAGACATGGTTTTTGATGTTTCTCAAACGGCGTTAGATTTAAATTTTGATGGTTTAATGATTGAGTCGCATTTCGATCCAGAAAATGCTTGGTCTGATGTCGCACAACAAGTAACTCCAACTTCATTAATACAAATGATGGAAGATTTAAAAATCAGAAAAGAAACTGAAACAGATTCTGGGTATCGAGAATCGTTAAACAATTTACGTGCTCAAATTAATGTCGTTGATGCGCAATTGATTGAAATGATGGGTAAAAGAATGAAAGTTGCTGATAAAATTGGTGCATTGAAAAAGGAGAAGAATGTTGCCGTTTTACAATCTAGACGTTGGAATGAAATTCTTGGAAATATGATTTTAGAAGGAGAAAGTAAAGGATTGAGTGAAGAGTTTGTATTGAAAATGTTTAAAGCAATTCACCAAGAAAGTATCAATCATCAAGAAAAAATTATAAAAAATTCGTAATTAGTTAAAAATCTGCATCTTTGTAATAATGACAGGAATTGTATATAAATCTACTGGAAGTTGGTATTTAGTGAAAACTAAAGACGGATCATTTTATGAATGTAGAATGAAAGGGAAATTTAGAATTCAAGGAATTAAAAGCACCAATCCGATAGCTGTTGGTGATGTTGTGGATTTTGAAATAGAATCGAATAATAATACTGAAACTGGTGTTATCAATACAATTCATGAACGCACAAATTACATCATTCGTAAATCTGTAAACTTATCAAAGCAAACACATATCATTGCTGCGAATATAGATTTAGTTTTTCTATTAATTACAATTGATAATCCACCAACATTTACCACTTTTATAGATCGGTTTTTAGTGACAGCAGAAGCATATTCTATCCCAACAATTTTAGTGTTTAATAAAATTGATTCTTATCAATTGGAACAGCGTGCAGAAGTGATGTACTTGAAAGATATTTACGAAAAAATAGGGTACACTTGTCTTGAGGTTTCTGCAACAGAAAATAAAAATGTGAATGTTGTTAAAGAAATGATGCTTGGTAAAACAAGTATGTTTGTTGGACATTCTGGAGTTGGAAAATCTACATTAGTAAATGCAATTGAACCAATATTAGAATTAAAAACGAAAGAAATTTCAAATCAACACAAACAAGGTCAACACACAACAACTTTTGCAGAAATGTTCGATTTAAGTTTTAATGCTTCAATAATTGACACACCAGGAATAAAAGGTTTTGGAGTTGTCGATATGGGAAAAGATGAAGTTGATGATTATTTTCCTGAATTTTTAGCCATTAAAAACGATTGTAAATTCAATAATTGTTTACATGTTGAAGAACCAAAATGTGCGGTAAAAGATGCGGTTGAAGCAGAAGAAATTTCATTTTCTCGTTATAAAAGTTATTTGCAAATAATCGCTGGAGAAGAAGAAAATTATAGAACCGATTTCTGGGAAAACGAAGAAGATTAATATGAAAGCAGTAATTCAAAGAGTTAAACATGCAAGTGTAACAGTTGAAGGTGTTCGAATTGCTGATATAAAAAAAGGGTTATTAATTTTATTAGGTGTTGCTGAAAATGATACTCAAGAAGATATTAATTGGTTGGCAAAAAAAATTGCAAACCTTAGAATTTTTAACGACGAAAATAATGTAATGAACAATTCTTTAATTAATGTAGATGGAGAAGCAATTGTCGTTAGTCAATTTACATTGCAAGCAAGCACAAAAAAAGGGAACAGACCAAGTTATATAAAAGCAGCAAAACCAGAGATCGCAATTCCAATGTATGAAGCATTTGTGAGGCAGTTTGAATCCGAAATCAGTAAAGAGGTTCAAACAGGTGAGTTTGGAGCAGATATGAAAGTTGAATTGCTTAATGATGGTCCAGTAACAATTCTTTTTGATACAAAAAATTAAATTCAATGCTGTAATCGCTTTGTAAACAGCTTTTTGTATATATTTGTTTAGTTGCTTAAAAGAATAAAATGAAAAGAATTATATTAATCTTTATCGCTATTGTTTCATTTTCTTTTATTGAAGAGAAAGTTGATCAAGATGCAATTGATTTAAAATCTTCATATGTTTTTAGGGAAGGTTCAAATTCTTTTAGAAATCATAGAGGAATTATAAAATTTAAATCAGGTTCTGTAAAAATTATTAATGGAGTTCTAAAGTCTGCAGATTTTTTTGAAGTTGCTGCGTACCCAACAGCTAAATTTGTAATTACTAAGGTTGAAGAAAGTGCTGGTAAATTATCAGTTACAGGAAACTTAAATATTAAAGATGTAACTAAAAGTATTACAATTCCTGCTATGCTTTCTGAGATTGATGGAAGTTATATTTTTAAAAGTGATAAATTTAATATTGATAGAGCAGATTTTAATGTAAAGTATAAGTCAAAAAAGTTTTTTGATAACTTAAAAGATAAGTTTGTTAACGATTTAGTTGAAATGTCTTTTGAGGTAAAAGCATCGAAATAAAATCACCCAATTAAAGGAATTCAAAAACCTAAAACGAAAGTTTTGGGTTTTTATTTATAGATTAATTGCAGTTGCATTTTTCACTTCTCCAATGGTGAAAATACTGTGCGTACTTCCAATATGTTTAATAGCTGTTAATTTAGAGATCATAAAATTTCTGTACGATTCCATGTCTTTTACATAAATTTTAAGGATGTAATCGTAATCTCCACTTACATGAAAGCATTCTGAAACCTCAGGTAATTTTAAAACTTCTGATTCAAAATTACTAACATATTCTTTGGTATGTTGAATCAGTTTAATGTGACAAAAAACTAAAAAAGATTTATCTATTTTCTTTTTATTTATGATTGCAACATAAGATTTGATTACTTTATCTTTTTCAAGCTTTTTAATGCGCTCATAAATAGCAGTTACAGATAAATTAAGCTGTAACGAAAGTTGTTTCGTGGTTTGTTTGCTATTCTCCTGTAATAAATTGATGAGTTTTTTATCGATTATATCTAATTGCATCTGAAAGAATTTCTATAAAACTAAATAATTTTAACCAGTATTAGTTTTTAAAACTAAATAATAAATCAAATTTAGAAAAAAAAACTATATAATTTAATTTTGATTGATTTATTATCTAATTGTTTGTTATTTTGTAGAACAAAAACAAGTGATTATGAAATTTAAACCAGCAAATAATATTCAAGATTTACAATATTTCGGAGAGTTCGGAGGTGTAAATCCATCAATATCAGATTCATCAACTTATACCTTTTTATCGGCAAAAACCATGTTCGATACTTTTGAAGGAAATACTGATGGTTGTTATTTATATTCTCGTCATTCATCACCAAGTAACTTGTATTTAGGTGAAGCGTTGGCAGCAATGGAAGGAACAGAAACAGCAAATGTTGCAGGTTCTGGAATGGGAGCAATTACGCCAACAATTTTACAAATTTGTGGAGCTGGAGATCATATTGTTTCGAGCAGAACTATTTATGGCGGAACGTATGCATTTTTGAAGAACTTCACACCAAGAATGAACATTGAAACGTCATTTGTTGATATTACAAAATTAGACATTGTAGAAACAGCAATTAACGAAAACACAAAAATGATTTATTGCGAATCTGTAAGTAATCCGTTATTAGAAGTTGCAGATATTAAAGGTTTATCGGCGTTGGCAAAAAAATATAATCTACAGTTAGTTATTGATAATACATTTTCTCCGTTATCAATTTCACCAGCACAATTAGGCGCAGATATTGTAATTCACAGTTTAACAAAATTCATCAATGGTTCTTCAGATACAATGGGTGGCGTTGTTTGTGCTTCTGCTGATTTTATCAATTCTCAAAAAAGTGTGATTGATGGCGCAAGTATGTTATTAGGATCTTCGATGGATTCTTTACGTTCTTCATCAATTTTAAAGAACATGAGAACGTTGCATATTAGAATGAAACAGCACAGTAAAAATGCTGCTTTTTTGGCTGATAAATTTGAAGCTGATGGGTTGAAAACGGTGTACCCAGGATTAAAATCGCATCCTTCTCATGAGGTTTTTAAATCGATGATGAATGTAGAATATGGTTTTGGAGGAATGTTAACGATTGATGCTGGTTCTTTAGATAAAGCTAATGCTTTGATGGAATTAATGCAAGAAAAAAACTTGGGTTATTTAGCGGTAAGTTTAGGTTTTTACAAAACATTATTTTCTGCGCCAGGAACTTCAACTTCATCAGAAATCCCAGAAGATGAACAAAAAGAAATGGGTTTATCTGACGGATTAATTCGTTTTTCTATTGGATTAGATGATGATATTGAAAGAACCTATCAAATAATGAATGCGTGTATGAAGCAAGTTGGTGTTTTATAAATTAAATTCCTTTTATTCGGGACCAGAAAGCACTAAAAAAATCACTTGATGGATTAAAATTTCTATTGGGTTTCGTTTCTAAGCGAGGCCCATTTTTTTCAATTTTAAAATTCATAACAGAGTTTACAGAATCATTTGAAATCATTACATAACGCAAATCGTTGTAAATAATATCATCAGTGTTTTTATTCTCTTCTATTAAATAATATTCATCGCTAAACCAAGTCAACCTTTTCAAATCAGTATTTTTAGAATCTAAAATGGTTGTGTCTTTAGGAATTGTAATAAATGTATTTGTAGTGCTTTTTGAATCTAAAATTGAGTAGAAAGCAAGTTTATAATCAGATTTGGTTTCTGCAATTCCGTACCATAAAAAATTGTTTAGAATTGTCGGTTGCGCTCTAAATCGTTCGTAAGAAATGTTTGCTTTTTCAAAAGAATTTTTAAAAACCGAATTGATGTAAATCTTATTTCCGATTGTAAAAAGTAGATAAACAGAACTCAGGTAAACTCCTGCTTTTGTAAACTTTAAACGTTTTGGATTTGCTCTTTTAAAGAACATCACAATAATCATACAAATTAAAAAAGGCAATGTGTACGCAGGATCTGCAACAGAAATATTGTTAAAAGAAACTCGGTACTCTGTGAAAGGTAAAAATAATTGCGTTCCGTAAGGCGTAAAACAATCTAAAATTGGATGTGTAAAAATGGATAAAAAGAACAACCAAGTCCAATCTTTTTTAGTAGTTGTATCTAATCTTTTTCCAGAATTATAAAGCTTAAAAAATAAATATCCGAAGATAAAAGCACCAAGAAAAGCAAAAGCTAATGAATGCATAAATCCTCTATGAAAAGTCATTACATCAATGCTATTCGAATAAAAAATATTTCCAATAAAAACATCTAAATCAGGAATCGTCCCGCCAATTGCCCCAAAAAGTAAAGCTTTGTTTCCGATCTTTTTTCCGAGTGCAATTTCGCCACAAGCGGCGCCTAAAACTATCTGAGTTAATGAATCCATAGGCGCAAATGTAGTAAACGAAATTGATTTGCATAACATCTTCTAAAATCGTAACATTACACATCAAAATTTTTACATAAATGGAAAGCCAAGATATCAAACCAAGAGAACCACAAGACGAAAATATTATTGAAAATAAAGAACTAAACATTTGGGAAGCACTAATTCCTGTTTTTGCTTTAGTTGGAATGTTGTTTTACAATGTGTTTTTTGTTTTTGGTGATGATGCTTTGAGTGGATCTAATCAATTTATATTGTTGATGGGAGCAGCAGTTGCGGCAATTGTGGGATTTAGAAATAAGGTTTCTTACAAACAAATGATGGAAGAAGTTGCTGAGAATGTAAAATCTACAACGGGCGCTTTATTAATTCTATTAATGGTTGGTGCTTTGGCAGGAACTTGGTTGATAAGCGGAGTTATTCCGTCAATGATTTACTACGGATTACAAATGTTAAATCCGACAATATTTTTAGCAGCATCTGTAATTATTTGTGCAATTATTTCGATAGCAACCGGAAGTTCTTGGACTACTTCTGCAACCGTTGGAATCGCTTTAGTCGGAATTGGAAATACACTAGGTATTTCTGCAGGAATGACAGCTGGAGCTGTTTTGTCTGGAGCTTATTTTGGTGATAAAATGTCACCGCTTTCTGATACAACAAACTTAGCACCAACAATGGCTGGTGGTGAATTATTTGACCATATAAAATACATGTCAATTACAACAATACCAACAATTTTAGTAACGTTGGTAGCTTTTATAATTATAGGATTATCAATCGATACAACTGGTGCACCAGACATTACAGGTCAATTAGCTGCAATTGATGGAGCTTTTAATATTTCTCCTTGGTTATTTCTTGTACCTGTAGTTGTAATTTTTATGATTGTTAGAAAAACACAACCTTTAGTTGCGCTTTTAGTTGGAACCTTGTTAGCAGGAGTTGTCGCAATTATTGCACAACCAGATATTGTTGCAAAAGTTGCTGGAGCAGATTCTTTAACATTTGATTCTGCATATAAAGGAGTTATGAATGCAATGACAGTAAATTCATCTGTTGAAACTTCTAGCGCAGAATTAAACGATTTATTTACTGCAAAAGGAATGAGCGGAATGTTAGGTACTATTTGGTTAATTATTTGTGCCATGGTTTTTGGTGGTGTAATGGATGCAATTGGTGCATTAGCAAGAATTAGTAAAGCATTATTAAGTATGGCTTCTTCTGTTTTTGGATTGTTTGCAAGTACTGTTGCAAGTTGTTTAGCATTAAATGTTACCGCTTCTGATCAATATTTAGCGATTGTTGTTCCTGGAAAAATGTTTAAAAAAGCATATGAAGATAAAGGTTTAGCGCCAGAAAATTTAAGTAGAACTTTAGAGGATTCAGGAACTGTAACTTCAGTTTTAATTCCTTGGAATACTTGTGGAGCTTATCAATCTGGAGTTTTAGGTGTTAGTGTCGCAGATTATTTTTTCTTCGCAATATTTAACTGGTTAAGTCCATTTACAACATTGTTGTTCGCTGCATTTAATATCAAAATAAAACAATTAGTTAAGAAATAAAATGATTGTTCCAGCGGATATTTCTGATGGAAAAACTCTAACAGATATTGCTTTGATATCTAAAGCTTTTTGGGGTTATTCTGATGCGTTAATCGAAAGGTGGCGAAAAGAATTGACAATCACTTCTAACATGATTGAAGAAATGACGATTTATAAATTTCTTCAAGATGGAAAAGCGATTGGATTTTATGCTTTAAATCCACCTAAAAAAAGAACAATTGAATTAGAAATGTTATTTGTATTACCAGATTTTATTGGGATACAAATTGGAAAACAATTATTGCATCATTCTTTTGAAAAAGGAATGGAATTAAATTGTGATTCTATGACTTTGTTAGCAGACCCAAATGCACTTGCTTTTTACGAAAGTCAAGGCTTTTACGAAACTAATAGAAAAGAAAGTTCTATTCCGAATCGGTTTTTGCCAATTTTGAAAGTAGATTTAAAATAGCAGAAATCAACAAAAGAATCCAAGGTAATCCGTGTAATAATAGATCAAAGTAATCTTGAGATTGCATGGCGTTTTCTCCAGAAAAAGCATTCCCTCCTAAAATCCATTGAATTTTACCCCAAATATGTGGAGGATTAAAAGGTGCTAATCCCAATGTTAAACTTGCGATTAGAAAAAGTTTCCAGTTGTCTCTTAATTGTTGCTTCATAATATGTCTAAATAAACCAATTCCAAACTAATCCAAAACGAATTACATAATCTCTATAAGGGTAATTTGGTGCAGAAAAATAATTTTTCTTTAAAAACAGTGAACTCAAGTTATCGGCTTTTAAATAAATACGTGTTCTTCTTATTTGTGCATTGATAAAAAGATCAAAAGTAGGATAGCCAATTTCCGTAGTATTCTGAATTGTAAATTCGTTTAACAACGGATTAAAAGCATTTGCTTTGTACTTTGAGAAATACTTAAAAGTAATTCCGGTTTGTAAGAATAATGGCTTTCCTTCAAAGAAAAAATCAGCATAATACAATGTGTTGCGTGTAACTAAATTCGGAACTCTAAATACATTTTGCCCGCTACTTACTTGCTGAAATAATATGGTGTTGTTTAATGCAAATTTCCCGAATTTGAATTCGTTATTCGCTTTTACTTTTAAATAGGTAACGTTTTCTCCAGATTGTTGCGGTTTAGAAGTGTTATCAAAATAGGTGTAATTTTCAATGTTTGTAAAGCTTGCACTAGCATTAATCCATTTTGACTGCATTTCGAAAGCAATATTTCTGGTGTTTATTTTTTTGAAATTATCGTTCTGCCAATTGTATTCATTATAAGCACTTTGATATAAAACAGTGTTGAAGTTTGGCGATTTAGAGTTTAAAGAAATACTTCCTTTGAAAGTCAATAAACTGTCCTTTTTGAAAATCGCTTCGCTATATAAATTTGAACCAGCAATATTACTAGAGCCTGGAGTTAAATTTGCTTCTGTGTTTAATTGAAAATTTTTGATTTTCGCATTCCAGTTTCCACCAAACGAAACCGCAGAACCTTTAATTTCTGGGTTTGTAATTGTATTTATGGTTGAGTTTAAAACTGAATTATATCCGTAGTTATAATTGGTTAAGCCACTATTGATTCTGAAAGTTCCTAAAATGTATTTCGAATTAAACTCTAAAAATAATTTATTGTTGATGAATTTATTTTCAACCAAATCTGTGAAGCCAGCAGTGACATTTGCATTTCCAAAATATGCTGTGTTTAAAGAAGCTTCAGTAAACTCGTAACTTTTAACTTCGTGTGTAAAAACATGCCCAAATTTTAAATTGGTAAAGTTATTTTTGATACTATCTTTTGAAGAAAACAATTTATAATCATGCTCAACATAAAAGCGATTTCCTTCTAAGGTAGTTTCTGTTCCTTCTAAATTCACATCCAATCTTCCTCGATCAGAAAAATTAGGGTCATCATCTAAAAACAAAGCTAAAGATGTTGTCGTTAACCCACCATTTTCTTGATTTGTGATATCTTGCGTAGCAATATGCCCTCTAATTGAATAGCGATTGTTTTTAGTTTGATAACTAAAAACGGTTCTAAAATTTCCTTGAGAAGACAATGAGTTTCTGTAATTTCCTAAAGAACGTAAACCTTTATAGAGAATTCCAACATTAAATCGTTCAGAGAAATTCAACGTAAATAAAGTTTCTAAAACTTGTCCTTGTTGCAAGCCAGTTCTGTATAAGATCTCAGAAGTAGGCGTCGGAACTTTGTAATAATTAACATCTTCTTTAGATAGGTAATTAAAATGTTTAGCATTCATTCCGATAATTGGAAACGAATTCTGATTGCTGAAATCGTAGGCTAAATTATTAAAAGGTTGTCCTTGGTTGTGAAAAGCAAGCAATTCAAAATTGTCTTTTCGTAAAAAATTATATTTGTATTCTTTCGCGATTGTCAGCGTTGTGTCAATATAAGTGGTGTCTTTTTTAAACGAAATAATTTTATAATCAGTGTACTTTGTTTTTCCGTTTAGCTTAACAATCATTGTCTTTTTATTGATAAAAGTAGAATCTAATTGATTTCTTCCATCCGAAGTACTAATTTGAGAATGAATTGAATTCACGCTAAAAAGCGCAATTAATAAGAAACTAAAAAACCTTTTTTTCATTGAAAATGATTGATACCGCAAAGGTAAAATTTTTAAACGGAAATAAATGTGAATAATTTCTTCTAAAACTGTTAATTTGTGTCGATGTTAAAAAGTAATTATAGCGAAGAAATTTTAGAAGCCGGAACAGATGAAGCTGGAAGAGGTTGTTTGTCTGGTCCAGTTGTAGCTGCGGCAGTTATTTTGCCTAGAGATTTTGAACACCCTTTTTTAAATGATTCTAAACAGTTAACAGAAAAGCAGCGGAAAGAATTAAAACCGTTTATTGAAAAAAACGCTGTTGCTTATGGTGTTTCTTTTGTGGATGAAAAAGAAGTTGACAAAATAAATGTTCTACAAGCTTCAATTACAGCGATGCAACGTTCTATTGCACAATTAAATCCTCAGCCAGGATTTATTATTGTTGATGGAAATAAATTCAAACCGTATAAAAATATTCCGCATGAAACCATTGTAAAAGGTGATGCAAAATACTTAAGTATTGCTGCAGCTTCTGTGTTAGCAAAAACATACAGAGATGAGTTTATGGAGAAAATTCATCAAGAATTTCCGATGTATAATTGGAAACAAAATAAAGGATATCCAACGAAACAACATAGAGATGCCATTCGAGAATTTGGAATTACCGATTTTCACAGAAAAACATTTCGCTTACTTCCTGAGCAATTTAAATTAGACTTGTAATTGTTAATAATCAACAAGAGAATTTCTGCTGCATTTTAAAAACTTCGACTATTTTAGCGACTCAATTTTTAAAAGATGATTAAAAAAACACGTGCAGAAATTACCAAATGTATCATTCATAAAGTAGGGAATAAATACAATAGTGGACAAAACTCTTTTTCTGAAGATTTAATACGATTCGATGAAGAAAGCTACAATTTAATGGTTCCTTTTTTGTTGAAACCGTTTGTGAATCTGTCGCAAAGTTTTCGATTTAGTCATCACGCAGATATTCGTTTAAATGAAATGAATAATTATCCAACCAATGTTTTTAAAGATGAATCTACTTTTATTGAGAATTCTAAAAACATTGTAAATCATTTGTACGAGCAGTCTAATTCAGCACAAATTAAAAAAGGTGATGTAATTATCGCTTATATAGAAGGAATTGAATATCAAGATGTTTTAACCGAAGCAATTGGTGTTTTTAAAGTAGAAAATAAAATTGATTTCTTTCAAACTTATTTAGAAGAAAATAGTTTTGATGTTGCTGTTCAACAGGGAATTAGTACCAAAAAAATTGACAAAGGATGTTTGATTTTAAACACAACTGATGCTGAAGGAACAGTTGTTTTGAGTGTTGATAATAATCAATATGATGCACAATATTGGATTAAAAACTTCTTATCTGTCAAATATGCTGATGATAGAAATCAACATACACAAAGTTATTTAGAACTGTGTAAAGAGTTTTCTGAAGAAGTGATAAAACCAGAATTTGGAAAGCAAGAACAAAGTCAGTTTTTAGCAAATACGGTAGATTATTTTAAGGAAAATGAATCTGTAGATTATCATGCATTTAAAGAAGAGTTGTTTGAAGAGGACAAACAAAAAGAAATGTTTGATGATTATAAAAAACATTTCGAAACTTTAAACGAAGTTTTAGTTCGTAATAATTTTGAAGTTTCTGATGTTGTTTTAAAGAAAGAAAAAAGCAAGATTAAAAGCATCATAAAATTAGATACCAATATCGAAATTAAATTAGATGTTGATGCACCAGATGCTGCTTCAGAATATTTAGAACGTGGTTACGACGAAGAGAAGAAAATGAAGTATTATAAAGTGTTTTTCAACGAAGAAAAATAATTTTTTTAATACTCGAAACTTAAACTTGAGTTTGTTTTTTTCGATAAAAATAAGTAAATTCACATACACCAATTTTTACGATAGACATGAAGAAAGTACTCTTAACAAGTGTTTTGTTGTTTTTCAGTTTGCATCTAACGGCACAAGAAAAAGGGCAAACATACACTTCTGAACTAGGTAAATTTTCTATGATTTCTTATGGAGAAGTTACTGAAGATGTTAGAAAAGATAAAAGTAGTACAATTTACAGAGCTGCTTATAGAAGTAAAGAAATGCTTTTTGCAATTTCTAGTAGTTTACAGCAAAATAAACCAAAAAGAGTAGCTGATTTGTTGAATGCATCCGTTTTAAATTTTAAAGATGGATTGAAAGGGACAATTGTTTCTCAGAAAAAAATTAAATTAAATAAAGTAGATGGAATTTATGCATTACTTAATTTAAATAATGATGTGATGGTAGAATACAGAGTTTTTTCTAAAGGATTGTATTTATATCAAATAATGTCTTTTGCTAAAAAAGATAAATATAAAAAAGATGTAGCAACTACGTTTTTTAAATCGTTTGCAATTTCTAAATAAAGGATTCAATCTCAAATAAGTCTGAAAAATGTTTAAGAATTTTTTCTTGAACTTCTTCTAGCGAAATTTTCTTACCTAATTCAACTTCCATAGAAGCAACTGCTTTTCCCCTTATTCCACATGGAATAATATGATCAAAATAACCCAAATTTGCATTTACGTTTAATGCAAAACCATGCATAGTTACCCAACGAGAAGAGCGAATTCCCATTGCACAAATTTTACGAGCAAATGGCGTTCCTACCTCTAACCAAACTCCAGTTTCTCCATCACTCCTTTCAGCTTTTAAACCGTAATCGGCCAACGTTAAAATAATGACTTCTTCTAATAAACGTAAGTATTTATGAATGTCTGTAAAGAAGTTTTCTAAATCTAAGATTGGATATCCAACAATTTGTCCAGGTCCGTGATACGTAATATCTCCACCACGGTTTATTTTATAAAAAGTTGCTCCCTTTTCTTTTAGTTGATTTTCATTCAGTAATAAATTATTTAAATCGCCACTTTTTCCTAAGGTATAAACATGGGGATGCTCAACAAAAAGAAAATGATTTTTAGTTTCTTTAGATTCATTCTTTTTTCTGTTGCTAATTTTTTGATCAACAATTTCTTGCAATAATTCAGTTTGATAATCCCAAGTTTCCTTGTAGTCTTTAACGCCTAAGTTTTTAAGTAGAATGTTTTTGTTCATAATTGTAGAGTGCAAAGATAAATATTTAATTACATTTGTTAGTGATATTTACAATTAACCCTATTAATTATAGATAAAATTTAGTGATGAAAAGTTCAAATAAATTACTCTTGTTATTTTTCTTTTTTGCTTCTATTTCTATGTATTCACAAAGCATTTGGGTCAAGCAAGATGTTAATGCTAGTATTTCAATAGAAGAAATTGAATATAGAGAAACGCAACCGTTAACTTTTGAATTATTTAATATAAACACAAATTTAGTTCATAATAAATTATCAATTTCTGCAAAACAAGAAACAATAATTGAATTGCCAACACCAAAAGGAATTCAACGTTTTTTGGTGAAAGAAGCTGCTGTCTTTTCTGATGAATTAGTTACTAAATATCCTTCGATAAAATCGTATGTTGGAGTAGGAGTTGATGATAAAACGGCAAGAGTTCGTTTTAGTAAATCTAATGTTGGTTTTCATGCGATGATTACTTCTGGGAATTACCCGATGTATTTAATTGATCCTTATACAAAAGATAAAAAAACAGCAATTGCATATTATAAAAATAAAGTTGTGAAATCTGATTTTGAATGTTTGGTTGAAGATAATTCACCAAAAGTTCGTCAAAATAAATTTCATAAAGCTACAAATGCAAATGATGGAAAATTAAGAACCTACAGATTAGCAATTGTAACAACTGGAGAATATTCTCAGTTTCATTTAACCAACCAGAATGTTGCTGCAGGAGCAACAGATGCGGTTAAGAAAGCAGCAGTGTTGTCAGCAATAAATACAACAATGACTCGTGTAAATGGAATCTTTGAAAGAGATTTAGGAATTACAATGAAAGTGGTTGCAAATAACGAAAGCATCATTTTTTTAAACGGAACAACAGATAATTTAACAGATAACGATGCTGATACCTTAATTGATGAAACTCAAGCACTTTGTGATGCAACAATTGGAACTGCAAATTATGATATTGGTCATGCATTTAGTACTGGTGGTGGTGCTGGAGCAGGATTAGCTGGTGGAGGTGTAGTTTGTATTGCTGGGCAAAAAGCTGAGGGAGTAACAGGTTCCGCTTCACCTATAAATGACACTTATGATATTGATTTTGTGGCGCATGAAATGGGGCATCAATTTGGAGCAAATCATACACAGAATAACGATTGTCAAAGAAATAATTCAACAGCAGTTGAGCCAGGAAGTGCTTCAACAATAATGGGTTATGCAGGAATCTGTACGCCAAATGTACAAACAAATAGTGATGCTTATTTTCATTCAGTAAGTATTGCAGAAATGTGGAATATTGTAACTACAACTGCAACTTGTGGTGTGCAAACTGCAACAAATAATTCAGCACCAGTTGTAAATGCGGGTAATGATTTTACAATTCCGAAGTCAACCCCTTTTGTTTTAAAAGGAAGTGCAACGGATGCAAATGCAGGAAATAATTTGACATACAATTGGGAACAAATAGATAATCAAACAGCAACAATGCCACCAGCCACAACTAATACAGTTGGTCCAATGTTTAGAACTTTACCTTCTTCTACATCTCCAGATAGATTTATGCCCGCGTTGGCAACTGTTTTAGCAGGGAATACATCTTCAACTTGGGAAGTTGTCCCTGCTGTTGCTAGAACGATGAATTTTTCATTAACGGTTAGAGACAATGTTTTAAATGGAGGAGCAACCGATAGAGATGATACAAAAATTACTGTAGATGGAAATTCTGGGCCTTTTATTGTTACATCTCAAACTACTTCAACAACGTTAAATGGGAATTCTACACAAACTATAACTTGGAATGTAGCTAATACAAATGCGTCACCAATTAGTTGTGCAAACGTAAATATTTTACTTTCTACGGATGGAGGAATAACATACCCAAATGTATTAGCATCAAATACTCCAAATGACGGAACAGAACAAGTAACATTAACGAATATCATAACATCGCAAGCAAGAATTAAAATTGAAGCAGCAGATAATATTTTTTATGCTTTAAATTCTATCAATTTCTCTATTGATCAGGTTGCTTCTGTGAGTGATGAGTTGTTTGCGAATTTTAATTTATATCCAAACCCTTCAAAAGGATTGATTACTGTTAATTTTGATGTGTTTTCTTCGGATGAAGTACTTATCGAATTATTTGACATAAGAGGAAGAAAAATCTCTCAATCTCAATTTAAGGTTTCCGGAACGTTGTTTGATGAATCTTTAGATTATCAATCAGTTGCTAAAGGATTGTACATTTTGAAAATTAAAAATGGACAAAATCGTATTTCTAAAAAAATTATAATTGATTAATTTTCTCTAAACTAAACGGACTTTTTGTTCGTTCTTTAAAAATAAGCACTTTAATTTATGTCTATAGAAGTTTCTTTAGTAACCAAATTATACGATTCTCAAAAAGCGTTAAACGAAATTAGTTTTTCAGTTGAAAAAGGTTCTATTGTTGGTTTTTTAGGTCCAAATGGAGCAGGAAAATCTACCATGATGAAAATCTTAACGGGTTATATAAATCCGACTAAAGGTGTTGTTTTAGTAAACGGAATTAACGTGTTAGAAAATCCGATTGAAGCAAAAAAAAACATTGGTTATTTGCCGGAAAATAATCCATTATATGCAGAAATGTATGTAAAAGAATATTTACAATTTCAAGCTTCAATTTATAAAGTTGGAAAAGAAAATGTAGTAGAAATAATTAAAAAAGTAGGTTTAGCTCCAGAGGTTCATAAGAAAATTGGACAATTGTCTAAAGGATATCAACAAAGAGTTGGTTTAGCTGCTGCTTTATTACACAATCCAGAAGTGTTGATTTTAGATGAGCCAACTACGGGTTTAGATCCAAATCAATTGGTAGAAATTAGAGCACTAATTAAAGAAGTTGGTAAAGATAAAACGGTGCTATTTTCTACACATATTATGCAAGAAGTAGAAGCCGTTTGTGATCGTGTAATTATTATTAAAAAAGGTAAAATTGTTGTAGATAAATTGTTGAAAGAAATCCGTTCTAATCAAAACCAAGTAATCGAAGTTACTTTTGATTATAAGCTCGAAGAACAATTCATTAAAAAACTACCCAAATTAGCTTCTTATAAAAACAACTACGACAATACCTGGTTTTTAACTTTTGATTCTAATAACGATATGCGTTCTGTTGTTTTTGATTTTGCTCAAGAAAACGGACTCAAAATTTTAGGATTAAATATGCATAACCAAAATTTAGAAACGCTTTTTAGAGAAAGTACAAGCTAAATTATTCTCTATGATTTATTTCTTTTCTAAAAAGAGTTTTCCTAAACTCTCCAGGCTTTTTGTTATTTAATAACTGAAGCTTTCCTTTTGCTTTTATCAATTCATCAAAATGTTTTTCTCGTTCGTTGAATTGCGCTTTGTTTTTATAAGTTGTAATCAACATAAAACTAAACGGAGATTCTTTGGTTGGTTTGGTTTCTAAGAACTGATATGAAACTATGTAGTTCTTTTTAATGGCCATTTTTCGTAAAACTTCCCAATTGTTTTCATAGTAATAAACAATTTCCTTTTTGTTGTTGTTTAAAATTTTAACAAAATCAATCGTAGAAATTTTTGTGTCTTGTTGTGAGAAAACACAAAAATTAACACAAAAAACAAAGATGAATAAAAATAGTTTTTTCATTAAAAAAGAATCATTTTGAACTTGATAGTTTATAACCTAATAAAGCCATTGGAATATAAGCAAAAATCACATCAACTGCATTAAACCACATTGGGCCAGGCAATAAAAAAACATTTATAATTCCGCCTAATAAAAAGAAACATCCAACAACTAAAGCCATTGTTTTTTTCTTGGTTACTGCAATTTTACTTGCAACAATTGCTCCAACTAATGCTCCTAAGGCATGTGCTAAAAATGGAAATAAAAAGTGTTTTGGTTCAAAAAGATGCATGGCCTCTTTTAGGCCTTCCATAGTTGTAACATCTGCTCCGTTTGGCGGAGGAATAACAGAGCTACTAATCATGATAATCCCCATGTTAACAATACTTCCTATAACCAAGCCTGTTATTATTGCAAGTATATTCTTTAATGTAGAGCTCATAGTATTCGGTTTTTAGAATCATAAATATACTAAATTTATTAATGGTGAAATCTGCAAGTAACTGAGAGAGAGAGTATATATGTGATTATTTAAGTCTAATTAAAAATAATTTAGTTATTTTTTAGGGAATGGTTTTCCTTGTTTATAATTAGGGTCGTAAATAAAAAAATCAGGAATTGTTTTAGATACAGGTTCATCAATTTTCTGTTTAGAAAACGCTCCACTTTCTAAATCATAATTTAAATGTACAGAAGTACTCCCAATTGAAACTGATGAACCATCCATAGTACTTGATATTTCTTCATACGTATTTGTGTTTTCTGGATATGAATTTTTAAAACTATTGAGTAAATCATCTTCTACAACAGAAAATATAGAAAATATTCCTTTTGAATCCCAAAAGTGGTATCGATTAAAATTATTATTTACAGTGTAAATATCTAATGTGATATTATTTGTAGGAACTTTAAGATTATTAATAAATAAATAATCAGTAGCAATTTCGATTTTATTAGTATGAAGCTTCCCTTTCTTTCTGAATACCTGATAAACGATACTGGCAAAAACTACTATAGCTATTATAAGTTGAAAAGCATATTCTTTTAAATCGCCTAAGCTGTCAAGAGATGTAAACAAGAAGATAATTGCCAAAAATGCAATAACTAGTAGGCAGCCACTTGCAACATCATAACCTTTAGATGGTTTTTTTTCCGTTATAATAAAAATTCATTATTAATTAAGTTTAAAGTCAATTTGTTCTTTTTCAAGTTGTGCTAAGAATTCATTTGTGATTTTTATTTTCGGAATTCTACTCGGTAAATTCAATTCTATTTTTTCTTTTTCATCCCAAATTGTAAAGTGAAGACTTTGTGTTCCAGGAATTGTTCCTAATAAATGCTTCAAGCTTTTCACTCTCTTTTCGGTGACCTCTTTGGCTGGAATTTGAATGGTGATTTTTTTGCACAAATCATCCATTGTATCATGCAATAATTTAAAATCAATAAACTGTAATCTTGGCTCACCAACGATTCCGGTATTTTTATTCATCCAACCAGCTTTAACAATAGTTTTTACAAATAAAAATGAATTTGGAACTAAAAAATGTCTGAACTTTAAATATTCTTCTCCAAAAATTCTAAACTCAAAATTGTTGTGATAATCTTCTATGAAAAATGTTGCCCAACCTTTTCCAGCTTTTGAAACACGATGTTGAACATCGGTAATAATTCCTGCAAAAGATAAATTCATTCCCACATATTTAGAAATGTCATCTTTAAAATGTGATAAATTTGCATTGCAAAAAGTCAGCTCATTCTTAAAATCATCTAAGGGATGTGCGGAAATATAAATACCTACAACTTCTTTTTCTTTCCCTAAAGTTTCCATTGTTCCCCAAGTTTCACATTCAGGGATTATAGGTTCTGGTAATTGTATATCTGAAGCTTCTCCAAACAACGAAACTTGTGAAGAATTTTCTCCATCTTGAAATTTATTTCCGAAACGCAAGGCTTTTTCAATAAATGTTTGCCCTTTTTCATCTAACGCAAAATATTGTGCTCTATGTGTGTCTTTGAAAGAATCAAATCCGCCTGATAAAATCATTCCGTCAAAAGCTTTTTTGTTGGCAACTCTTAAATCAACACGTTTAGCAACATCAAAAATAGATTCGAATTTTCCGTTTTCTTTTCGCTCATCAATTATCGATTTCACAGCCAAGCTTCCAACGCCTTTAATCGCAGCCAATCCAAAACGAATATTTCCTTCTTCATTTACTGAGAATTTAGAATATGATTCATTAATATCTGGACCTAAAACTGTTAATCCAGAACGCTTACATTCTTCCATGAAGAACGAAACAGATTTAATATCGTTCATGTTATTTGATAACACAGAAGCCATGTATTCTGCTGGATAATGTGCTTTTAAATATGCGGTTTGATATGCAATCCAAGCATAGCAAGTAGAGTGAGACTTGTTAAATGCATAACTCGCAAATGCTTCCCAATCTTTCCAGATTTTTTCTAATTTTTCTGCATCATGACCATTTTTACTCGCTTGATCAATAAATTTAGGTTTCATTTTAGCAAGTACAGAAGCTTGCTTTTTTCCCATGGCTTTACGCAAAACATCAGCTTCACCTTTAGTGAAATCTGCCAATTTTTGCGACAATAGCATTACTTGCTCTTGATATACCGTAATTCCGTAGGTTTCTGCCAAATATTCTTCCATTGCTGGCAAGTCATATTCAATATCTTCAGTTCCGTGTTTTCTATTAATGAAAGACGGAATATATTCCATTGGTCCAGGTCGATACAGTGCATTCATCGCAATCAAATCGGCAAAAACAGTTGGTTTTAAGGCACGCATGTGTTTTTGCATTCCGGGAGATTCGTACTGAAAAATTCCAACCGTTTCTCCACGTTGAAATAACTCGTAGGTTTTTTCATCATCTAACGGAAAATTCTCTGGATCTAATTCAACGCCATGTTTTGCTTTTACAATTTTTACGGTATGTTTAATTAATGTTAACGTTTTTAACCCTAAGAAGTCCATTTTTAACAGGCCAGCACTTTCTACAACCGAGTTGTCGAACTGTGTAACATACATGTCAGAATCTTTGGCAAGCGTAACCGGAACGTAATTTGTAATGTCAGACGGTGTGATAATTACACCACAAGCGTGAATTCCTGTATTACGAACTGAGCCTTCTAGAACTCTAGCTTTGTTAATGGTTTCTGCACTTAAATCATTTCCTTCGGATAATCTTTTTAGCTCATTTACCAACTCAATTTCTTCGGTGCGCAATTTCTCTTTCAACCCTTTATCATCTAAGGAAAATATTTTCTTTAGTTTCATTCCTGGAATTAATTTGGCAATTCTATCTGCTTCGAAAAGTGGTAAATCTAACACTCTGGCAGTATCTCTAATCGAAGATTTTGCAGCCATTGTGCCGTACGTAATAATTTGTGCAACTTGATTTGAGCCGTATTTATTAATCACATAATCCATTACTTTTCCACGTCCTTCATCATCAAAATCAATATCAATATCTGGCATTGAAACACGTTCGGGATTTAAGAAACGCTCAAAAAGTAAATCGTATTTAATTGGGTCTAAATTGGTAATCCATAAACAATATGCAACTACAGATCCTGCTGCAGAACCACGGCCTGGCCCAACAGAAACATCCATGTTCCTGGCCTCTCTAATAAAATCTTCTACAATTAAAAAATATCCAGGATAACCTGTTTTTTCAATTACTTCCAATTCAAAATCTAAACGTTCCCCAATTGTTTCTGTAATTTCTCCGTATCTTTTTTTAGCACCTTCGTAGGTTAAATGACGCAAGTAATTATTTTCTCCTCTTTTTCCGCTGTCAGTTTTATCTTCATTGTCTTGAAATTCAGTTGGAATATCAAAAGCAGGTAATAAAACATCACGAGCTAAAGTGTAAGTTTCAATTTTATCAACAATTTCTTGAATATTTGAAATTGCTTCTGGTAAATCGACAAATAATTGTTTCATTTCATCCGAAGATTTGAAAAAATATTCATCGTTTGGTAAACCATAACGATAACCTCTACCTCTACCTTTAGGAGTTGCTTGTTTTTCGCCATCTTTTACACATAATAAAATATCGTGCGCATTTGCATCTCCTCTTTCTAAGTAAAAAGTATTGTTTGTAGCAACCTTTTTTATGTTGTGTTCTTTTGAGAATTTTAGTAAAGTTTCGTTGACGATTTTTTCATCTTCTTGACCATGACGCATCAACTCAATATAGAAATCGTCTTTAAAAACAGATTTCCACCAAAGCAATCCTTCTTCCGCTTGTTTTTCTCCAATATTTAGAATTTTACTTGGAACTTCTCCATATAAATTTCCAGTAAGGACAATAATATCCTCTTTGTATTTTTCTACAATAGTTTTGTCAATTCTTGGTACATAGTAAAATCCGTCTACAAATGCGATGGAAGACATTTTTGCTAAATTGTGATATCCTTTTTTGTTTTTTGCAAGTAATACAACTTGATATCCGTTGTCTTTTTTTGTCTTATCTGTATGATTTTCACAAATATTAAATTCGCAACCAACAATCGGTTTTAAAATGGTTTCTGTAGGTTTTTCTCCTTCAGCTTCTAATTCTATGTTTTTTGCTTCAGCTACTTTATTATGATTTAAAACAGCGCTTACAAAATGAAAAGCTGCCATCATATTTCCTGTGTCTGTCAAAGCAATTGCAGACATGTTGTCTTTTGCTGCTGTTTTTACAATATTGCCAATTTGCATGGTAGATTGTAATACAGAAAACTGTGTATGATTGTGTAAATGTGCAAATTGCACATCCTTTAATTCAGAAAGATTTTGAGTGGAATTTACCGTTTCTATAGCTTCTTTTTTTGCCTCAAAACGTTTTCTAATCTTATCACTTTCCTTTTTTAAGTTGATGTGTTTTAAACCAATAACCTGAATCGGTTTTGGGTTTTTCTCAGAGAAATTTTTAAAATAACTTTCATCAACGTCTAATTGTTCTTTTGTAAATTCTCTAAGACGAATTAATTCTAAAAAACAACGTGTAGTTGCTTCAACATCGGCAGTTGCATTATGCGCATCTGCAAAATCTGTAGCAAATAAATGTTTGTGTAATTCGGTTAAGGTTGGTAGTTTAAATTTCCCATAACGACCACCAGGAAGTTGACACATCAATGCCGTTTTCTCTGTACATGTATCTAATAATGGTAAATTGGTTAAGTTGTTTTCAATACCTAAGCGATGAAACTCACAACCCATAATATTGATATCAAAACCAACATTTTGACCAACAATAAATTTTGTTTTCCCTAAGGCTTCATTAAATAATTCTAAACTTTCTGCTAGAGAAATCCCTTGCTCTGCTGCTAAATCGGTAGAAATTCCGTGAATTCTTTCTGCATCATACGGAATGTTGAATCCCTCAGGTTGAATTAAGAAATCATTGTTTTCAATTAAATTACCTAATTCATCATGCAACTGCCAAGCAATCTGAATGCATCTTGGCCAATTATCTGTATCGGTAATTGGAGCATTCCAGCTTTTTGGTAAACCCGTTGTTTCGGTATCAAAAATTAAGTACATGAAAGGTGTTTATTTATTGATGAGTTTAATTGTTAAAATGGCTTGTAAATTTACATTTTTTTGAATGATTTTTTTATGGAAGTTATTAACGATTGTTGATTATTTTTAAACATTCACGCTATTGATTGTATGGTTTGTTTGTGCTCTTTTTTTAGTTTGATTTACTGTCTTTTGTAGACTATGAAAATAATCGTGCTTTCTGGTAGAAGCTGAAAGATATTCAACTTAATAAAAGCAAGTAAGGAAAACTAGTTCGAGCAGTATAAAAAATATTGATAATTAGCGTTTTAGTTTAAAAAAGGTTTTGTATTTTTGCAGCCGCTTATTACGAGATAATAAGGATTTTAATAATCAAGGTCGAGAACCTTAAAAAATTAACAAAAAATGTCAGTAAAAATTAGATTACAAAGACACGGTAAAAAAGGAAAACCATTTTATTCAATCGTAGCAGCTGATGCTCGTGCAAAAAGAGATGGTAAATTCTTAGAAAAAATTGGAACTTACAATCCAAACGTTAACCCAGCAATCATTGAATTAGATGTTGATGGAGCTGTAAAATGGTTACAGAACGGAGCGCAACCAACAGATACTGCGAGAGCAATTTTATCTTATAAAGGTGCAATGTTAAAAAATCATTTAGCTGGTGGAGTTGCAAAAGGAGCTTTAACTGAAGAGCAAGCAGAAGCAAAATTTGCTGCTTGGTTAGAAGAAAAAGCAACAAGAGTAACTGCTAAGAAAGAAGGTTTATCTAAAGAGCAATCAGAAGCGAAAGCTGCTGCATTAGCTGCTGAGAAAGCTGTAAACGAAGCGCGTGTTAATGCTGTAAAAGAAGCCGAAGCTGCAATTATTGCAGAGAAAGAAGCTGCTGAAGCTGCGTTAGCTGCAGAAAAGGCTGCTGCTGAAGCTGCAACTGAAGAGGTTGTTGAAGAAGAAGCTGCAACAGAAGAAACTACTGAGGAGAATACTGCAGAGTAATTCAAAACTAACGAAATGCGTAAAGAAGATTGTTTTTATTTAGGCAAAATAGTTAGAAAACATAGTTTTAAAGGCGAAGTTGTTATCAAGTTAGATACAGATGAGCCTGAATTGTATCAAGAAATGGAATCAATTTTTGTCGACTTAGGCAATAATCTGATTCCATTTTTTATTGAAAAAAGTTTACTTCAAAAAGGAAATCAATTGCGTGTGCAATTCGAGGATATGTATACGGAAGAAGAAGCTGATGGTGTTTTAAAAGCCGATGTGTATTTGCCGTTAGATTTATTACCGAAATTAACTGGAGATAAATTTTATTTCCATGAAATTATTGGCTTTAAAGCGGTTGATGTTAATTACGGATTGGTTGGGACTATTGAAGGAATCAACGATAAAACAGCACAGCCTTTGTTTGAAATCATGAACGGAGATAAAGAAGTTTTTATCCCCATGATTGATGATTTTATTAAAAAAATTGATAGAGAAAACAACGTAGTTGAAGTTGAAACTCCAAAAGGATTGATAGAATTGTACTTAGACAATTAATCAATAAAAATTTGCCTTATCAAATCAAAACCATTTCAATTTAAAGAGTTTGTAATTCATCAAGAAGCAACTGCAATGAAAGTTGGAACAGATGCCGTTTTACTTGGCGCTTGGTGTTCTTTAGAAAATTATCCTGATAGTATTTTAGATGTAGGTTCCGGAACTGGAATTATTGCTTTAATGTTGGCGCAACGTTCTGATGCAATGACAATTGATGCTGTTGAAGTTGAAGAAAAAGCCTACGAGCAAAGTGTTGAGAATTTTGAATTAAGCAATTGGTCTGATAGATTGTATTGTTATAATGCCTCTTTTGAAGATTTTGTTATAGAAATGTCTGAAGAAGAAGAAAAATATGATGCTATTATTTCGAACCCGCCATTTTATGCAAATGCTTTTGAAACAGAAGATAATGCTAGAAATAAAGCAAGATTTACTTCGTCTTTATCTTTCGAGAATTTAATTATTGGCGCATCAAAATTACTTTCTGATTCTGGTGAGTTTTCTGTGATTATTCCATTTAAAGAAGAAGATAGTTTCATTAAAATTGCGAATCAAAATAACTTATTTCTTAATAATATTTGTCGTGTTAAAGGAACAGAAACATCCGAAGTGAAAAGAAGTTTAATACGTTTTTCTTTCAGTCAAAATGAAATTAAAGAAGCGGAATTAGTGATTGAAATTTCTAGACATCAATACACTGAAGAATACATAAAACTTACAAAAGATTTTTATTTGAAAATGTAAAAATGCAGTTATGTAAGATTACAAAACTGCATTTTAATTTTTCTTTTCCATTATCCAAATACATTTTCAGGATTGTATCCTAAATACGGAACTTCTTTTTCGTTAAAGGAAATGCCAAAACTTTCTAGTTCTTTTAAAATAGGTTCATATATTTCTTTAGAAATTGGCCTTTGAACTCCAGGGGTTTTTATTTCTCCATTTAATATTTTTAAAGCTGCAATTGCAACTGGTAATCCAACAGTTTTAGCCATTGCTGTATAGGTTTGATTTTCTCCAAAAGCAACCATGCTACTTTCTATCTGTTGTTTTTTGCCATTTAATTCGTAACCAAAAATATGATGCATAATAATCATGTCTTTGTCATCTTCAGAAAGTGTCCATTTATCAGATAATATTTTTTGTAACATCTGTGCTGGAGATGCATCTTTCAATCCGATTTTTTTCGATGGATTAAAAATATCTAGCTCTAGTAATTTTTCCCACATTACATCATCTTGATCAATTTTTAAATACGAACGCAATTTTAATTCAACTGAATCTGTTGGAGAATATGCTAAAAATAAATTCGTAAAATCACGATAACTCATTTTCTCTGAGTCTTCAATTGTATACGTATCGTCTGTCATTCCGAGTTGCACAAAAACATTCCAAGCTCTAGAAAAACCAACTCTTCTAATGGTTCCTCTATACATGGTAGAAATATCTTCCAAACCGTAAATAGATCTGTATTTTAAAGAATCTCTATTTGGATAGGCTTCAAATTTTCCACTTCCGTTGATGTGTAAAAATTCTGTTCTTCTAAATAGTTTATGAAATGGAATGTATTTGTAAGTTCCTTCTTGAATAAACATTGCAGCACCTCCTTGACCAGCTGTTACAACATTTCTAGGGTTCCATGTAAATTTATAATTCCATAAGTTATTGTCGCTTTCTGGGGCAACTAATCCACCGGTAAAAGATTCGAACAACAACATTTTTCCGCCTTTCTCATGAATTTTATCAATGACTTTCATAGCGCTCATATGATCGATTCCAGGATCAACACCAATTTCGTTCATAAAAACCAATCCTTTACTCTTAACATCAGCATCTAAAACTTTCATCTCATCAGAAATATAAGAAGCTGTAACCATGTTCTTTTGATACTTAATACAATCTTTTGCAACTTCTAAATGAAATCTTGCAGGTAACATAGAGATAACAATATCTGCTTTTTGAATGGCATTTATTCTTTGCGTTTCTTTAAAAACATCTAATTCAATTAGTGTTAAGCGGTTCTGGTTTTGAAACCGTTTACTGATATCATCAATAGAAATGTCTCCAATGGTAATATGTAAATTTTCTTCAGATGATTTGTCTAATAAGTATTTTATTAGGGAAGAACTAGATTTTCCAGCTCCAATTATTAAGATGTTTCTCATTTTGTTATTTTATAACTAATTTTACGATTATGAATTTGTAAAATAGTTTCAGCTAAAATACACAATTCATTCAAATAAGTTTAAAATAAAACAAAAATCAATAAAATGAACAAGAATTTAACAATAACTGCTGTTTTAGGAATCACAACAATAATATTAGGTGCATTCGGAGCTCATGCATTATCAAAGTCGCTTACAATTGAAGGATTGAATAGTTTTGAAACGGCGGTGCTATACCAAATGTTTCATGTAATAGTTTTATTGTTTGTAAATACATATAAAGATTTTACAATACAGCAACAAAATAGAATTAGTTACTTGTTCTTTCTCGGTATTTTGTTCTTTTCAGGTTCAATATATGTAATTCAGTTATTAGGTGTTTCAGCCAAAGTAATTTGGTTTATTACTCCTTTAGGTGGATTCTTTTTAATGTTAGGTTGGTTGTTTATGGCAGTAAGTTTTGCGAAAAGAAATCAACAATAAATAGTTGATAAAAATTTGAAAAGGTTAAATCATTGTAAAAATAATCTGTATTTTTGCCCTTTATATATTTAACACAACTAAATAAATAACTTAAAAAATAAACATGGTAAATCTTGATTCAAAATCAATTTCACTAGATAGTTTAGGAATTAAAAACGCAAAAGTTCATTACAATTTAACTTCAGATGAATTACACGCAACGGCTATTGAAAAAGGACAAGCAGTTGAAGCTTCATCAGGAGCATTAGCAGTAAATACAGGTGAATTTACAGGAAGATCTCCAATGGATCGTTTTATTGTCAAAGACCAAATTACAGAAGATAAAGTTTGGTGGGGAGATATAAATCTACCATTTGATGCTGATAAATTTGATAAATTATATGATAAAGTAACTAGTTACTTGTCGGAAAAAGAAATTTTTGTTAGAGATAGCTTCGCTTGTGCTGATGAAGATTATAAGCTAAATATTAGAGTTGTAAATGAATATCCTTGGAGCAATATGTTTGCTTACAATATGTTTTTACGACCAACTACAGAAGAACTAAAAGATTTCTCTCCAGAATGGACAGTAATTAATGCGCCAGGTTTTATGGCAGATGCAGAAGTTGATGGTACTCGTCAACATAACTTTGCTATTTTAAACTTTGGTAAAAAAATTGCTTTAATTGGCGGAACTGGTTATACCGGTGAAATAAAAAAAGGGATTTTTTCAGCATTAAATTTTATACTTCCTGTGTTTAAAAACACATTGCCAATGCACTGTTCTGCAAATGTGGGTAAAGATGGAGATACAGCAATCTTTTTTGGTTTATCAGGAACAGGTAAAACAACACTTTCTACAGATCCAAATAGAAGTTTAATTGGTGATGATGAACATGGTTGGACTTCTGAAAATACAGTATTTAATTTTGAAGGAGGTTGTTATGCTAAAGTAATCAACTTATCTCAAGAACAAGAACCAGAAATTTATGCTGCTATTAAAAAAGGAGCAATTTTAGAAAACGTTATTTTAGATGATAATGGAGATGTTGATTTTGCTGACACTTCTATTACTCAAAACACAAGAGTTAGTTACCCTATTTACCATATAGATAATATTCAGGAACCATCAATTGGTAAAAACCCTAAAAACATATTTTTCTTAACAGCAGATGCATTTGGAGTTTTACCTCCAATATCTAAGTTGACTCCTGGTCAAGCAGCGTATCACTTTATTTCTGGTTATACTGCAAAAGTAGCAGGAACAGAAGCTGGTGTAACTGAACCGCAGCCAAGTTTTTCAGCTTGTTTTGGAGCGCCATTTATGCCTTTGCATCCTACTAAATATGCTGAAATGTTAAGTGCTAAGATGAAAGAAACTGGCGTGAATGTTTGGTTAGTGAATACCGGTTGGACTGGTGGACCTTATGGTGTAGGAAGTAGAATGAAATTAAAATACACTAGAGCAATGATTTCTGCTGCTATTGACGGAAGTTTAGAAGCAGAAAACAAAGGTAATTACCATGTACACTCTATGTTTGGTTTAAAACAGCCAAGAACATGTCCAAATGTGCCAACTGAAGTTTTAAGCCCAAGGAAATCTTGGAATAATGATGAAGGTTACTACAAAACTGCAGAGAAATTGACAAAATCTTTCAAAGAAAACTTTAAACAATTTGAAGAATTTGCAAACGAAGAAATTATGGCAGGAGCACCGCTTAAATAATTTCTTAATTATATAATTTAAAGCACCTCTTTTGAGGTGCTTTTTTTATGGATTGTTTTTCTTATTTTTATAGAACAACAACTTTCCAAATTATATGATAAAAAATTGGTTTAAAAATATTGGTCCAGGAACTTTAATTGCTGCAGCTTTTATTGGTCCAGGAACAGTTACACTTTGTACAATTGCGGGTGTTAATTTTGGATTTAATTTACTGTGGGCCATGTTGCTTTCTGTTTTCGCAACAATTATTTTACAAGAAATGGCAGCTCGTTTAGGAATTATTTCTCAAAAAGGATTGTCGGAAGTAATTCGAGAAGAAATTAAAACTCCATATTTAAAACAATTGATCACTCTTTTAATTCTTGCAGCAATTGTTGTTGGAAATGCCTCTTATGAAGCTGGAAATATTAGTGGAGGAGTTTTAGGATTAGAAACTATTTTGGGAGTAACCTATTTTGATATTGGGTCATTTTCTGTAAACGGAATCAGTTTACTTATTGGTGTTATTGCGTTTGCATTATTGTATTTAGGAAATTATAAAATCCTTGAAAAAATATTGATTTCGTTGGTGCTGATTATGAGTATTTCATTTATAATTACGGCAATTATTACCAAGCCAAATCTATCAGAAATTTTTAAAGGTGCTTTTATTCCAAGTTTCCCAGATGATAGTTTATTGACCATTATCGGTTTAATTGGGACAACTGTGGTGCCTTATAATTTGTTTTTACATGCTTCTTTGGTAAAAGAACGATGGAAGAAAAAAGAAGATATTTCTTTCGCTAAAAAAGACACAATCATTTCAATTATTTTAGGAGGGTTAGTTTCTATGGCAATTATCATTTCTGCAGCTGGAATTCAAACAAGTTCAATTTCTAATGCTTCAGATTTAGCAAAAGGATTAGCACCTTTATATGGAGAGTTTTCAAAATATTTTCTTTCTCTTGGGTTATTTTCGGCCGGAATTACATCAGCAATTACTGCACCTTTAGCCGCGGCCTATGTCGCAAAAGGTTGTTTGGGTTGGAAAGTTGGATTGAAATCCAAACGCTTTAGAAGCGTTTGGATGATTGTGTTAATTCTCGGAGTTTTCTTTTCCTCTTTAGGAATAAAACCAATTGAGATTATAAAATTCGCGCAAATTGCAAATGGAATGTTGTTGCCAGTTATTGCAGGAATATTACTATGGATTATGAATAAAAAATCTGTTTTAGGGAAATATGTAAATTCAAAGACTCAAAATATTTTTGGGATAATTATTTTGATCGCAACTATTTTTCTTGGATTAAAAGGAATACTAAAAGTGTTTAATTTATTGTAAATGAAAACAATCGATATTAATTGTGATGTTGGAGAAGGAATAGAAAATGAGCATTTATTAATGCCATATATTTCGTCTTGTAATATTGCTTGTGGAGGTCATTTTGGAGATCAATTTACGATTGATAAAACGATTCAATTAGCAATTGATAATAACGTTAAGATTGGAGCGCATCCATCATTTCCGGACAAAGAAAATTTTGGACGGAAAATCATGGATATTTCTGATGTTGAATTGCAAGAAAGTTTGATACTACAAATGCAACTTTTTAAAAAAAGGGCTGCATTAAAAAATGCAATCATTCATCATGTAAAACCTCACGGCGAATTGTATAATTTAATTGCTGTGGATCAAGAAAAAGCAATTTTGTTTGTAAATGCAATTCAACAAGTTTTTGAAAATGTAAAAGTTTACGTTCCTTTTAATTCGGTAATGGAAAATGTTGCTTTAGAAAATAGAATCGAAATTGTTTACGAAGCTTTTGCTGATAGAAATTACAATGATAATTTAACTTTAGTTTCAAGATCATTGCCCTATGCTGTAATTACTGATAAAGCACAAGTTTTGAGGCATGTTAAAATGATGAATGATGAATCAAAAGTTAGAACTGTTACTTGTAGTGAAATTGAAATTAAAGCGGATACTTTTTGTGTGCATGGCGATAATAAAAATGCCATCGAGATATTACAATATTTACAAGAGAACTTGTAATTAAAAATGACTTTTAAACCTACATATAAACTTTTTGGAGATAGCGCTATTTTAATAGAATGGCCTTCACAGATTAATGAATTAATTTTATGCGATATTCTATATTTTAAAAATGAAATAGAGAAAAATATTCAATTGAAGGATTGTATAGTTGGTTACAATTCGATTTTATTGGTCTATGACTTTCTAATTGAAGACTTAGCTTCAAAAATTGAATCTCTTCATGATTTATATCAAAACAAGGAGATGTTAGGTGAAATAAAAAATAGTCACTGGAAAATTCCAGTTTGTTATGACGCAACTTTTGGAGTCGATTTAGAATATATTTCAAAGGAATTAAAACGAAGTATAAAAGAAATTATCAACTTACATGCAGAAGCTATTTACACAGTTTATTTTATCGGTTTTTTACCTGGGTTTTTATATTTAGGCGGATTGAATGAGCAAATTATAATCCCGAGAAAAGGAACACCAAGGTTAAATGTGGTTAAAGGAGCAGTTGCAATTGGTGGAAATCAAACTGGTGTTTATCCAAATGAAAGTCCTGGTGGTTGGAATATTATTGGAAATTCTCCAATTTCTTTTTTTGATGTTCAGAAAGAGCATCCTTGTTTTGCTTCTCCAGGTGATGAAATTACTTTTGAAAGTGTTTCTTTAGAAGAATATCAACAAATTAAAGATCAAGTTGAAAATAATTCTTATCAAATACAACAGGTAAAATGATTACAGTCTTAAACCCAGGAATATATTCAACAGTTCAAGATTTTGGGCGTCCAGGATTTGCGAATATTGGTGTTCCTGTTTCTGGAGTTATGGATTCCTACGCTACAAAAATAGGAAATCAATTGTTGAATAATGATTTAGTCGACGCTGTAATTGAAATTACTTTTGGAGGAGGTAAATTTAAGTTTAATGAGAAGTTAAAAATCTGTGTAACTGGAGCAAATTTTAGTCCAGAAGTAGACGGTAGTTCGATAGAAATGCATTCGGTTGTTGAAGTAGAAAAAGGCGCCGTTTTGTCTTTTGGAAAAAAGATATTTGGAGTTAGAACTTATTTGTGTGTTCGAGGCGGAATTTCAGCTAATAAAATGCTGGAAAGTAAAAGTTTTTATAAAGGAATTACCAATAGTTCTATCCTTAAAAAAGGAGACATATTAAGTACAAATGCTTTTCAATTAGAAAATAAAAAGACGTTATCAAAGATAAAAATTGATGATAATTATTTTAAAGCAAAACTTATAGAGTGTACTTTAGGGCCAGAATTTGATTTGTTGTCAAAAATCCAGCAAGAACAATTAACAAGAAATATATTTACTATTTCTAACGATAACAATAGAGTAGGTTATCGGTTAGAAGAGTTATTAGAAAACCAATTAGAGCCCATTTTAACTTCTGGAGTTTTGCCGGGGACGGTTCAGTTAACTCCGTCTGGAAAAGTCATTGTGTTAATGAGAGATTGTCAAGTTACCGGAGGTTATCCAAGGATCTTACAGCTTTCTGAAGAAGGGATAAATGTATTGTCACAAAAGACAACGAATGATAAAATAAAATTTGTACTAAAATAAAAAACACCTCAATTGAGGTGTTTTTTATGTGTTAAATTTAGAAATTAATTTTCTTCTTTAATTATTTTCTTCATTTTATGTTTACCATCTTTATCACCATACAACTCGTCAACTTTAGCTTTAACTTCAGCTTTAGTTCCTTTAATGTCTTTGACAGTTTTTACTTTTTTTCCATCAATAGTAGTAATAACTGTAACAGTTGCAGTGTATAAATCACCTTCTACTTTTTCCATTTCAACTTTTACTTCATTAGATTGATTTTTTATGTTTTTATCTGCAACAAATGTAAAGTTTCCTTTTACTTTTTGCTTTTTTCCATCAGCATCAACCCAAACATTTACATTTATATTTTCAGCATGATCAGCATCAGAAGAATGACCACCTAAAATTGGTGCAATCACTAACCCGATTAAACAAGTCAATTTAATTAAGATATTCATTGATGGTCCAGAAGTATCTTTAAAAGGATCCCCAACTGTATCTCCAGTTACCGCAGCTTTGTGAGCTTCAGAACCTTTGTAAGTCATTTCTCCGTTAATTTCAACTCCTGCTTCAAAAGATTTCTTAGCGTTGTCCCAAGCTCCACCAGCATTGTTTTGGAAGATTGCCCAAAGAACACCAGAAACAGTAACTCCAGCCATATAACCACCTAACATTTCAGCAATAGCTAAGTTGTCCATTCCAAATAACATTGGAACAAAAGCAATAATTAATGGAAATCCGATTGTTAATAAACCTGGTAACATCATTTCTCTTAAAGAAGCTTCAGTAGAAATCGCCACACATTTATCATATTCTGGTTTTCCAGTTCCTTCCATAATCCCAGGAATATCTCTAAACTGACGTCTTACTTCATTAACCATTTCCATAGCAGCTTTTCCTACAGCATTCATTGCTAATGCAGAGAATACAACAGGAACCATTCCTCCAACAAATAGCATTGCTAATACTGGTGCTTTAAAAATGTTAATTCCGTCAATTCCAGTAAAAGTTACATACGCAGCAAATAATGCTAATGATGTTAAAGCAGCAGAAGCAATAGCAAAACCTTTTCCGGTTGCAGCAGTTGTATTTCCAACTGAGTCTAAAATATCTGTACGTTCTCTAACGATTGGTTCTTGTTCGCTCATTTCAGCAATTCCACCTGCATTATCAGAAATTGGCCCGAAAGCATCAATCGCTAATTGCATGGCTGTTGTTGCCATCATAGCAGAAGCAGCTAAAGCAACTCCATAAAATCCTGCAAAAGCATAAGAAGCCCAAATTGCACCAGCAAATAATAATACTGAAGGGAATGTAGAAATCATTCCAGTAGCTAAACCAGCAATAATATTTGTTCCAGCTCCAGTAGAAGATTGTTGCACAATTTTTAAGATTGGAGGTTTTCCTAATCCAGTATAGTATTCAGTTACAGAAGAAATTGCTCCACCAACAAGTAAACCAATTAGTGTTGCGTAGAATACTCTCATTGAAGAGATCTCTTGTACGCCTTCTCCAAAGAAATTCATGTTCATTGTTTCTGGTAACATCCAAGTTACTAAACCAAAACAAGATACTGCAACTAAAACAATAGATGTCCAGTTACCAATATTTAAAGCTCTCATTACTTGAGATTCTTTTGCATCGTTACTTTTAATTTTCACCAACATTGTACCAATAATAGAAATAATGATTCCTACACCAGCAATTGCCATTGGCAATAAGATCGGTCCAATTCCGCCGAAAGCATCTTCAATACTTCCGCCCATATCTTTAATTACATAATTTCCTAAAACCATGGCTGCTAATACTGTTGCAACATATGATCCAAATAAATCGGCTCCCATTCCTGCAACATCTCCTACATTGTCACCTACGTTATCTGCAATTGTTGCAGGGTTACGAGGATCATCTTCTGGAATTCCAGCTTCTACTTTACCAACTAAATCAGCTCCTACATCTGCAGCTTTTGTGTAGATTCCTCCACCAACTCTTGCAAACAATGCAATAGATTCAGCCCCTAATGAAAACCCTGCTAACGTTTCTAATACGATAGTCATATTATCTACAGAAAAAGTTCCATCAGCTCCACCCATAAAGTAGTTATAGAATATGATAAAAAATCCTGTTAAACCTAAAACAGCTAAACCAGCAACACCTAATCCCATTACAGTTCCACCTCCAAAAGAGATTTTCAAAGCATTTGGCAAACTAGTTCTAGCAGCTTGTGTTGTTCTAACATTTGTTTTTGTTGCTATTTTCATTCCAATGTTTCCTGCGTAAGCAGAGAAAATTGCTCCAAAAATAAAGGCAACTACTATTAACCAGTGTGTAGTTGGAACTACAAATGATACTACAGCTAATAAAATACTTACTATTACTACAAATATTGCTAACAATCTATATTCAGCGTTTAAAAAAGCAAGGGCTCCTTCGTAGATATGGTCAGAAATTTCTTTCATCTTTCCATCACCTGCGTCTTGTTTCATTACCCAAGATTTTTTGATTAACATGTAAATTAATCCTAATGCTGCCAAAACCATTGGCATGTAAATCATCATTGATTCCATATTTTTTATTATTTTGATTAGTTTTTAACGGGCGTAAAGGTACTAAAATCAAACAGAATGAAAAAGCCTTACAAATAGATTGTAAGGCTTTTATGTTTTACGGTAAATTTCCGGGATTTAAATTGTGAAATTCCCGTTAGTTTTATGTTCGCTATTCTCATAACGTTCGATACATTTATCTAAAATAGTGAACGCTTCTTCAGCATTTCCCCAATCTCCAATGTCTACTTTTTTCTTTTCTAAATCTTTATAAACTTGAAAAAAATGTGTAATTTCTTTTTTTCTATGTGGATTTAAATCTGACAAATCGTTATAACTATTCCAAATTGGATCTGTTGTTGGTACACAAATTAGTTTTTCATCTGGTCCTTTTTCATCAGCCATATGGAAAACTCCAATTGGTTTTACTTCCATTACACACATCGGAAAAGTTGGTTCAGACCCTAAAACAAGAACATCTAATGGGTCGCCATCTAAAGCTAAAGTTTCTGGAATAAACCCGTAATCACCAGGGTACATCATTGATGAAAATAACATTCTGTCAAAGCGAATTTTACCTAATTCAAAATCGTATTCGTATTTGTTTCTGCTCCCTTTTGGAATTTCAATTAAAACATCTACTGTTTTTCTTTCTTTTGCAGTCATTTATTTGTCTTTTTTATCGGTCGACAAAAGTAGTGATATTTTGAAGTTTTTAAGCTAAAAAAGAAAGGATATTTATTCTAGTTAGAATCCAGCTTTTATGCCAATTCTAACGGCGAATTTTGGAGAAGGTAAACCGTTTACACTTGTGTGTTTTCCTCGCCAAATAAAATCGACTCTTAATGGACGAATATCTCCGTAACCAATGTTCTCGAATCCAACTCCATACTCATAATATAATTTATCTGTTGGCGCAGCATAGGTAATGTTAGATTTGTTAATGGCAATGTTTTCGTCAGAAATAGTTCCATAAACAGTTTTAAAAGTAACTAAACTTCTTAATTTTAAATACTTGATTAAAGGCATTCTGTTTAAAATAAAACCATTAAAGTGATGTTCGAAATGTCCAGATAAATAAGTGTCTGTTACAAAATCGTAATAATTCATTAATGAAAAAGTATTCTTTGTGAGCCAATACGTTTGATTTGCAGGAATAGGACTTAATAAAGTAATTGGCACTTTTCCGAATGTTTTTCCACCGTCAACAGTAGCAATCATCAATCCTAATTTTCCTAATAAAATTGGTTGGCTATATTTAAATTGAATTTTATCATAATTAAAATCACCATTTAAGAAACCTTTGTAACCTCTGTTATAATTTAAAACTATAGAAGGAAAAATGTTTCTTCCCATTTTTTGCTCTACACCAAAACCATATTCAAATCTTCCTGGTGTATAAGCAATATAAAGATCAGTACTTACATCAGTAACTTCAGATTGAATATTATTATTGTCGTCTAAATAATCTACGGTAAAATCTTTAGGTGACGCACTTTTAATAACACTATGTGCTGCCGAAATCCCAAAATGTAAATTCTTTTTAACCTCAATATCAAACTTTAAAGCGGATCTAGTAACATGTGATAAAAAGAAGTTTTCTCCTCTAGAAAACAAAGCATTCGGATCAAAAACATTTGCGTTTAATCCGTTTGTGTTTAATAATTTCCCACCTAATTGTTCAATGTCTTTTAAATAGGATGCGCCAACTGCAATTCTTGGTTTGTAGCTTACTAAATACTTGGCTTCTGTTCCAAACTTGTAGCGTTTGTCTTTCGTTCCGTAGCCAACAAATCCACTTAGTCTAAATCGATCATCTGTTGTTGTAAATGTTCTAAAACCAAGTTTTATTTTTAATCCTTCTACACTGTTTCTTACAATAGTATTCCAATACTGCCCAAATTGAATATTGCTTCCAAGGTTAAAATAACCGGTTGAAGCTGTGTTTAAAACACTGCTTATTTGTTTTATTTTCTTTTGATTTTTTACTGAATGAATGAGCTTATAAGTGTCTTTTTTAGAGCTTGACTTACTAATGCTATCCCAGTAAACTTTGTTTTGATCAAATTGTTTTGGTTTGAACCTTAATATTTCTCCAGAATAAAATTCGTCATTTAATTTTTTGTCAAAAATGTAATCAGAATACGAGCTTGTTTTCTTTATGGTTAAACCTTTATTGGCATCATCTTTATCGGTAAGAGTGAAGTCTCCAGAATAAATATCAGTTTTAGGTAAATAAATACTGTCGTCTTTTATGGTAAATTCTTTTTCAAAAGACAGTTTTCTAACAAAGTTTAGATTGATGTCTTTATTGATTTTCATTTTAATTTTTGTGACAGAAAAGTTTTTGTCAGCAACCCATAAAAATCCTTCAAAAGCTAAATCTCCATCTCTTCTTGGGAAAAAATAAATTGAATACGTTTTTTTATTATTCACCGTAATACTGTCGTGTAAAACATAATCATATGTTTCAAAGCCAGTTGTTGAAATCGGGCTTACAAATGACTTTCTTAATATTTCAATATTATTTTTATGAATATCAATATCATTAAAAGTGTTAGACATTCTTTCGAAAACAAATCCATCTTTATTGACACCATCTTGTTTTTCTGCTTCAATATCTTCTCTTTCAATATTAAGTTCATTGTTTCCGAAAACATTTTTTACAGTTTCACTTAAAAAAAGTGGAATGTAATAATTAATGCCATCTTCATTTGGTGGCAACTGTTCTAGTACTTTTTTATACTCTTTTTTGAAAACATTTTTTAAGAAAAGCGAATCTAAATTATTCAAACCAACTTCTGTAGTTTGTAGTTTTTTAAACTGATACGCTTTTACAAGCTTTAAACCATTTTTCTTTTTTCTACTCCAAACTTCTTTCAAAATTCTATAAGCAGGATTCTCTTTTTTTCGAAGACGCTTTTTAGGTTTGGATACAATAATAACTTCATCAAGAACATTACTTGCCTCTTTTAAGGTGATTTTGAAATACGTTTTTTTAGGGTTGTATTTCAAAGAAAGGGTTTCAAAACCAACAAATGAAATTTCTATCTTTCCGCTTTTTTTTGGCGAGGTTAATTGAAATCTTCCATCAAGATTTGTTACTACACCGTTTGTTGAATTTTTAAAATAAACATTTACAAAAGGAAGTGGTTCGTTATTTACATCTAATATTTGTCCAGAAATTTTAACCTGCGCATTACACACAAAAAAGGTAAAAAATAATAAAACAGGTATGAATGTTTTCATGGCAAAAAAAAATCCTTTTTAATTTAAATGGTAAAAAGGATTTTAAATGATTTTAATTTTTCTAAATATACAAAACTTCTTTAACAGCTTTAACAACATCCTTATGGTTTGGTAACCATTCTTCTAATAAAACTGGCGAATATGGAGCTGGAGTGTCTGCGGTTGTAATTCTTTTTATTGGAGCGTCTAAGTAATCAAACGCTTCATTTTGAATTCTATATGTGATTTCAGAAGCAACACTGGCAAATGGCCAAGCTTCTTCTAAAACAACTAATCTGTTTGTTTTTTTAACTGATTCTAAAATGGTATCATGGTCCATCGGACGAACTGTTCTTAGATCAATAATTTCAACTGAAATATCTTCTTTTGCTAATTCTTCAGCAGCTTTATAAGCTTCTTTTATAATTTTACCGAAAGAAACTATTGTTACATCTGTTCCTGCTCTTTTTATTTCTGCAACACCAATTGGTAATATGTATTCTCCTTCCGGAATATCCATTTTATCACCATACATTTGTTCAGACTCCATAAAAATAACTGGATCATCATCTCTAATTGCAGCTTTTAAAAGCCCTTTTGCATCATATGGATTTGATGGGACAATTACTTTTAAACCAGGTGTGTTTGCAAACCAGTTTTCAAATGCTTGTGAGTGTGTTGCTCCTAATTGACCAGCTGATGCAGTTGGTCCTCTAAATACAATAGGGCAATTAAATTGCCCACCAGACATTTGTCTAATTTTTGCAGCGTTGTTTATAATTTGATCAATTCCAACTAAAGAGAAATTAAAAGTCATATATTCTACTATTGGTCTGTTACCATTCATAGCAGAACCGATTGCAATTCCTGCAAAACCAAGTTCAGCAATAGGAGTGTCAATGACTCTTTTTGCACCAAACTCATCTAGCATTCCTTTACTTGCTTTGTAAGCTCCGTTATATTCGGCAACTTCTTCACCCATTAAATAAATACTTTCATCTCTACGCATTTCCTCGCTCATTGCTTCACAAATCGCTTCTCTAAACTGAACTGTTTTCATTCTTTAATTTTTCTTAAATTGAGTGAAGCAAAAATATATAAAAATAAATAGTATCACATATATTTATTAGACGAAATAGCTATTTTTTTGTTGCTTTTTGATTTTATTGAAATTATAGTAGAAATATTTACTATGCATGCATAACAAATTGAAAAAAAAGTCATAAATTCGTGCCGTAAATAATGAAATAATTTTCAAAAATAGAAATAGATGAAAATATTAGTTTGTATCAGTCATGTACCTGATACCACATCAAAAATTAACTTTAAAGAAAATGATACAAAGTTTGATGCAAACGGAGTTCAATTTGTAATTAATCCATACGATGAATTTAGTTTAACACGTGCAATGTGGTTTAAAGAAAAGCAAGGAGCAACAGTAACTGTTGTAAATGTTGGAAATGCGACTACAGAACCAACTTTACGTAAAGCGTTGGCAATTGGTGCGGATGATGCAATTCGAGTAAATACAGAAGCTTTAGATGGTTTTCTTGTTGCAAAGCAAATTGCAGAAGTTGTTAAAAAGGGTGATTATGACTTAGTTTTAGCTGGAAGAGAATCTATTGATTACAATGGAGGAATGGTTCCTGGAATGTTAGCTTCAATCTTAGACTTTAATTTTGTAAACGGATGTATTGGTTTAGAGATTGATGGAGATGCTGCAACTGCATCTAGAGAAATTGATGGAGGAAATGAGAAAATTTCAACAAATTTACCATTAATAATTGCTGGTCAAAAAGGATTGGTTGAAGAAAAAGATTTGAGAATTCCGAATATGAGAGGAATTATGATGGCACGTAAAAAGCCATTATCAGTTATTGAACCTGTTGAGGTTTCTTCGCAAACAGCTACTACTTCTTTTGAGAAACCAGCTGCAAAAGGAGCTGTGAAATTAGTAGATGCAGATAATGTAGATGAGTTAATTAACTTATTGCATAATGAAGCAAAAGTGATTTAATTTAAAATTAAATCATTCTGAACTTGATTCAGATTCTTAAAAATAATTATTTAGATAAAAAACAAAATATATGTCAGTTTTAGTTTTTGCCGATTCATCGGAAGGAAAATTTAAAAAATCTGCTTTTGAAGTCGTTTCTTACGGAAAAAAAATAGCAGAACAATTAGGTTCTAATGTTGTAGCGGTTACAATTAATGTAGCGGATGCATCAGAATTATATACTTACGGAGCAGAAAAAGTAGTTTCAGTTTCTAATGATCAAATTACAACTTTTAACGCTAAAGCATATGCTTCTGTGTTAAAACAAATAGCTTCAAAAGAAAATGCTAGTGCTGTAATTATAGACTCTAGTATTGATGGATTGTATTTAGCGCCAATGGTTGCAGTAAATTTAGAAGCAGGTTATGCATCAAATGTTGTTGCATTGCCAAGTTCTACAAGTCCATTCACTGTGAAAAGAAAAGCATTTTCAAATAAAGCATTTTCAAATACGATTATTTCAACGGATGTGAAAATTATTGGTTTAGCAAAGAATTCATTTGGTGTTCATGAAAATCCAGTAAGTGGAACCACAGAAAGTTTTGATGCACAGATAACTGATGCTGATTTAGGTGTGAAATCTGTAAGTGTTGATAAAGCAACAGGAAAAGTAACAATTGCTGATGCTGATATTGTTATTTCTGCAGGAAGAGGCTTAAAAGGTCCTGAAAACTGGGGAATGATAGAAGAGTTAGCAGAGGTTTTAGGAGCAGCAACAGCTTGTTCTAAGCCAGTTTCTGATTTAGGATGGAGACCACACGGTGAACATGTTGGGCAAACAGGAAAACCTGTAGCGTCTAATTTATATATAGCAATTGGAATTTCTGGAGCAATTCAGCATTTAGCTGGAATTAATGCATCGAAAGTAAAAGTTGTAATTAATACAGATCCAGAAGCACCTTTCTTTAAAGCTGCAGATTACGGAATTGTAGGTGATGCTTTTGAAGTTGTACCAACTTTGATAGAAAAGTTGAAAGCTTTTAAACAATCATAGTGGAATTATAAATTAAGATTATTGATTAATTGAGAGTTTAGATATTTTTCTTTTAAAATAAATTAGAATTCAACTCAATATTTTTAGTAAATTGTGCCCACAAAAGGGCTGTCTAAAATTAGGTTTTGCCAATTTAGACAGCCTTTTTTCTTTTACGTAGATAAAACTAAATGAGTTTAATAAAACTAACAATTAAAGGAATTTCTTATAGTCAAACACAAACAGGAGCTTATGCTTTAGTTTTGAGTGAGATTGATGGGGAAAGAACATTACCTATTATAATCGGTGCTTTTGAAGCCCAATCTATTGCCATCGCTTTAGAGAAAGAAATAAGACCACCAAGACCGTTAACACACGATTTATTTAAAACATTTGCTGATAGATATTTGATAAATATCAAACAAGTTATCATTCATAAATTGGTGGATGGTGTTTTCTTTTCAAGTTTAATCTCAGAGAAAGATGGAGTAGAAGAGATTATTGACGCAAGAACTTCTGATGCAATTGCAATTGCTGTTCGATTTAAAGCACCAATTTATACTTATGAAACTATTTTAGATAAAGCAGGAATTTATTTAAAAGCAGAAGATGAATTATCTTTAGATGAACCAGAATTAGATACAGATGATTTAATGGCAGAAATTATTTCAGAAACTTCTGAAGAAACTAAAGAGCATAAATCATTAAAAGAATTATATAAAGAATTAGATGCTGCAGTTGCGAATGAAAATTACGAATTGGCAGCAAAACTCCGAGACGAAATTAGTAAGCGCTCTTAAATCCCAAATATATTATGAAAAAAATATTAGTTATTGTTTTTTGTCTTGTTTCAGTTTCAATGTTTTCGCAAACAACACCAGAAGTTGTAACAGAAATAATTCCAAGTCAGGGGTTTTCTTTAGGTAATTTGTGGAGAGGTGTTTTAGGAATGATTTCATTACTAATTATAGCATTCTTATTTTCAAGTAATAAGAAAAATATTGATTGGAAAACGGTAGGAATTGGTTTAGGAGCACAATTATTAATAGCTATCGGTGTATTAAAAGTGGCTTTTATTCAAAAAATATTTGAATGGATTGGTAGTTTATTTGTGAGTATTTTAGACTTTACAAGAGCTGGAAGTAAATTTTTGTTTGAAGGTTTAGTAGTAGATATGGACAAGTTTGGATACATTTTTGCATTTCAAGTGCTGCCTACAATTATCTTTTTCTCGGCATTAACATCTGTTTTATTTTACTTAGGATGGATTCAGAAATTGGTTAAAGTAATGGCTTGGTCATTGGCAAAAGTGTTGAAAATATCAGGAGCAGAAAGTTTATCTGTTGCTGGAAATATTTTTCTTGGTCAAACTGAAGCACCATTATTGATTAAAGCTTATTTAGAAAAAATGAATAAGTCAGAAATGTTGTTGGTGATGATTGGTGGAATGGCAACAGTTGCCGGAGCGGTTTTAGCAGCGTATATTGGTTTTTTAGGTGGAGATGATCCAGTTCTAAGATTGCAATTTGCAAAACATTTATTAGCTGCGTCAGTAATGGCAGCACCTGGAGCAATTGTTATTTCTAAAATATTATATCCACAAGTAGAAGAGGTAAATACAGATTTAACTGTTTCACAAGAAAAAATTGGTTCAAACATTTTAGATTCTATTGCGAACGGAACAACAGAGGGTTTAAAATTGGCAGTAAATGTAGGAGCGATGTTATTAGTTTTTGTTGCTTTCATTGCAATGTTAAACGGAATATTTGGCTGGATAGGAGATGTCACTTCTATAAATGATTGGATAGCCAGTAATACTTCTTATAAATCATTTTCATTAGAATTTATGTTAGGATATCTTTTTGCTCCATTAATGTGGTTAATAGGAGTAGCAACTGAAGATATGACGATGATGGGACAATTGTTAGGGATAAAACTTGCAGCAAGTGAGTTTGTTGGATATATTCAATTAGCAGAACTAAAAAATGTATCTAATTTAATGCACTTGAATTACGAAAAATCAATTATTATGGCAACGTATATGTTGTGTGGATTTGCAAATTTTGCTTCAATTGGTATTCAGATTGGTGGAATCGGTTCTTTAGCCCCTGGACAAAGAAAAGTATTGTCAGAATTCGGAATGAAGGCTTTAATTGGTGGAACAATTGCTTCTTTAATGTCAGCGACAATTGCTGGAATGATAATCGGATAGTAGCAAATCGCTACAGATAAATTATAAAAGGTTATCGTTAATAACTTCTTAATATTATTTAGAAAAGCACCAGTAAATTTAACTGTTGCTTTTTTATTTTTACAAAGGTTTAATCAGGATAGATAAATGAATAAACTTTTAAACAAATAAACCAGAATGCGCCAATATTTAGATTTAGTTAAGCACGTTTTAGAAAACGGAAACGAAAAAGGAGATAGAACAGGAACAGGAACAAAAAGTGTTTTTGGGCATCAAATGCGATTTGATTTGAGTGAAGGTTTTCCGATGGTAACCACCAAAAAATTACATTTAAAATCGATTATTTATGAATTGTTATGGTTTATAAATGGTGATACAAATATTAACTATTTACAAGAAAACGGTGTTAAAATCTGGAATTCTTGGGCTGATGAAAATGGAGATTTAGGTCCAGTTTATGGACATCAATGGCGTAATTGGAATAGTGATGATATTGATCAATTACAAGATGTAATTGCTACGTTAAAAAATAATCCTGACTCTAGAAGAATGATGGTTTCTGCTTGGAATCCTTCAGTAATGCCAGATACTTCAGTTTCATTTTCTGAAAATGTAGCAAACGGAAAAGCAGCTTTACCGCCGTGTCATGCTTTCTTTCAATTTTATGTTGCTGACGGAAAATTATCTTGTCAATTATATCAGCGAAGTGCAGACATCTTTTTAGGTGTTCCTTTTAACATTGCGAGTTATGCATTGTTTACAATGATGATGGCACAAGTTTGTGGTTACGAAGCTGGTGAGTTTATCCACACTTTTGGCGATGCTCATATTTATAACAATCATCAAGAGCAATTAGACTTGCAATTATCAAGAGAAGTGAGAGCGTTGCCAACAATGAAAATCAACCCAAATATTACTTCAATTTTTGATTTTAAGTTTGAAGATTTCGAATTGGTAGATTACAAACCACATCCACATATTAAAGGAAAAGTTGCTGTATAAAATTACTGCTATGAAAAACTTGATTTTATTTATTGCTTTATTTGTATTTACTTTAAGCATACAATCACAAGATAAGGTCTATACATTAACAGAGGTTGATGTTGCTCCTAAAATGAAGAATTATAAAAACATTGATTCTTTAGATTCTAAACGAAACTTTAAAAGAAGTATAAAAAGGTTTATCGTTATTAATTTAGATCTTTCTAGGTATAATGGTGAAAAAACAAGAGTTTTTGTTGAGTTCGTTATTAAAGATAATGGCAAATTTGAAATTTTAAGAGTAAAAGGAAGGTCAGATCAAGCGAAAGCAATTGTTGTTAAAGCGATGGAGAAAATAAAAAAAATGCAACCTGCAAGTATAAATGAAGAAAGTGTTAGTATGAGTTTTATTATTCCAGTTACCTTAAATGAAGTGATTATTATTGACAAAACAAGAAACAGTAAATGGTAACAATTATAGCAGCAATTGCAAATAACAACGCATTAGGGAAAGACAATGATTTAATTTGGCATTTACCTGCGGATTTAAAACGCTTTAAAAAAGTAACTTCTGGTCATCATATTTTAATGGGCAGAAATACATTTGAATCTATAGGAAAACCATTGCCGAATAGAACTACAGTTATTATCACTCGAAATAAAAACTATAAGCAAGAAGGTTGCATTGTTGTTGATAGCATTGAAAAAGCGATTGACGTAGCTAAAAATGATGAACAAATTTTTATTATTGGAGGTGCTCAAATTTATAAGCAAACTATTGCATCTAATTTAGTAGATCAGTTAGATATTACACAAGTACATCATTCTTTTGATGCAGATGTTTATTTCCCTGAAATTGATTCAGATATTTGGAAAGAAGTTGCAAGAGAAGAGTTTAAAGCGGATGAAAAAAACAAATATGACTTTAGTTTTATCAGCTATAAAAAGAAATAAAGAAACTAATAATTAAGTTTCATTTTATATTTCTGTTCTGCAAATTTAAAGTACCAATACAATTTGTAATTTACATCTAAACCATATGCAACATTTTGTTGATAATCAATAATGTTTTCGTAGATACTAGAGTTGTATTTTTGAGGATTTCTTACTCTATTATTCCAAGCAGCAACATAAACCCTGTTTTTATTCTTTAAATAAGAATTAGAATAATAATCTTTTGACCTCGCTGTGTTATTTAAGTATGATGTAAATCCTTGATCAATAATAATAATCTGATACTCTAAAGCTTCGTTTTCAATAACAACTGGTTGTTCTTTAATGGTTGTATTATCTTTTGTTGGATACGAACCACAACTAATAACAAAAAAAGTAAAAATGATTAAATAGCTGTAAGATTTTAGTTGTTTCATAATCAGTAATTTATTTAGTGAAGGTCGAAAAAATAATTCAAAAAACATTGATTTATTCAAGTTTTAACATTAATTTTCAGCATCAAACTTATTTGTTATGCGTAAAATTATATTCCAATTATTTATAGTTACAGTTTTAGTTTCTTGTAATCAACAAGAAGTGAAAGAATCTAGTTACAATATCTTAAACGAAAAAGACAGAGCAATATTACGAGACGAAATTATTGAAGATCGATTCAATAATTTACTTCCAAAATTAATGGATGAAACCAATATTGATATGTGGGTTGTCATCTCAAGAGAATACAATGAAGATCCAGTCATAAAAACAATGTTGCCATCTGTTTGGTTAAATGCAAGACGAAGAACCATTTTGGTTTTTTATCGTGATAAAGCTAAAAACACAATAGAAAAATTAGCAGTTGCAAGATATGATGTGGGTAAAAACATAAAATCGGCCTGGAACAAAGAAGAAGAGCCAAACCAATGGAAAGCGTTAAATAGAATTATCGAAGAAAGAAATCCGACAAAAATCGGCGTAAATATTTCGAAACATTTTGCATTGGCTGATGGATTAGTAAAAACGGATCACGATGAATTTCTAGAAAACCTTTCAAAAGCGAATCAAAAGAAAGTGGTTTCTGCAGAGAAATTAGCCATTGGTTGGATTGAAACTAGAACTCCAAAAGAAATGGAATTGTTCGAGAATTTGGTGAAAATCACTCATGATATTATTGATGAAGCATTTACAAATAATGTGATAAAACCTGGAGAAACTACAACAGAAGATGTTGTTTGGTGGATGCGTCAAAAAGTAACAGATTTAGGATTAGCAACTTGGTTTCATCCAACAATTGATTTGCAAAGGAGTAAAGAACCATTAAAATCGCATATTTATTCGTTTTCAAAATTTAAAGATAATCAAGTTATTATGCCTGGCGATTTGTTGCATTGCGATTTCGGAATTAGTTATATCGGATTAAATACTGATTGCCAGCAGCATGCATATGTTCTAGGGAAAGATGAAACTGAAGTTCCGACTTTTTTAGCAGCTGCTTTTGCAAAAGGAAATCGTTTACAAGATATTCTAACAACAAATATGCAAACTGGTAAAACAGGAAATGAAATTTTATTAGCCTCATTAAGTCAGGCAAAAAAAGAAGGTTTACAGCCATCAATTTACTCGCATCCTTTAGGACTTTTTGGGCATAGTGCTGGAACAACAATTGGAATGTGGGATTCTCAAGAGGGCGTTCCAGTTCGAGGAGATTATCCTTTGCATAAGAATACTGTTTATGCAATCGAATTAAATGTAACAGTTGCAATTAAAGAATGGCAAAAAGATATCAGAATTATGTTAGAAGAAGCAGGCTCTTTTGGTGATGGAAAACATAATTATGTGAATGAAAGGCAAGAAGCAATCAAGCCAATAAAAATAAATTATTAATGCAGAAAAGATGTTTTTGGGTAAATGATGATCCTTTGTATATCGAATATCATGACAATGAATGGGGAAAACCAGTTTATGATGATGAAACCTTGTTTGAATTTTTATTATTAGAATCTTTTCAGGCGGGTTTAAGTTGGATAACCATTTTAAAAAAGCGCGAAAACTTTAGAGAAGCTTTTGATAACTTCAATTATAAAAAAATAGCTAATTACAACCAGGATAAGTATGATGAACTAATTGTAAATACAGGAATCATCAGAAATAAATTAAAAGTAAAATCGGCAATTACAAATGCACAATTATTTATGAAAATTCAGAAAGAGTTTGGTTCGTTTTCTAAATATATTTGGAGTTTTCTAGAGGGGAAACCTATTGTAAATACATTTGATATCAGAGAAGATGTTCCAGCTACAACTTTGTTGTCAGACAAAATTTCCAAAGACTTAAAAAAAAGAGGTTTTAAATTTGTTGGGTCAACCATTATGTATGCATTTATGCAAGCAACCGGAATGGTAAATGATCATACAACAGATTGTTTTTGTTATTCATTATGATGCGTTTTATTTCAATACCGAAAGAAGATTTCAAAAAAATTGCTAAGCTATTCAGTCGTAAAATAGGTTTATTTTTTGTGGCAGTTGCGGCTTTGTATTTAGATAGCACTCACTTAGCTAAATATTTTGAATACAATCAAATTGTGATTAACATATTTATGTTAGCGGGCTTTTTTTGGATGTATTTTAGAGCCGTAAAAAGAGTTCGAGAATTAATGATTTATGGTGTTCTTCTTGGTGTTTTAGGAGAGTACTTTTTTTCGGTCTATTTAGGAATGTACACGTATCGATTAGGAAACGTGCCATTGTATGTTCCATTAGGTCACGCGGCAATCTATGCAAGAGTTTATATGTATTCTAAAGCGTCAGTAGTTAGAAAACATCATAAAGATTTAGAGAAAATCATGTATATTTTTATTGCATTATTTGCATTAGTGTACTTATTATTTTTCAATGATTTCTTTGGATTTATTATGACATTGGGTGTGTTTGCCCTGTTATTTAAAAGGCCAAAAGATAGAATGTTCTTTTTAACGATGTACATTATTGTTGCTGGATTAGAAATTGGTGGGCCAGCATACGGTGCGTGGGAATGGCCAGATACAGCTTTTGGTATTTTCGATTTTTTACCTAGTAATAATGCACCAAGCGGAATTAGCTTGTTTTACTTTTTATTAGATATTGGTTGCTTTACATTTTACATTCTGCGAAATAAAACTGCTTGGAGAAGAGTAAAAAATATTAGAAAAATAAAAAGTAAAAAAATTAATTAACTTTTACTGTAAATTCGAATAGCGCTAAAAATTACAACTGCAAGAATCATCCAAAAGCCTACTTTTAAAGCTGTGTTTTTGTAATATTTTTTGTGATTGACGATGTCTTTACGATAACTCCAAATCATTAAAATTATAAACGCTATAACAAAAAAACCTGCAAAAATTAATTGACCATTGGTAAACATAAATTCGTATTTTTATACAAAAATACAAATTAAATGAAGAATTTAATTAATTAAATCAACCAAGAATAATACACTTTTACACATGAAAAAAAGAATAGCAGCAGTTACAGAATTTCACACAGCTTTTAAATTAAATATGAATCAAACTCCAAAAGCAAATATTGGAGAAGATAGAAATATGCTTCGTTTTAACTTGATGAAAGAAGAGAACGAAGAGTATTTAGAAGCGGCTCAAGATAATGATTTGGTTGAGGTAGCAGATGCGCTAGGTGATATGTTGTATATCTTGTGCGGAACAATAATAGAGCATGGGATGCAAGATAAGATTGAAGAAGTTTTTAATGAAATTCAACGTTCTAATATGAGTAAATTAGGTGAGGACGGAAAGCCAATCTATCGTGAAGATGGAAAGGTGTTAAAAGGGCCAAATTACTTTAAACCAAATATTGCTGATATTTTAGATAAATAAAAACTTGTATATTTATTGAGACTTAATTATTAAAAAACAACGAATTATGAAGAGAATGTTTTTATTGTTGATTTGTTTACTAACTACAATTAGCATAACAGCACAAAGTTTTATTGGTGCTTGGGAAGGGTTTTCTGAGTCAAAAGAAGGTGTAAAAATAAGAACTGTAGTTTCTTTTGCTGACGGTTATCAAGCCATGACGATGTTTGAAGCTAAAACAGGAAAATTTATTTCTACAAATGGTGGAGCTTGGAAACTAGTTGGAGATACAATGACGGAAAAAATAGAATTCGATTCTAGTAACCCAAATCGTGTTGGAACTGAAGTGAGTTTTAAAGTTTTTATTTCTGATTCTGAAATGGGAATTGTTGGGCAAAAAATGAAGTTTAAAAGAGTTGATTCTGGTTCACCAGGTAAATTACAAGGCGCTTGGTTAATGTCTGGAAGAGTGCGACATGGTAAAGAACAAATGAGAGATACTTCTGGTCCAAGAAAAACAATGAAAGTGTTATCTGGAACCCGTTTTCAATGGATTGCTTATAATATTGCAAAAAAACAATTTTTAGGAACTGGAGGTGGAACCTACACAACCGTAAACGGTAAATACACAGAAAATATCGAATTCTTTTCTAGAGATGATTCTAAAGCCGGACTTAGTTTGGCTTTTGATTTTAACCTAGATAATGAAACTTGGAATCATAAAGGTTTTTCTAGTAAAGGAGCTGCAATGCACGAAATTTGGAGTGTAAGAAAGTAAACTTTGCTTAATTAAAAATGATAACCAAATTGAATTCCAAAAAACAATTTTATAATTGTGCCTGTAGCAATTTCAAAACGAACGGATATATCATTGAAATCTAGATATTGAATCCCAAAAGGAAAGTAAATTCCATTTCTGATATCATCTTCTGCTGAATTTGAATCTTCATCTATAAATCCAATATCAAATAGGTGGTGAGCGAAAACACCAAAATAATTTGTTAATTTTTTATTATTGGATTCGTTAAAATGATAAGTTCCACCACCAAAAACCCCATATAACCCAATCCCTGCTTCAAAGCTTGTTTTTGGATTTATATAATAATTTGTAGATAAACCTAAGATAGATGGTCCGCCAATATTGAAATTTAAACCAAATGGATCATCTGTTCTTGGATTAATTTTGTCATGTTTTTCTTGAGAATAAACTTGATTAGAAACAATCAAGAATATGATAATGATAATTTTTTTCATAAAATAATAAGCAATTTTTCTTTTCAAACAAATCTACTAATTTTTAAAAAGACCAATTAAATCAATAAAAATAATTGTAAAACTACAATCCGTAGTTATCTCCTTCTGAAGCAAATCTAAATCCTAATTCCTTAAGTTTTTTTCTTTCTTTACTGTTTTCCTGTAAAGTTGGATTTGTATGATTAAAATGAATAAAAATCACTTTGTTTTTAGTTTCTAAAGTTTCATTTTTAAATAAGTTTACGGTTTCTTCAACAAACGGATGTGGAACTTCAGTCATTGCTCTTTTTACTTCATTTTGATTATAAAAAGTAGCATCTAAAAAAGCGTAATCAACTTTTTTAACTTCTTCAATAATGTTTCTTTTCCATTTGTGCCATTTATCAATATCGGGAATAAACAATGCAGTTTTACTTTTTCCTTCAATTTTATAACCAACTGTTTCTGAAAATTCATCTCTATGTGGAACTAAAAAAGGTGTCACTTTTAAAGAGGAGTTTAATAAAATAGGAGTTTCATTTTGTAGCTCTTGAATTGTAATATTTTGCAAAGAAATTAACTGATTCCAAGGTCCATTTTTTTCTAAAAAAGATCTCATTTTTGGCATTGCAAAAACATTAATGTCATTCTTTCCATAGGCTTCCCTTCCAAAATACATTAAACCTGTATAATGACCAATATGAGCGTGTGTTAGAAAAACACCATCAATAATTGTTGTTGTTTTTAAATGATTTCGCTCTAAATCTGCTAATTGAGTATGCAAATCTGGAGTTGCTTCAAAAAGCCATTTTTGTTGATTCCCTGTATCAATCAAACCTAATGAAACGACACTTTTCTTTTTACTTCTTCCGTTGTAATAATTGGCGCAACATTCTTTTTGACAACCGATGTGTGGAAAACCACCATCTTGCGCAATTCCTATAACTGTAATATATTGGTTAGGTTTTTGAGTTTCAATTATCTCAATTGATTTGTTTTCTACTTTACATCCAACAAAAATTACTATAAAAAAAAGGAAATAGATTTTTAGCTTCATTGCAAATAAGTTTTAAAGTTGAAAGCTACAAAAAAAGCACCAATCTTAGATTGATGCTTTTTACTATTTTATAATAATAAAACTATAGTTGAACTCTCCATCCGTAAGGATCGTTAGTTTTATTAGTTTGTATGTCAGTAATTTTCTTTTTTAATTGCTCTGCATAAGAGTTTTCTAATTCTGGTAAGTCAAAATCTTTTTCTTTAAAACCAAAACTAACAATGGGAGAAATAACGGCAGCGGTTCCTGCTCCAAACATTTCTTTTAAGCTTCCGTTTTTTGCAGCTTCTACAACTTCTTTTACAGTAATCTTACGCTCTTCAATATTTATATTGCTGTCTTTTGCAATTTGTAATATACTTTTACGTGTAATTCCGTCTAAAATTCTATCAGAAGTCGGACTTGTAATTAACGTGTCATTTATGCGAACAAAAATGTTCATCGCGCCAGCTTCTTCAATGTATTCATGTGTTGTGTCGTCTGTCCAAATAACTTGATTGTATCCTTTTTCGATTGCTAATTGTGTTGGGTAAAATTGTGCAGCATAATTGCCGCCAGCTTTAGCAAAACCAACACCGCCATTCGCAGCTCTTGCGTATTTTTCTTCAATTAAAACTTTTACTTTTCCAGAAAAATATGCTCCAGAGGGTGCCGTTGCAATAATGAATTTATATTCCGTTGCCGGTGATGCGTGAAAACCATTTCCAGTTGCAAAAATGAAGGGTCTTATGTATAAAGAGCTTCCTTCTTTTTTGGGGATCCAAGCATTATCAATTTCTAATAATTTTTTCAATCCATCCATAAATAAATCTTGCGGGATTTGCGGAATTACCATTCTTTCTGCCGATTTATTTAAGCGTTTACAATTGTCTAAAGGTCTAAATAACAACGTATTTTCATTAGCATCTTTATAGGCTTTCATACCTTCAAAAATAGATTGTCCGTAATGAAAAATCTTTGCTGATGGATCTAAAGAAATCGGTCCGTAAGCTTTAATTGTTGGGTTTTGCCATTTTCCTTCTTTAAAATCACAGGTGAACATGTGGTCAGAAAAAAGAGTTCCAAAAGGTAAATTATTGAAGTCAACTGAATCTATTCTAGAGTTTTGAATAGGAGTGATTTGTATATTTGAATTCATTTTACGTCAGAAATTTAGTGCTGCAAATGTACGCATTTTATCACATTCTTAACTTAGGAAATATGTAGTTTTATTGTTTAAATCCTTACATTTGTAGTAAATGTGTTAAAATTAAAAATCATGAAAAATATTTTAAAAGTGTGTGTTGTTTTCTTATTAGTTGTTACTGCTTGTAAAGAAAACACTTCAGAAAAAAAAGATGCTAAAAACAGCGAAACTGCTACAAAATTTGATTCTTTCGGAGCAATGATTTCTAACGAAGGAACTATTGATTCGAAAGCAATGTTAGACAAGTTTAAGTCGATGAAAGCTGGTGATACTATCAATGTAAAATTTGCTTCAAAAATTGATGAAGTTTGTTCTAAAAAAGGTTGTTGGATGAAATTAGATTTAGCAGACGGAACGCAAACAATGGTTCGTTTTAAAGATTATGGATTCTTTATGCCATTAGACGCTAAAGACCGTGAAGTAATTGTAAATGGTAAAGCATTTGTTCAAGAAACATCTGTTGCAGATTTGAAGCATTATGCTGAAGATGCTGGTAAATCAAAAGAAGAAATTGCTAAAATTACGAAGTCAAAATTAGAATTTGCTTTTGAGGCGGATGGTGTTTTAATGAAAAAATAATGAAGAAGATTATTATTCTATTTTCTATAATTCTTTTTGTTGGATGCAATTCTAGAAAAGAACAGAAAGTAGAAATTACACCTAAAGGAAACTTTTATAAGCAGTCAGAAATGGCTGCTTTAATGCTGTTGATGTATGAAACCAATGCACAAAATAAACAGCTTATTTTAGACGGAAAACAACCAAAAGAATTTCCTGAAGAGTTTTTGAAAATTCATACTGCGCAGTTAACAGATTCTACTGATAGAACTTTAGAGTTTAAGACGTTTTCTGATTTCTATTTAAGAAATATGAAAGAGGTTTTTGAACCTTCAAAAGAATCGTTAATTAACAAGCATAATACTGCAATTAATAGTTGTATTACTTGTCATCAAACGACATGTGTTGGGCCAATTCCGAAAATAAAAAAATTGTTGATTCAATAATTTGAAAAGAGAGATTGTGATAACTTCTGATGGATCAACAACGATTCATTTACCAGAATGGGATGAAAATTATCATTCTACTCATGGAGCAATTCAAGAATCTAAACACGTATTTATTGCTAAAGGATTTGATAAAATTGATTTATCAGAAATTTCAATTTTAGAAATAGGTTTTGGTACAGGTTTAAATTGTTTTGTCACTTTTTTAAAAGCGATTGAAAAAGGGAAATCTATTAATTATGTTGGAGTAGAAGCATATCCTGTTTCAGAAGAAGAAGTTGAGAAACTGAATTATGTATCAGAATTAAAAGCAGAACAGCAGCAAGTTATATTTGATGAAATTCACAATTGCTCTTGGGAAAAAAAGCATCATATTTCACTTGACTTTTCGTTAACAAAAAGAAAACAATTCTTTAATGAGATTACAGATGAAAATCAATTTGATTTGGTATATTTTGATGCTTTCGGAGCAGAACATCAACCTGAATTATGGACGGTTGATATTTTTAAAAAAATGTACAACGCGTTAAAATTAAATGGAATTTTAGTAACTTATTCCGCCAAAGGAAGTGTAAGGAGAGCAATGCAAGAAGTTGGTTTCTCTGTTGAACGCATTGACGGACCGCCAGGAAAAAGAGAAATGTTAAGGAGCACTAAATTATAATTAATATTAAAATGGAAGAAAAGAAATTAAAATTTAGAAGATTAAGAGGGCGAAAAAGAGCCAATCCAAAAAGAGGAATCATATTTATTCTTCTGTTAATTGTAATTGTCTATTTGTGGATGAATGCAGAATCTATTCTTACAAAAATATTGCCATAAATTACTTTTTAAAAGTTCTTTTTTTCCATTTGTAATTGCTGGAAAATGATTTTATAAAAATAAATAACGTAAAATACGGATATAAAATACTGCTTTTAAAATAGGTTATAAAATCAATTTTTTTGTTCTCGAAAATCGACATTCTTTCCAGTAAAATATAATCTGAAAATAATTTTAGTAAAAAGGATGAAATGAAGGTTTGAAAAGAGAGTAAATTAAAGAATATTAGTAATGGTAAGATTGCTAAAACTGTATTTCCTGCCAATACTAAGACTCCAATTATTTTTCCAAATATCAAATTGTAATTTGCAGTTTTCGAAGCCCAACGAACGCGTTGGTGTACCAATTCTGAAACAGAATCAACAGGGAAGGTTTCTACAATTGCATCTTTAGACTTTAAATACTTAACTTTTCGTTTATCAAAATTTAGAAATTTTTCTAGTAAAAAAACATCATCACCACTTGCAATAGAATTGTTGTTTTCAAACCCATTTACTTTTTTGAAAATGTTTTTCTTGTAAATGAAATTTGCACCATTTGATAAAAACGGGATCTTCAAACCAAAACTCCCAATTGTTGTAGCTTGTAAACTCATAAACTCTAAACGTTGAAATTGATGTAAAAATGTTGCGCTGCTTTTATATGAAACTGGCGCAACAACCATATTACAATTGTTTTGCTGAATAAAAGTATCAATCGTTCTTAGCCAGTTTTTAGGTACAACACAATCTGCATCAGTTGTGATAATCCAATTGTTTTTTGCTTGGTTTAAAGCTATTGTAATGGCATCTTTTTTTGGTGAATTTGATGTTCTCTCGTTTTTAATGATAATAAAATTGTCTCCTCTAGCGGAGTCGTGAGGTTGTAGGTTTCGACTTCGCTCAACCTGATAATCAATAAAATTTTTGATAATTTCAATTGAGTTATCTGTGGAAGTATCATCCACAAATATAAATTCCACTAATTCATTAGAATATGCTAATTGACTTATTGATTCTAATAAATTGGGTAAGTTTTTTTCTTCATTTCTAAATGAAATAATCACAGAAAAAGCTGTTCTTTCCTCTGCAGTTTTGTTTTTGAATTCTTTCACTTTATTAAATCCAAAAACAAAAGCAAGAATGCAAATGATGTAGCTATAAAACAAAATACTAAATATCATCATTCATCTGTTTGTGTTAACTTGTCCGTATTAAAAGTAAGCACAAAATAGCTTCCAACAATGCTTGGCAATACAAAGTTGAAAATCCACATAATTAATACAATTGCTAAAATACTTGAGTCATTTACTTGATAAAATGAAAATATCAGTAAGGCAACAGAGCTTTTTATTACAACATCAAACAAAGATAACATCGGAATTATTGATGCAATCAAATACATTGAAAAAATGCACATCATTGCGTCAAAATAAATAATGTCAAAATTAAAAATCATCATCAAAAAATAAAATTGATGCGAGAAAATTATATATCTGAGTACTGATAATATGAATACTTTTTGGATTGTTTTTCTAGAGAAATCATTTATTGATTTTTTAAATGATTTGGTTGAATATCCTTTAAAACTAATTCCCTTTTTATCAATAAATATAAAAATTGAAAAAACCAACATGAAAAATAACAGTGTAAATAAGATATTGAAGTAATCAAGCTCAATTGTGAAATTAAAGAATAAAAATCCACATCCAACAATTCCGAAAATGATTGTAACTAAGAGTTGAGAAAAGTTTCCTACAAGATTTAATGCTAATATTTTTTTACTTGATGACTTTTTAAAGTACAACGCTTTTGCTCCGTATTCTCCAATTCTATTTGGTGTAATTAAAGATGCTGTTAAAGATGCTAAACTTTGTTTTGCAGCTTCCGAAAAAGAAATATTTTGTGCTTGTTGAACTAATAATTGCCATTTTTTAATTTCTGAAATTCAATTAAAAAAGGTGAAAATTAATAAAAAAAGTATTTTTTTTGATGAGAAAACATCATTTTTTATCAAAATTGAAGTAAAGTTAGAAAATGATTGTTGTTGGTTTGTGAAGATTTTTTCATAAATAAAATACCCACAGCCAATAACCACAAAAAGTTTTACGACTAGCGGAAAGAATTGCTTAAATTTGTAAGAATTCGAATAATTCATATAACTGCAAAGTAACAAATAATAGTTGTTTGTAGCAGCGCGAAAAATTAAAATCAATCTGCGATTGTGAGTACAGAAAAAATCATATTAGGGATTGATCCAGGAACCACGATTATGGGTTTTGGACTCATAAAAATTGTTGGTAAGAAAATGGAATTCATTCAAATGAATGAATTACTGTTAAAAAAATACGACGATCATTACTTGAAATTGAAATTAATTTTTGAACGCACAATAGAATTAATTGATACGTATAATCCTGATGAAATAGCCATTGAAGCGCCTTTTTTTGGTAAAAATGTACAATCAATGTTAAAGCTTGGTAGAGCGCAAGGTGTTGCAATGGCAGCAGGTTTGTCAAGAGAAATTCCGATTACAGAATATTTACCAAAGAAAATTAAAATGGCAATTACTGGTAATGGAAATGCAAGTAAAGAACAGGTTGCATTGATGTTAAAATCGTTATTAGATTTAAAAACTTTACCTAAAAACTTGGATGCAACAGATGGGTTAGCAGCAGCAGTTTGTCATTTCTACAATTCAGGTAAAGTAGTCGGTGGGAAAAACTATACTGGCTGGGCAAGTTTTGTGAAGCAAAACGAAAAGAGAATTAAGAAATAATGGCAGGAATTTACCTTCACATTCCATTTTGTAAACAAGCATGTTTTTATTGCGATTTTCATTTTTCAACTTCATTAAAAAAGAAAGATGAATTGATTTCTTGTTTGATAAAGGAACTAGAAATTAGAAAAGATGAATTGCAAACTGAAACCATTGAAACCATTTATTTTGGCGGTGGAACCCCAAGTTTATTATATATTAAAGAAGTTGAATTGTTATTGAATGCGATTTATAAAAATTATAATGTAATTGAGAATCCTGAAATTACATTAGAAGCAAATCCAGATGATTTACCTGAAGCAAAGATTTTAGAATTAGCAAAAAGTTCTGTGAATCGCTTAAGTATCGGAATACAGTCTTTTTTTGAAGACGATCTTAAATTGATGAATCGTGCACATAATGCAAACGAAGCAAAAAAATGTTTGACTGTTGCGACGCATCACTTTGATAATATTACAGTCGACTTAATTTACGGAATTCAGAATATGTCAATCGACAAGTGGAAAGTGAATTTACAAACAGTATTCGATTTTGGAATCAATCACATTTCTAGTTATGCATTAACTGTTGAGCCAAATACGGCATTAGATTCGTTTATTAAAAACGGAAAATATCTACCGTTAAATGAAGAATTGGCAAAACAACATTTTAATGTTTTGGTTGATGAAACTGAAAAACAAGGTTTTGTGCATTATGAGATCTCTAATTTTGGAAAACCAAATTATTTTTCAAAACACAATACTAGTTATTGGAAAGGAAAAAAATATATTGGAATTGGACCATCTGCACATTCGTTTAATGAAACTCAAAGAAGTTGGAATGTTTCTAGTAATGCAAAATACATCAAATCGATTTCAGAAAACAAGTTGCCAAATGAATTAGAAAAGCTGTCAAAAGAAGATGTGTTCAATGAATATATTATGACGGGTTTGCGAACTATTTGGGGAGTTTCATTAGAAAAAATTAAGAATGATTTTGGAGAGACGTATATTGAATATTTAGAAAATCAAACCAAAAAACATATAGATAAAGAATTGTTGTATATTGAAAATCAAATTTTAAAAACCACCAAAAAAGGAAAGTTTTTAGCAGACGGAATTGCATCGGACCTATTTATCCTGAACTAGTTTCAGGATCTGCGAATCGGTTAACTAGATTGTGTCGAACGAGTTTTTTATTAACTTTAAACTTCAAAAAAGCTATGATTGAAGGTTATGTATATATGCTCTCAAATAAAAACAGAACTGTTTTATATATTGGAGCTACAAAGAATCTTAAAACTAGAATTGAACTTCATATTTCAGGAAAAGCAACAGAGTTTACAAGAAAATATAATGTAAATGAATTGTTGTATTTTGAAAAATATTCAAATTTTCACGATGCTTTCGAAAGAGAAAAGAAATTAAAAAATTGGCATAAAGACTGGAAATGGAATTTGATTAAATTAGAAAACCCTAATTTAAAAAACATATATTTGGAATTATAATAAATGAAGTTTAATTTAAAAAGATACTGAAACAAGTTCAGCATAAAGTTCAGCATTAATGAAAGCAATAGTAGAATATAATTCAAGAAAAATAGAAGTTGATATTTCTAATCCTTTAGATATTTCGATTCCGATTGATATGTCAAAAAAAAATGTAAACGCTTGGTATGTTGATGATCCGAAAATTTTCCCAGAATCGTTTGATGGAGAGAAAATAACGGTTTCTGAAGGTGCAGTTGTAAACTTTAACAGCATTCATTTTAATCCACATTCACATATTACACATACAGAGTGTGTTGGACATATTACTGAAAAAGTACATTCTGTAAATCAAAATTTAAAATATTTTATTTTCCTCGCAGAGCTAGTTACTGTTGCGCCAGAAAGTAGAAATGGAGATTTTGTTATTTCAGAAAAACAACTTAAAACTGCATTGAAAAATAAAAAAAGAGATGCCATTGTAATTAGAACATTGCCCAATTTATCGGATAAAAAAGAGATGCGTTATTCAAACACAAATCCACCTTATTTGTTAGAAGAAGCAGCAATTTATTTAAGAGAAAAAGGGATTAAACATTTGTTGATAGATTTACCATCAGTTGATAAAGAAAAAGACGATGGACAATTATTATCTCACAATGCTTTTTGGAATACTTCAGGGAAATTAAGAATGAATGCTACCATAACTGAGTTTATTTATGTGCCAAATACTATTGAAGATGGAGAATACTTACTGAATTTAATGATTGCTCCTTTCGAAAATGATGCAACGCCAAGTAAGCCGGTTTTATATGAAATAATAAAGTAATGATTACAATCTCAAAAGACAAATCAAAATTACAATTAGATGTAATTTATCAATTTTTGACTAATAGTTATTGGGCAAAAGGAAGAACAAAGGAACAAGTAAAAACTACCATAAATAGTTGTTTGTGTTTTGGACTATATAAAGATGATGTTCAAATAGGATTTGGTAGAGTTGCAACAGATTACGCCGTTTTTGCATATTTAATGGATCTTTTTGTGTTGCCAGAATACAGAGGAATAGGTTATTCTAAACAATTGATGAATGAAATTATCAACGCAAAAGAATTAAAAGATTGCAGAAGTTGGATGCTTAAAACTTTTGATGCACAAGGATTGTATAAACAATTTGGTTTTACTGAATTAAAAAATCCAGATATTGTAATGGAACGTTTACTATGAAAAATAATAAAAAAAGAAAATATATAATTTATGCAGTTTTAATCATCTTCATTTTGCTGATAAAAGGTGCTGTGTATTCTGATATTCCTGTTGAAGAATTAAAAGAAAAATACGCAAACGAATTCTCTAAATTTATTGAAGTTGACGGAATGCAAGTGCATTACAGAGACGAAGGGACAGGAACTCCGATTGTGTTAATTCACGGAACTGCTTCTTCATTACACACTTGGGATGATTGGACAAAGCAATTGACAAAAAACTACAGAGTCATCAGAATGGATTTACCTGCTTTTGGTTTAACAGGTGCAAATGTTTCTGGTGATTATTCAATTCAATACTACACACAGTTTTTACATCAGTTTTTATCAAAAATGAACGTTGATAAATTCTATTTGGCTGGAAATTCTTTGGGTGGAAATATCGCATGGAATTACACTGCAGATTATCCAGAAAAAGTAAAGAAATTAGTTTTGGTTGATGCAAGTGGTTTGCCAACAAATAAAGAGCAACCAGCAATTTTTAAAATGGCAAAAACTCCTATAATAAGTTCATTGTTTTTATATGTTACGCCAAGGTTTTTTATCAAAAAGAATATGAAAGAAGTGTATGCTGATGATGCTAAAGTAACAGAAGAATTAATTACACGTTACCATGAAATGGCGCTAAGAACAGGAAACAGACAAGCGTTTATTGATAGAGCAAAAACTGATTTTAATTTGGAAGGAAAAACGAATTTTGAAAAGCTAAATAGTATTAAAACGGAAACCTTATTAATTTGGGGAGCAGAAGATAATTGGATTCCATTGGATAACGGAAAAAGAATGCAAACTGCTTTAACAAATTCTAAATTAGTTGTAATTGAAAATTCTGGTCATGTGCCAATGGAAGAAAATCCATCAGAAAGTTTAGCTTTTTTTTTGAGTTTTATAAATAAATAATTTTCTGATGCACATAGAACAACTAAGAGATTTTAGTATTGCTATAAAAGGCGTAACAGAACATTTTCCGTTTGATGAAAGCACCTTGGTTTTTAAAGTAATGAATAAAATGTTTATGATGGTTCCTCTAGATCGTTGGGAAAATGGAGCGCAAAATATTGTGATAAAATTAAATCCAGAAAAAGCAATCGAATTACGTGAAATGAACGAAAGTATTTTGGGCGGATTTCAACAAGGAAGAAAACCAGATGCAAAATATGTAAACGTAAAACATTGGAATACGGTAATTGTAAATCAAGGAGTTTCTGATGCGCAAGTTTGCGATTTAATTAAAGATGCGTATCAAGTTGTAGTGGATAAATTAACCAAGAAATTAAAAGCAGAATTAGAAAATCTTTAATTCGATTTTCTAAACTTAGAAGGCGTAATTCCTTTATTTTCTTTAAACTTTCTGTTGAAATTAGAAATATTCTTAAACCCAGATTTTTCAGAAACTTCTGTAATTAATGTATCTTTATTCTTTAATAATCTACACGCATTTTCTATTCTAACTTCAATTAAAAACTGAAAATAGGTTTTATTGGTTCTTTGTTTAAAATACCTGCAAAACGCATTTGGCGTCATAAAAGAGATTTCAGCAATCGAATGTAAACTAATTTCATTCTGAAAATTATTCATGGTAAACTCCATAATGTTGCTCATGCGTTTTCCTTCATTATCAGAATATTTTTTTGGATAAATAAATGTAGAAAGTGGTTTTATTTTAGCTTCTAGCAATTCACGAATAATCGTTAAAAACAAAATAAACCGATGTAAATTAGATGCTTTTTTAAGTTGTTGAAACAAAGTAAGTACTTCGTTTTTACTGGAAGTTAAAATTCCGCCAGATTCGCTAATCGTAAATATTTGCTGGATTTCTTTAAAATCTCCCAATTCAAAAAACGCCTCACCAAAAGATGTTTTCGTAAAAAATAAGGTTTGCATAAAAGTAGAATCACAATTTGAAACATCACTTTTAAAAACATGCGGTACATTGCTTCCAATAATTAAAATATCACCAGATTTATATTCGTTAATAGAATCACCAACAACCAAACTTCCTTCGCCTTTTACAATTGCACACAACTGAATCTCTTCATGTTGATGCAATTTATCGTACAAGATCTCTCCTTTATCTTCTTGATAAATTAAAGAAACATCTTTCGATTTAGGAATTATAAATGGTAAAACTTTCATTTTTTAAATGATTCAATTTCATAATAAAAAATCAAATATATGCTAATATTCACTTTATTTATTGATATTTACTAAATATAAGGTTAAAAAAGTATTAATTATCGATAATATAAGAAAATCAAAAAACAGAAATCCAGCGTAAATTTGTAAAAAAAAATAATAATGAGTATACAATGGAATGGTGTTATGCCAGCCGTGTTTACGTGGTTGAAAGAGTCAAAATCAGGCTCTCATGAAATTGACCTTGATGCAACACAAAAACAGGCTGCAGGTATTTTAAAAGCTCAAGGAAAGGGTGGAGGCAGAATGAGCGGACTTGTCGGTTCTGGAACTCTGGGTGAGAATAGCTACCTGAGCACCAAGCAGCGTCTTTCCTTACTTAAATCTCTTTCTGAGGTTGCTAAAGAATTCAATGTCCCTTTGATTAGCGGAGCAGCAGCAGAAACTAAGGAAGAACTTGCCAAAATCGTTGAAGGACTTGCAACAGTTGGAGTTGATACAGTCATGGTCATGCCACCAAAAACTAAGGCGGTTCCTTCTGAAAAAGAAATGTATGAGTACTATGCACTTTCTGAAGCAACTGCAAAAGATGTAGGCGTAACAATTATGCCTTATAACAATCCTGATGCAGCCGGTTATCATGCGCTCTCAACAGACCTTCTTAAAAGACTTTCTGTTCTTCCTAAGGTAACTGCTCTTAAAATATCGACTATAGATGTTTCAATTATTGAAACCTTGATGTTAGAGAACAAAGATTTAAAAGTTTTGGCAGGAGTAGACACAGTCACTGTATACGCAGGACTCGCTGGAGCAAGTGGAGGGATTACAGGTGTTGGTACTATCTTCCCAAAAGCAAGTGTTACTATGCAGGAGTATGTTTTAAATGGAGAATGGGCTGAGGCAAACAAAATTTCTCAGGCTTTAAATTCATTATCGTATCTGGATGCTCAGCCGTTGCTTATGGAATATCTTAAGCTTGCTATGGGAATTCATCATAATGATGTTGCTGGAGGGCTTCGTACCTTTGGTAAGAAATTAAATCAACAGCAAATTGATGATGTCCGTGCAAGATATATTCTGGCAAAAGAAAGACTTGAAGTTCTGGACTTAATAGGTTAAGCTTTTCAAATATTCAAAAAAAGTAGCTTACAAAACAGTAAATTTGAAAAAAACATTTAAAAAATAAGTAAGGATGATCACAGGAAAAAACTACATAGGCAACCAATTATCTGCCAACGGAAATAAAACATACAACACGTTCAATCCACAAACTAACTCAGAAAACGCTGCTGTTTTTTCAGAAGCAACATCAGAAGAGATAAATGCTGCAACTCAATTAGCTACCGAAGCTTTTAAAACGTATAAATTAGTTTCTGGAGAAAAAAAAGGAGCTTTTTTAAAAGCAATTGCTGAAGAAATAGAAAACTTAGGCGATGATTTGATTAACGTTTATACTTCAGAATCTGGTTTACCTCAAGGAAGAGCGATGGGAGAAAGAGGAAGAACACTTGGGCAATTAAGAGCATTTGCGGCACATATAGAAAATGGTTCTTGGGTTGAAGCAACAATTGATACTGCTCAACCAGAAAGACAACCAATAGCAAAAGTAGATTTGCGAAAAATGAATGTGCCTTTAGGTCCAATTGTAGTTTTTGGCGCATCTAATTTTCCTCTAGCTTTTTCAACTGCTGGAGGTGATACAGCTGCAGCTTTAGCTTCAGGTTGTACAGTAATTGTTAAATCGCATCCAATGCATGCTGGAACTGGAGAATTAGTTTCATCTGCAATTATTAAAGCTGCAGAAAAAACAGGAATGCCAAACGGAGTATTTTCTAATTTAAATTCTAGCGGAATTGAAGTCGGACAAGAATTAGTGAAACATCCGCAGGTAAAAGGAGTTGGATTTACGGGAAGTATTCGCGGCGGAAGAGCCTTATTTGATTTAGCGGCAAAACGTGAAGAACCAATTCCGGTTTTCGCAGAAATGGGAAGTATAAATCCAGTTGTAATTTTACCCGAAGCTTTAGAAAAAAAAGCTGCTGATTGGGCAAAAACTTACGCAGGTTCTATTACGTTAGGATCTGGACAATTTTGTACAAACCCAGGATTGTTATTAGCAATTAAAAGCGATGGTTTGAATCAGTTTATGCAAACTTTAGCTGAAGAAATTGTAAAAATAGAACCAAGTTGTATGTTGCACCCAAATATTGTTGGTGCATATAATAGTAATAAATCGAAAGTAATTTCTCAAGAAGGAATTCAAGTTTTAGCAGATTTTTCAGGCGATTCTAAAAGTAATTATGGTCGTCAAATTGTATCTAAAGTTGATGGAGCTACATTTTTAGCAAATCCAACATTACATCAAGAAGTTTTTGGGCCTTTTTCTTTAGTAGTTGAATGTGAAAATGTAAAACAACTAGAACAAATTTTAACGCAATTAGAAGGACAATTAACTGGAACAATTATCGGAACAGAAAACGAGCTTTCTATAAATTGCGGAGTTGTATCTGCATTACAAAATAGAGTTGGAAGAATTATTTTTAATGGTGTTCCAACAGGCGTAGAAGTTTGTCCTTCAATGCAACATGGTGGTCCTTATCCTGCATCAACAGATTCAAGATTTACAGCTGTTGGAGTAGATTCTATCAAACGTTGGGTAAGACCTTTTAGTTTTCAATCTTGGCCAAATGATTTATTGCCAAACGAATTGAAGAATGAAAACCCATTACATATTTTAAGAAATTTAAACGGTACAAAAACTACTGATAAAATTTAAGAATATGAAAATAATTAAGCTTTTTGGGCTGATACTTTTAATAAGTTTTTCGTCTTGTAAAAATGGATCAACTAACACTAATTTAAAATCTATTATTGCAGAATACGATACGTTCAGAAAGTATGAGTTTGATAGATATAGTTCTGTAGAAAACACAATTAAATACTATCAAGCTGAATCTGATTTTGCAACAAATTTAAAAGAAAAACTAGCCTTGATTTCTGTTGAAAGTTTATCAGAAACAGATAAGATTTCTGCTGAATTATTGAAGTTTGTTTTGCAAGATAAAATCGATCAGCATACCTATAAAATGTATTTAAATCCGATTACAAATGAATCCTCTTTTCATTTGAATTTAAGTAGAATGGCAAGTAGAAATTTTAAAAATAAAAAACAAATTCTTGATTATTTAACGCAGTTAGAAAATTTACCACAAAGAGTAGATTACAATTTAAATTTATTAAGAGCAGGAATAGAAGAAGGAATCTCTCAGCCAAAAGCCATTTTTTATAAATACGATAATACGTACAATAAACATATTGTTGCTGATGTAACAAAAAGTGAGTTTTACCAACCGTTTCATAAAATGCCATCTTCATTTTCGTCAGGGTTGAAAGATTCTATTATTAGAGTTGCAAAAGAGAGTGTTCAAAAAAATGCGATTGAGCAATACAAAAAAATCAAAACATTTTTTGAAGAAGAATATTTTCCGAATACAAGAAAAGGTTTGGGCGTAAGTACAACGCCAAACGGAAAAGAATTTTATCAAAATAGAATTAATTTTTACACAACAAGTACAAAATACAATGCAGACGATATTCATCAAATTGGATTGAAAGAAGTAGCGAGAATCAAATCTGAAATGGAACAAATTATTAAGGATTTGGGCTTTAAAGGAAGTTTTGCTGAATTCTTTAAATTCTTAAGAACAGACAAACAGTTTTCGCCAAAAACAGCAAAAGAATTGATGATGTACGCAAGAGATATTGCAAAGAGAATTGATGCGGAATTGCCAAAATATTTTATCACTTTACCAAGAAAACCTTACGGAGTTGTCCCTGTTCCGGCAGCAATTGCACCAAATTACACTTCGGGAAGATATTCAGGTTCTAGAAGCGAAACTACAGCAGGTTTTTATTGGGTAAACACCTATAATTTACCAAGTAGAACATTATATACAATTCCGGCTTTAACTGCTCACGAAGCAGTTCCTGGTCATCATTTACAAATGTCTTTGAATAACGAATTACCGAAAACAATTCCAAGATTTAGAAGGAATTTATATTTATCTGCTTTTGGAGAAGGTTGGGGTTTGTACTCAGAATATTTAGTTGATGAAATGAATATTTATACGACTCCGTATGAAAAATTTGGTCAATTAACCTATGAAATGTGGCGTGCTTGTAGATTGGTTGTTGATACTGGAGTGCATGCAAAAGGTTGGACACGTCAGCAAATGATTGATTATATGGCTTCAAATACGGCATTATCATTACATGAAGTAAACACAGAAACAGATCGATATATTTCTTGGCCAGGACAAGCATTGTCATACAAAATGGGTGAAATTAAAATCCGTGAAATGCGAACAAAAACGGAAAAAGAATTAGGAGATAAATTTGATATTAGAAAATTTCATGAAGTGATTTTAGCAGAAGGAACGGTTACGTTATCAATTTTAGAATCAAGAATAGATAGTTATATTACAAAAAGCAAAAATGAGTAAAGTTGTTTTTAAATGTATTGATGCGCATACTTGCGGAAATCCTGTACGAGTAGTAACTTCTGGAGTTCCAAAATTGATTGGAAAATCGATGAGCGAAAAGCGTCAACATTTTTTAAAAGAATTCGATTGGATTCGAAAAGGATTGATGTTTGAACCTCGTGGACACGATATGATGAGTGGAAGTTTTATTTTTCCACCACACAATCCAGAAAACGATTTTGCAATTTTATTTATAGAGACTTCTGGCTGTTTGCCAATGTGTGGTCACGGAACAATTGGTACAATTACAATTGCCATTGAAGAAGGGTTAATCACACCGAAAATTTCTGGGAAAATAAAAATGGAAGCACCAGCTGGTTTGGTACATATTGAATATGGACTAACTGGAAAGAAAGTAGATTGGGTGAAATTAACCAATGTAAAAAGTTATTTAGCTGCCGAAAATTTAACAATTGATTGCCCAGAATTAGGAGAAATTACTTTTGATGTTGCTTACGGCGGAAATTATTACGCAATTGTAGATCCACAGAAAAATTTTTCTGGAATTCACGATTTTACGGCATCAAAAATTATCCAGTATTCGCAAATTGTTCGTGATCGAATCAATGTTAAATACCCGAATCAATTTATTCATCCAGAAAATGATACGATTAGAGATGTAACACACCTATTGTGGACAGGAGATCCAATTGATCCAACTTCATCAGGTAGAAACGCCGTTTTTTATGGCGATAAAGCAATTGATAGAAGTCCGTGCGGAACAGGAACATCAGCAAGATTAGCACAATTATATGCGAAAGGAAAATTAAAAAAAGGAGAACAATTTATACACGAAAGTTTTATTGGAAGCAAATTTATTGGTTGTGTAGAAGAAGAAACTACATTGGATGGGAAATTAGCAATTATACCAAGTATTCAAGGTTGGGCAAAAGTATATGGATATAATACGATTGTAATTGATGATGAAGATGATCCGTATGCACACGGATTTCAAGTTATCTAAAAATTAAAAAACATGAAATATTTTAAATCAGTAGTATTTATTTTTGGAGTTTTGTTGATGGTATCATGCTCTAATTCGAAAAATGAAATTTCAGAAAAAAATTATCAGAGTGCTGTAAGTTTCATGTATTCAAATTATAATAACAAAACAGCATTTAATTTAAACACTAGCGTTAATTGGTTTAATGATAATTCTGGTTTTTGGTTTGTAGATTATAGTAAAAACGGAAAGGCTTATAAAACTATTTCGTTTAAAAATGCTACAGAAGTAAAATCATTATTTGATCAACAAAAATTAGTTGTTTCGCTAAATGAATTAACAAATAATGAGTTAAAAGCGAATGAAATTTCTCTAACAAATATTCAGCCAACAGAAAATGGTTTTTCTTTTACGACCAACAATAAAAACTACGTTCTAAATACTGACTCATATGAGTTAGTTGAAGTAAAAAAAGAAGAAAGAAAAAGAAGAAACGAATTTGAAAGCACATCGCCAGACGGAAAATGGATTGCGTTTACAGAAGAATATAATTTATATATCAAATCAACATCAACCAAAAGAATATTTCAATTAAGTTTTGATGGAAAAAAAGGATACGAATATGCTTCTTGGTACGGTTGGTATGATAAAATGTATGGTGAAAATGGAGAGAGACCAAAACGTTTTAATGTAAATTGGTCTGCAAATTCTAAATGGATTTCTGCTAATATTGTAGATACAAGAAATGCAGAGAAAATGTATTTATTAGACTGGAGTAAAGACGATGTGTATAAGCCAGAATTGTTGTCGTATTATCGTGGTTCTCCTGGAGATACAACCATGGTGAAACTAACACCTACTTTCTTTAATGTTGCTACTAAAAAGCAAGTAAAAACAAACTTACCAACGCAAACTCACATCAATTCTGTAAGTAACCAATGGACAAATGCTTCTGGAGTTTTATTAGCGCAGATTCCGTACAGAGGCTTTCAAAAAAACGAATTGGTTCAGGTAGATTTAAATACTAGAAAATCAAAAGTTGTATTAACAGAAACATCAAAAACAAACATAGATAATTTTGAGTATCGTCTTTTAGAAAAGAGTCAGAAAATAGTATTTTTATCAGAAAGAACAGGTTGGAGACAATTGCATTTGTATGATTTTAAATCCAACACAACAAAATTACTTACCAGCGATAATTACTACGTAAACAGTATTGAGTACATTGATGAAAAAACTGAAACAATTTATTATTTAGCTTCAGGAAAAGAAACTGAGAATAATCCATATCATCAACAAGTTTATAAAGTAAGTTTTAATGGAGAAGAACAATTATTAACTGTAGAAAACAAACATCATCAAGTTTCTTTTTCAATAAATGGAGATTATTTTACTGATAACATTTCTACCATAAATTCCCCAACAGAAACTGTTTTAAGAGAAGCATCAACAGGGAAAATTTTAGCAGCATTAACAAAAGCAGATATTTCTGATGCAGAAAGTAGAGGTTATACAACTCCAGAAACATTTTCTATGCTTGCTAAAGATGGAAAAACAACCATTTATGGTGCTTTTTGGAAACCAATAAATTTTGATGCTTCAAAGAAATATCCAATAGTAGATGCAACTTATACAGGTCCGCATACGCAACGTTTTCCGAAATCTTTTGACAACGTTTTTAGCAATCAATCGTTGGCGGAATTAGGTTTTATTGTTGTTCGAGTTGATGGATTAGGAACTTCTGGTAGATCAAAAGAATTTCATAATCATTCCTATAAAAACATGGGAAATAATTTAGAAGATCATGTGTTGGCGATTAAACATTTAGCCAATACATATTCTTGGATTGATGTTGATAAAGTAGGAATTTACGGTCATTCTGCTGGTGGATATGATACAGGAAGAGCATTGTTAGCTTTTCCAGATTTTTATAAAGTTGGAGTAGCAAGTTCTGCTGATCATGATTTTAGAATGGAAAAAGCGTGGTGGCCAGAAATGTATCAAGGTTGGCCAATTGATGAAACATATCAAGATGTTTCTAATGTTACAAATGCCTCAAATTTAAAAGGGAAATTATTATTAGCTCATGGTGGATTGGATGATAATGTAAATCCGTCTGCAACTTTTAAATTAGCAGAAGAATTAATCAAAGCAAATAAAGATTTTGATTTGTTAATTTTGCCAAGTCAAAGACATGGATATCGAGGAATTTATCAAAAATATTTTTTAAAGAAAAGGTGGAATTATTTTGTTGAACATCTAGGGAATAATACGCCAGTTTGGAATTTTAATTGGAATTAAGGAATGAGTAAAAAAGTTGTAGTTATTGGAGGCGGAATTATCGGTTTGTGTTCTGCATATTATTTGCAAAAAGAAGGACACGAAGTTACTGTAATTGATAAATCAGATTTTACGAGCGGTGCTTCTTATGTAAATGCTGGGTATTTAACTCCAAGCCACATTATTTCTTTGGCTGCTCCAGGAATGATAACAAAAGGAATTAAATGGATGTTTAATTCTGAAAGTCCATTTTATGTAAAACCAAGATTGGATTCTGAGTTTTTAAAATGGTCTTTAGCATTTAAAAAATCTGCAAATGCAAAAAAAGTAGAAAACTCTATTCCTGTTATTAGAGATATCAATTTATTGAGTAGAGATTTGTACGAAGATTTAAAAGCATCCAAAGAATTTGATTTTCATTATGAGCGTAAAGGTTTATTAATGGCCTATCAAACGGATAAAGTTGGTGAAGCAGAATGGGAAGTTGGTGAGCGATTAATTGAAGCTGGTTTAAATGCAGAAATGTTAACTAAAGAAGAGATAAAAAAAAGAGAACCAAATGCTAATCTAAATGTTAAAGGTGGAGTTTTTTATGATTGTGATGGACACACAACGCCTTCAGATTTTATGCCAAAAATGGTAGAGCATTTGAAAAATTTAGGTGTTGAAATTTTAGCAAAAGAGGAAGTAAAAGATATTGAAATTTCTAATAAAATAATTTCAAAAATAATCACAAACAAAAGAGAAATTGTTGCAGATGAGGTTGTGTTGTCGGCTGGAAGTTGGAGCCCTTTATTGTCTAAAAAATTAGGCTTAAAACTGCTAATTCAAGCTGGAAAAGGATATCGAATAAATTTAGCTAGAGAAACAGGAATTACAATTCCAACTATTCTTTTAGAAGCAAAAGTTGCGGTTACACCAATGAATGGTTTTACACGATTTGCTGGAACAATGGAAATAGGTGGAATAAATCACAATATAAATCCGGTACGTGTGAATGCAATTGCTAAAGCAGGAGAAAATTTTTATAAAGGATTAAAAGTTTCTGAAACTGAAAAAAATGATGCTCAATGTGGATTAAGACCTTGTTCACCAGATGGCTTGCCATTTATAGGTAAATCTTCAAAATGTAATAACTTAACTATTGCAACAGGTCATGCAATGATGGGTTGGAGTTTAGGTCCGGCAACAGGGAAATTAGTTTCAGAAATCATTTCTGAGAAAAAACCTAGTTTAGATTTGAATCCTTTTCACCCGGATAGAAAGTTTTAGAAAACAAAAACATCAATTTTAATTGCAGCAACAGAGGTTTATTAATTATGAGTATGAAAGGAATCGGAGGATCAACTATAGAAGCAGAATTAAATGCAATTCAACCCACAGCACATTTAGCTAAGCCAATTCAAAAAGAAGAATTTCAACAAAGAATAGATAAAGGTTGTAGCTTAATGAAAGCTCAAAATGTTCCAGCGATGTATTTACATGCAGGAACTAACCTTTTCTATTTTACAGGAATGAAATGGAATGCCAGTGAACGAATGGTAGGAGCTGTTTTATTTCCGAATGGAAAACTAATTTACATTGCGCCAGAATTTGAAAAAGGAACCATTTTCGAATTTATGTTGATTGAAGGAGAAGTTCGTTGTTGGGAAGAACATGAATCTCCATATGAATTATTTGTAACTATTTTAAAAGAAAATGGATTAGAAGAAGGGGACATTTCTATGGATGAAGCAACACCTTTTTTCACCATTGATGGAATTAAAAACTGTCAAAATTCTTATGAATTAGTTAATGCAAAATCAATTACTGCAGGTTGTAGAATGATTAAATCTGATGCTGAGATTGCCATTATGCAACATGCAATGAATATTACATTAGAAGTTCATAAAGCAGCAGCAAGAATTTTACGAGTTGGAATTTCAGCCAAAGAAGTAACTGATTTTATTCAGGAGGCACATGTAAAACATGGAATCCCGTCTGGATCGTATTTTTGTATTGTGTTATTTGGAGTAGATTCTTCGTTTCCACATGGAGTAAAATCACCAAAAAATTTAGAAGAACATGAAGTTGTATTAATAGACACGGGTTGTATGTTATACGATTATATTTCAGATATTACAAGAACCTATGTTTTTGGAAAAGCCAATGAAGAGCAAACTCGAATTTGGAACATAGAAAAAGAAACGCAACAAGCAGCCTTTAATGCAGCACAATTAGGAAATACTTGTGCCGATGTTGATACTGCTTCTAGAGTAGTATTAGAATCACATAACTTAGGTCCAGATTATAAATTACCAGGATTGCCACATAGAACGGGGCACGGAATTGGCTTAGGAATTCACGAATGGCCATATATTGTTAGAAATGATTTTACAGTTTTAGAACCCGGAATGACATTTAGTAATGAGCCAATGATTTGTGTTCCAAATAAATTCGGAATTCGATTGGAAGATCATATTTACATGACAGAAAATGGGCCAAAATGGTTTACAAAACCAATGCACTCGATTGATAACCCTTTTGGGATTTAAGAATACAAATCATTTAAATTCATTCTCATTTTAATCATGTGTTTTTTGAAGCCAACTTTTTCATAAGCTCTAATTGCTGATGGATTTGAATTGTAAACATCTAGTCGAATTTCACTAATATTTTTTGTTTTACTCCAAGCGAATAAAGCATCAACAATTAATTTATTGTAACCATTTCCTCGATGTTTTTCTGGAACAAACATAAAACCTAAATACGCATGTTTATCATGCTTTAAATAGGTTCTATCTGGCTTAATCTTAGCGTAGCCAGATGCAACTAATTCATTGTTGAGCTCAACAACATATAAAATAGAATTATCTTCTGAGATAAAATCTTCTAGATTGTAATACATGACTTTTCCGTCTTTAATAGTTACATCCATTGGACGTTCGGCATCAACCAACGCATCCATAAAGGTATCTAAAATTGGTAAATCTTCTTTTGTAGCTTCTCTAACAGTTGGGTTCATTTTTGTTTTTTATAATCATTTTAAACTTCTATAACATGTGTTCCTTTTGATAATTTAACGGAATAAAAACTACAATTGGAATTGAATCTTTGGTTAAATCTTTTTTCAACATCACTTGAAAATTCTTTTACAGATTCTTTTTTTATGATATTGATTGTACAGCCGCCAAAACCACCACCCATCATTCTTGCACCTAAAATATTTTTATTTTCTTTTGCTTTTTCAATTAAAAAATCTAACTCAATACAGCTAACATTATATTTATGTTGAAGTCCTGAATGAGATTCATATAACAACTTTCCAAAGCTAATTAAATCTTTGTCTTTTAATGCTTTTGATGCATCAATCACTCGGTTGTTTTCTTCAATAACGTATGTTGCTTTTTGATGTTCTTTTGGGGAGATTTTTTCTTTAATAATGTCTAAATGGTTTAAAGAAACCTCTCTCAAAGAATCTACTTTTAAAAGATCAGCGATTTTCTCACAAACAGCTCTTCGCTCATTATATTCACTTTCTGATAAACTATGTTTAACATTTGTATTGATTAGTAAAATATCATATTCTTTAAAGTTAATTTCAAAATACTCGGTATTTAAGTTCTTACAATCTAATAGAATTGCCTCATTTTCTCTGCCAAACATACTTGCAAATTGGTCCATAATTCCACATTTAACACCAACAAAGTTGTGTTCTGCTTTCTGTGAAATGAAAATCATTTCTTGTTTGGTTAGCTTAAGATTAAATAACTCGTTTAAACCAAATGCAATACTATTCTCTAAAGCTGCAGATGAAGAAAGGCCAGCGCCATTAGGAATATCACCTTTAAAAACAATATTAAAGTTACTTATCACTTTTCCTTTTTTCTGAATTTCATAAACAACACCAAGTATATAGTTTTCCCAGCTTCCGTTTTTAAATGGCTTTAGATTGTTTAGTTTGAACTCAATCTGTTCATTCATATCTAATGCTATAGTTGTAGAAAAATCAGCTTCTGTTTTTTCTATCGCAAGATAAATTCCTTTATCAATTGCAGCAGGAAAAACAAAACCATTATTATAATCTGTATGTTCACCGATTAAGTTAATTCTACCAGGAGAAAAAACTAATATTGGTTTTTTACCGAACTTTTCAGTAAACTTTAATTGAATAGTTTGAATACATTCTTTATTCATTTTATTTAGCAAAATAAATGTAGATTCCAATAACAATAACACAAATTACAATTCCCATTGGTTTAAGTAATTTCCAAGGTGTAATATCAACATCTTCTGTGTATCGTTGGATATACGCTTCTTTTCTCGGATACATTTTTCCAATAATCAACATGATAATTGTATTTAATACAAACAATATTGCCATAATATGTAGAAAATGCGGGTAAGAATCACCGTACATCGGTTTAATTATAAACTGACTAATACTGTAAAGCACAACACCCGATATTAATCCGATTTTTGCAGCTTTTGCTGGAACAAATTTTGTGGTAAATCCAACAATAACAATTGTTAAAATTGGAATTGAATATGTTCCGTTAATTTCTTGTAAATACTCAAAGACACTACCTGCATTTGCAATAAAAGGAGCAACAATCATTGATAATATTGCTAAGAAAATACCAAAAGATTTACCAGCTTTTACCACTTCTCTTTCTGTTGCAGCTTTTTTAATATATTCTCTATAAATATCTATACCAAATAAAGTTACACAACTATTTAGTGCAGAGTTAAATGAACTTAAAATAGCACCAAATAAAACTGCAGCAAAGAAACCAATTAATGGTTTTGGTAATACTTCTGCAACTAAAGAAGCATATGCTAAATCTGGTTTTTCTAAGCTTCCATTAAAAACATGAAAAGCAATAATACCAGGTAGAACTAAAATTAACGGTCCTAATATTTTTAAAAAAGCGCCATAAACTAAGCCTTTTTGTCCCTCTTTTAAGTTTTTTGCACCTAATGCTCTTTGTATAATTGCTTGGTTTGTTCCCCAATAAAACAAATTTACCAATAGCATTCCTGTAAATAATGTTGATAAAGGAACATAAGAGTCTTCTGAGCCTGTTGAATCAAATTTTTCTGGATGTTCTGTCATTAAGGTATTTAGACCTTGCATTAGGTCACCATCTCCAATAAAAGTTAATCCGTAATACGGAATCATCAATCCACCAATAATTAAACCTATTGCGTTTATTGTATCTGAAACAACAACTGCTTTTAATCCACCAAAAACTGCATAAATAGAACCCGTAATTCCGATTCCAAAAACGGTAATCCAAAGTGCAGCTTCTTCAGAAAAATTTAATGCTTCTGGTATATCAAACATTGTATTTATTGCAGAAGCTCCTGTGTATAAAACTACAGGTAAAAAGATGGTAACATAACCAGATAAGAATAATCCAGAAACGATGGCTTTGGTTGTTTTATCATATCTGCGTTCTAAATATTGTGGAATTGTTGCAATTCCGCCTTTTAAATAACGAGGTAATAAAAAAACTGCAATAATTACCATTGTAATTGCTGCGATGGTTTCCCAAGCCATAACTAATATTCCTTGTTCGTAAGCTTGTCCATTTAATCCAACAATTTGTTCTGTAGATAAATTCGTTAGTAATAACGAACCTGCAATTACAATTCCGGTTAAACTTCTTCCTCCGAGAAAATATCCATCAGAGGAGTTTTCATTTGTTTTACGAGTTGCCAAATAAGAGATAACTGCTACTAAAATGGTAAATAAAAGGAAAGTTACTATTTGCATGATTTATTTTTTGGTTGGTGTAATTGTAAATGAATAACGATATGCTTTGTTTGCTGGAATTGTGTATTCTTTATGAACCAATCTTCCCCAAGAAGTATCTCCTCCAACGCCCATTTGTTTAAAATCGATATTCCATTGAATGGTGTTTCCGATCTTAATATCAGCGCCGTGTTTTTTTGTAACAGGAACTAACCCAGAAGCTGATTCTGCTCCATCAACAGAGTTAAAATCGATTTCTTTCATGTCAAAAGGCCAAACACTTGAATTAAATAACCGTTGACTTGTTGCTTTTAAGTTGATATTTTTTGATGAAACTTCCATCCAATGAACATCCGTTTTGTTACCTGTTTCTTGCGGACGAGAATATATATGGAATTGCTCATTTACTTTTCCAGAATAAATCCCTATTTTTTGTCCAGTTTTACGATCCCAATAACTTTCTTCTGGGCCTTTTCCATACCAAGAAACATTTTCAAAAGTATTATTTAAAGTCAAATACATTCCTAACCTAGGAATATTTGGTAGGTCTTTTTTATTAGACTTGTAAGAGAGATTTACTGTTAAATTCCCAGAATAATCAACCAAATAATTAGCAACGACTTTAGCTTCATCATTTGGTAATGAATAATTTACTTTATAAGAAATACTATTTCCTGATTTCTTCGGTCTGTCAATTAATTTTGCTTTGTAGTTGTATGTAGCATCCTGCCAAATCTTAGCCCATTTGTCCATTCCATTTCCTAAATCATTATCTGTTGGTGGACGCCAAAAGTTTGGTTTTATTGGCTGATTGGTAATTTGTTTCCCATTAAAAACCCATGAAGTGATTTCTCCAGTTTTAGAGTCAATTTTTAATTGAGAGGTTTTATTTTGAATTATCGTTTCGCTTTCTGTATTTGTAATCCTTAAAGCGTCATTATTCTCTTTTGGATATTGTACAACAGCTCCATGTTTAAGGGCAAATTGATCCCAAGCAATTTCAAATCCTTTAGGGATTAACTTAGTTGCTTTCTTTTGATGCAAGCTAACTTCTAAATAATATTCATTTTCTGGAACAAACATATCAGGAATATCTTTAAACTTTATTGTAGTTGAAGATTGAGCTTTTACATCAATAGAAATGTTCTTTTTCTCAAAAACTACTTTTCCCTTTTTTAGAATTTTTAACTGAAGTTCTTTGTCAGAAAAATCAGCAAAGAAATTTTTGTTTGTGATTTTAATTGTTTGATTTCCTAAGTATTTGAATTGAACTGGTTCATATACTTTTTTTACTTCAGATAAATGTGGATGTGGATTTCTATATGGATCAACCAAACCATTATTTAAGAAGTTTCCATCAGTTGGTAAATCTGGATGATAATCGTGTCCGTAAGCTAAATACGGTTTTCCATTTTTGTCTGTATATTCTAAACTTTGATCTACCCAGTCCCAAATAAAACCTCCTTGTAAATTGTCGTACTTTTCAATAATATTCCAATAATCTTGCAAGTTTCCAACTGAATTTCCCATTGCATGCGCATATTCAATCATTATTGATGGTTTATCAGAATTTGATTTTCCATGTTTGATTAAATATTCAGGTTTTGGATACATCGGACAATATAAATCGGTGTAATCTTCTTTTCCTGCCGGTTCATATTGTACAATTCTATTATTGTCTTGCTCTTTTAGCCATTTGTAAGTTGCTCTAAAAACATCACCTTCTCCAGCTTCATTTCCTAATGACCAAGAATAAATAGAGACATGATTTCTGTCTCTAAAATACATTCGTTTTGTGCGCATCATATGAGCAGGTAACCAACTCATTTCGTTTCCAATCTGCGTTTTTTTATCAATCGCTAAAGGATGACTTTCAATATTAGCTTCATCAACTACATACAAACCATATTTGTCACATAAATCTAACCAATAAGGATCATTTGGATAATGTGCAGAACGAACAGCATTGATGTTATTCTGTTTCATCAATTTAATATCTTTTTCCATTGATTCTCTTGAAACAACATGACCAGAAAAGGGGTCGGTTTCGTGTCGATTAACGCCTCGAATGTAAATTGGTTTTCCGTTAATTAGAACTTGCGAATTTTTAATTTCAACTCGTTTAAATCCGATTTTCTTTTTAATGATTTGATTTTCCATAGAAATATGTAAATCATATAAATATGGAACTTCCGCGGACCAAGATTTTATATTTCTTAGGATTGATCCAGTTTTAAAACTAGTATTTCCATTTCCATGAATTTCAATAGTTTGGGATTCTTTAAAAACTGATTTTCCCCTGTCAAATATTTCTAATTGAATGTTTTTCTTTACACCATCCATAGTATTATTTGATACTGTTACATCTCCATTAAATAGTCCATTATTATAAGTGTTATCCAAAGTTGTTTTTGCATGATAATCAGAAATGTAAACTTTTGGTCTTGAATATAAATACACATCACGTTCAATTCCGCTCATTCGCAACATATCTTGGCTTTCTAGATAACTAGCGTCAGACCAGCGAAATAGTTGCAATGCAATTAAGTTTTTTCCTTCTTTTAAATGTTTTGTAACATTAAATTCTGCAGGAGTTTTACTTCCTTGTGAATAACCTACATATTCACCATTAATATATACATACATCGCAGATTTTGCGCCTGCAAAATGTAAGATAATATCCTCAGATAAAAATTCTTTAGTAATATTTATTTCTTTTCGATACGTTCCGACAGGATTATAATCTGTTGGTGCATTTGGCCATTTTGTAGTAAAAGGATAACGTTCGTCTAAATAAATTGGATTTCCATAACCTTCAACTTCCCAGTTTGCAGGAACAGGAATTGTTTTCCAATCAGAATCATCATAATCTGTATTTTGAAAAGTTGCTGGACGTTTTTTAGGATCTTTTACCCAATTAAATTTCCAATCGCCATTTAATGAATAATAACGATTTGATTTTTCTTTTGAGGCTACCTCAGAATTTTCAAAAGCAAAAAAACTTGCTCTTGGTTCTAATTTATTTTCTTCAAATATCTGATGATTGAAATGATATTTTTGTTCAGCTACTTTTACAAGTTCCTTTTGTTGACAACTATAAAAGAGGAGTACAAAACAGAAAATCGAAAGAAAATTAAATTTCATAAAATAAAAAAGTGTTTAATGACAACTACAAGTTGGAATCGTAAATCCGTTTGTTTCTAAATTTAAAGGAACTCCTTGATTGTAATTTCCGCTTTCCCAATAAAAAGGGCTTCTTTTTTTGTTGTAATTACCAACTTCATTCATAGTTGAAGTGTCAAATAAACGTCCATTAATCATTGTGTAAATTACCGAATTTGTGTTCTGAATATTCTCTAACGGATTTTTATCCATAATGATTAAATCTGCTAATTTTCCTTTTTGCAAAGAGCCCAATTCATCACCAACACCGATATATTCTGCACCATTAATTGTTGCAGCTTTTAAAGCATTATGATTAGACATTCCACCTTGTTGTAACATCCATAGTTCCCAATGTGCTCCCAAACCTTGTAATTGCCCGTGAGCTCCAACATTTGCTTTTACGCCTAATTTAGATAAATCAGTGACTGTTCTAGACGTTAATAAATGTCCGTTGTAATATTCTTCATCCGGAACCATTGTTCTATGACGAGATCTAGGGTCAATAACATGTCTTGGTGTATATTTTAATAATTTTTTATTTTCCCAAACATTACTTTTTTGATACCAATAATATTCACCACTCATTCCAGCATAATTTACAACTAAAGTAGGAGTGTAGCCTGTTTTACTGTTTTTCCAAAGGGATAAAACATCTTTGTATACTGGTGCAACCGGAATGTTATGTTCAATTCCTGTATGCCCATCAAAAATCATAGACATGTTAGAATAAAAATTTGAACCACCTTCAGGGACAACGTTTACGCCCAATTCTCTTGCAGCTTGCATAATTTGTTGACGTTGTTCTCTTCTTGGTTGATTATAACTTTTCACAGATTTTGCTCCAAATGCCTTTGTTCTTGCTATTGCAAAACGAGCGTCTTCTAAATTGTTTACAACCGCTTTAAAGTCTCCTTCTGCTCCGTATAAAATAAACCCTGTTGAAAACATTCTTGGCCCTACAGTTAACCCTTTTCGTTGTAACTCTTCTAAGGTAAATGCCGCTGCCGTATTTACTGAAGGATCATGAGAAGTAGTAACTCCGTACGCTAAATTCGCATAAAACTGCCAATGTTTTTGTGTGCTTAGTCCATTTCTAAAAGCACCGACATGCGCGTGAACATCAACTATTCCTGGCATAATTGTTTTGCCTTTCATGTCATATGTTTTTGCTCCAGAAGGAACACTAACTGAACTTGACTTTCCAATTTTTTCAATTTTGTTTTTATAAATTACGATTGTTCCATTTTCAATAATTTGATTTCCTTTCATGGTAATTAAACGCGCATTAGTAAATGCAACTCTTCCTTCTGGAACATCAGATTTAGCGGTTAGACCAATTTTAATTCCAGTATTTGTATCAGCAACTACATTGCTTTTTGCAAAAGGATCTCCTGTATTATTTACAATTGACTTTGAAAAATATTCATCACCTAACGTCCAATGAACTTTATCATTTGAAGAAGACCAATGCAAATTGATTCCTGCATTTTTAGACAAACTTTCTACTTTAAAAGATTTTGTATTTGCATCTAAATTGATTTCACTTCCGTTTAAAATCATTGGAGAAACATACAATTTATGCAAATGAATAAATGAAATCCATTTGTTGTCTTTACTCGGTACTAAACGATTTGCCAATTTAGAAACAAAATGGCTTCTTTGATTTTTTCCATTCAAATCAATACTCTGTAATCTTTTTGTCAATCCGCCCATGAAAGAGCCTCCTGATTGAAAAAAGATTCTTTTATTATCTACTGAAAACTGTGGGAATTCTCCTCCATCAGAAATTTTCTTATGATTGCTTCCATTAGCATTTGCAATGTAAAGCCCAGTTTTTGTAGAATAATCAAATCCTTGATCTCCATTTCCACCTTCTTTTCTGTAGACAATTTTTGAATTAGAATTATCAAAAGATGGTGTTCTGTAAATCCCTTTTACAGAAGTTAGTTTTTGTAGACCAGAACCATTTGTATTTACTTTATAAACTGCGCCAAGTTCTGCATCATTCCAAGTTACAAATAGGATTGATTTTCCGTCAGGAGAAAAATTTGGTTCTGCTTCAAAATCAGTAAGATTTGTAATTCTTTTTGGTGTTCCGTTTGGTAAATCTTTTTTGTAAATATGACCTAAAGAAGTAAATACAATCGATTTTCCATCAGGAGAAGTTTTTACATCTTTAATCATTTTAGAAGTAAAACTTTCTTCAAAAACTTTTCTTTTAACTCGATGTGTTTTTGCTAATTTAATTTTTTCATTTACTTGAAACGGAATGTTTGTAAGTTGTTTTGTGGCAACATTTATTTTGTTGATTTTTCCGCCTGTCCAAAAAACAATTTCTTTATCATTTTTTGTAAAAGTAAAATGAGGATAGACTCCAAAGACAGCCCAAGCTTCACTTTGATCTTTGTTTAAATCATGATAAATTGGCCATTCTTTTCCGGTTTCTAATTCGTGAATGTATAAAACCGATTTTGTTCTTACACGTTTAACAAAAGCTAATAGTTTACCGTCTTTTGAAATAACAGGTCTTGCAGCTCCACCAGGCCCACCAGTAATTTGTTTGATTTTTCCAGTTTTAAAATCATATCTTTTAATTACATAAATCTGTTTATTTGGATCTTTATTGTACTGAAAAAACCCTCCTGGATACATGTCTTCTGCATAATATAAATACTTTCCATCTGATGAAATTGACGGATCATTTACATCTTGTTGATCATTTTTTCGTTTTGTTAATTTTAATCCTGCTGAACCAGAAAGTGGATATTGCCACATTTCACCAGCGCCAACAGATCGAGTAGAAGTATAGTGTTTACGAGCAACTAATGATTTTCCATCTGGTGTCCAAACCGCATTGTTTAACAATCTGTATTTTTCTTTTGTGATTGATTTTGCGTTTTTTCCATCGGCAGTCATTACCCAAATGTTGTTTCCGCCTTCAGCATCACTGGTAAAAGAGATGTATTTTCCGTTTGGACTAAATCTAGGTTGGACTTCATACGCTAAACCAGATCGTAAAATAGTTGCTTTTCCACCAGAAATTGGCATTTTATAAATATCACCTAACAAATCAAAAACGATTGTTTTTCCATCTGGAGAAACATCTAAATTCATCCAAGTTCCTTCATTGGTATCCAATTTAAAAGTATTGTATTTCCAATCTTTATGTGGATTATTTACATCCCATTTTGCTGCTTTTTTCTGTGAAAATGAATTCAAAGAAAAAGTGATTATTGTGATTAAAGTTAAAATTTTACGCATAACTGTAGTAGATTAAAATTTATAAGATTATAAAAGTAAGGTTTATATTTTGTTTTTTAAAGTCATAAAATCTTCTGCAAAAATTTTATGTAAATAGAAAAGTAATTCTTTTGCATTTTCTTTAGTGAAGGTTAGTGGAGGCTTTATTTTTAAAACATTGTTGTTAGGTCCATCAGAACTCATTAGAATTCCATAATCTTTCATCCTATTTACTAAATAATTGGTTTGTTCTGCTAAAGGATTTAAATCTGAATCTACCAATTCAATTCCCAAGAATAATCCTTGACCACGAACATCACCTATAATTGGAAATTCTTTTGATAATTCCTTTAATTCTGATTTTAAAAATTCACCAATTTGTAAAGCGTTTTCCTGAAGATTTTCTCTTTTTACAGTTTTTAAAACTTCGGTTGCAATAGCACAAGAAACTGGGTTTCCACCAAACGTATTAAAGTATTCCATTCCGTTAGCAAATGCATCAGCAACTTTTTGTGTGCAAACTACAGCTGCAACTGGATGACCATTTCCTAAAGGCTTTCCAATAGTTACAATATCCGGAATAACATCATGTAATTGAAATCCCCAGAAAGTTTTCCCCATTCTTCCAATTCCGGTTTGTACTTCATCTGAAATACAAATTCCGCCAGCTTTTCTAACTTTTTTATAAGCTTCTGATAAAAATCTGTTTGGCAATTCTATTTGACCACCACAGCTTATAATTGGTTCAATAATAAAACCGCCAATTTTTCTTCCTTTTTTATGAATTGTGTCAATGCATTTCTGAATTTCTTCTACATATTTTGAAGTAGTATTTTCGCCTCTGTATTTCCCTCTAAAAGTATCAGGTAACGGAAATATATGTGTGTGTTCTGGCGCTCCGCTTCCGCCTTTTCCATCAAATTTGTAAGAAGAAATATCTACACACATGTTTGAATTTCCATGATAACCAATTTCGCTTGCAATAATATCTTTTTCGCCAGTAATCGCTTTTACCATTCTTATTGCCAATTCGTTTGCTTCGCTTCCAGAATTCACAAAATGAACTACGTTTAACTCTTTTGGAAACGTTTCTAGAAGTTCTTTAGTCAACTCGTTCATATTTTCGTGTAAATAGCGAGAATTTGTATTAATCAACGCCATTTGTTCTTGACCAGCTTTTACAACATTATAATTTTCATGACCTACATGTGCAACATTATTGACGGTGTCTAAATATTTATTTCCGAATTGATCCGTTAAATATTGGTTAGCTCCACGAACCATTTTTATAGGTGTTTTATATTGAAGACTTAAACTTTTACCTAAATGCTGTTTTCTGTAATCAATAATTTCTTGATTAGATACAACAGATTTATCTTTTAGTTCTTTTGATTTGAAAAGTAAATTTGGATCAGGACAAACACTTTTCCAAACATCAATTTGACTCAAATAGGCAACACCAGGATAATCAATTTTATAATCAAATAAGGATAACATGACTTGAAAATGTAAATGAGGAGCCCAATTTCCGTTTTCTGGATAGTTTGCCAATTTAGCCACTTTTTCTCCTTTTAGTATAACGTCTCCAACTTTATGTTTTGTTGCACTTTTAATAGTGTTATGTCCGTATAATGTATAGAAATCAAAATCTTTAGTTTTGTGCTTTAAGACAACTAAACCACCGTATTCTTTTTCCCCAGCATCATTAACCGCAATTACTACTTCGCCATCAAAAAGTGCGTGAATTGGCGTAAATTCTGGCAACCAATAATCAACTCCTAAATGAATACTTCGACTTTCTCTACCGGAGTTTCCAATTTTATCATACGCTGTAGAAGTGTATAAAGCTCTCGGTTCTAAATACCCTCCAGCAATAATTTTAGTCGGAATCTCTTTCTGCAATTGATCAATTTTAAACTGCAATAAATCTAAATTATTGAAGTCTTGTTGATGTCCAACCCATTTGCTAGAAACACTTAAGTCGATATGATGAACTTCATTTCTTTTGATAGTCGGAAATAAATCGGATAACAAGAAGTTGTTTTTTAAACTCCAATTTTTAAATTTTTCTTCATTTGGATGTGCAGAAAATCCACAAGTAACTCTAAATGAATATTCAGCAAAATCAGCATTAATTTCACTCCATTTTCTTAAAACCTTCCAAGCTGGTTTTTCACTAATCCATAAATATTCATTGTCAGGTTCTTCAATTTTACTCATCGAAGCTCTTGTAACAATAATTACAAGTCGCATTGCAATAGCATTATATAAATGTTTTAATTCGTCTTCTTGAAGTTGAAAAGCAGCATGATATCCTTCTATTAAATCTAATGAAGCTGCTAATGGATCATTATGTCCCATTAAACCATACGCACACAAAATTGCTAAGTCATTTATGGTTTGCGTGTAAATTGCATCACCATAATCAATTGCAGCAATTGCTTCTGGATTCGTTAAACTATCTGAAACAATAATATTATTGTCATTTGGGTCATTATGAACTACACTTTTTCGGAGTACTGTATAAGAAGTGAAATTCGATTCAAAACTCGATTGAAAATGAGAAAGAATTGCTTTGTCTTCATCTGTAAATAAATGAAGATGCTCTTTTGTCCAAAGAGATTGCGCAATATCCCATTCAAAATTATAATGTGCTTCTGGGTGATCAAAACTTTGAAGTGTTTTTGTCAGTAAGCCACATTGTTTACCTAAACTAATACGAAAATCTTCTAACTGAGGATTTACTTGACTCCAAACACGTCCAGAAACCCAAGAAAGAAGTCTGACAAAACGGACATTCTTAAGTTTGTCTTTTGTTTCTGAAATGGAATTATTGTTTTTGTCTAAAATTACTTTTGGAGCAATAAGGTTCTCATCACTGCTCTCAATAGTTTGTAATAATTCTTGTTGAAACTCTAGATAGTTTTTATTCTCATCTGGACGAGATATTTTAAGAATATAACCTTCTTCATTTTCTATTTTAATTCTGAAGTTAAAATCAACATACCCTGGTAAAGAAGATGCTTTTCCTTTTATTCCATAAATCTCAAATAGAATTTCTTCTGCTCTTTCAATACTAATTTTAATGTTTTCGTAATTATTCATTTACTCTTTTTGTAATAACATAATAATATGAGCTGCACTCCAACTAAAATTTTGAGCATTTAAGCCTTCTCCGGTTAAAGGATGGTAATTTTCTCTGATAGATTTTCCTTTTCCTAAAACACCTTCAGCTCCTTTTAAAATCTGAATTGTTGCTTTGTCTGCATCTTCATTAAAGCCGTAATTGCGTAAACTTTTTACACCAAAATACGCTTGATCTAGCCAATTTGGTCCACGCCAATATCCTTTTAAAGGATTGAACTTTTCGTGATCTGCACTCATAGTTTGAAATGGAACTTTTGTGAAAAACTTCTTTGGATCCATCATTTTTTCTTTGACAGTTTCTGCTTGTTTATGACTTGCTGCTTTTGCCCAAAGTGCTGTCCAACCTTCGCTTCCTTCTCCCTTAATAAATGTTTTTCCGTCTAAAGTTGTATCGTAAAACCAACCATCATTTACATCGTAAAACTGTGTTTGAATCTTCCTTTTTAAAATTGCTGCTTCTTTTGTGAATCTTTGTGCATCTTCATTTTTTTTTATTGCTGTTGCTAATTCAGCTAAGTAGTTTTTTTCAGCATACAAATATGCATTTAAATCAACAGATTCTTGATCGATTGAATATGCATCTTCACCATTTTTAAGAATCTTAGAATTGTCAAATCGAATCGCATTATCCATACCGCTTTCCCATTTTGCAGCAATTAAACTTCCGTCAGTAGAACCGTATTCACACAAACCATCTTGATCATGATCTCTCTTATTATACCAGAATTCATGGTACAATTTTAATTTTGGATACATATATTTTACAAACTCAAGATCTTTGTCTTTGTTATATATTTTTGAAACTGCCCAAGCCGAAAGAGGAGGTTTTGTATCTCTATAGTTATGTTTTTCAATAGTAATATCTCTAAAAACACAATCTGCTACAAATCCATCTTCGCTCTGAAACTCAAACATTAACTTCATTTGTTTCTTTGCTAGTTCTGTATTGTAGAATGATAATCCGACCGAATGTTTCCATGAATCCCAAGACCAAAACCCATTAAACCATTTGTAATGATAACTAGGAAATAAGCCTTCGTGTTTGATTTCTCCAGCAGGAATTCTCCAATTATTTTGCAAGGTTAAATGTGCTTTTGCTAATACTTCAGCATAAATATCAGTAGAAAATTGTTCTTTTCTGTTTTCAATTAATGCTCTTAATTGTGTGTTTTTTTCTGCTTTTCGTAAATCTAAAACAGCTTTAAAAGTTGAGTTTTCAATTGATTTTAATTCATTACTCCAAGAATACCCTTTGAAAATAAATGATTGAGAAATGATAAATTCTTTTGTTTCATTTGGTTTTAATTCAATACTAATAATATTAGAAGTGTAAGTACTATCAGTAGAATTCAAAACAATTTCATTCGGAAAAAGAATATGTCCAATTGCATCTGTTTTTGAAGAATTGATTACGAGTTTGTTTTTATCTGTCGATAGTTTTAATCCATCTGCTAAAAGCGATTCATTTTTAAAATGATAGGTTATTTTTTTATCAGATTGACTATTGTTTTTCAAAGTAGATTTAATAATTGCTGTATGTCCAGAAGAAAAAACAAGCTCTTGTTTTAACTCTAAATGATCTGACTTAAAAGTTTGTTCTAAATGACTGTTGTAGCTTATAGAAGAATGTGAAGTCCAAACATTATTGTCAATAACTAAATTGCTTAATGAGGCGCTGCTCCAAACTCCGTTTTGTTGGGTCATTAAAAATGGACCAGAAAATCCTGTTAAATTTGAAATTGAATCTGGAAAACTATACGCAAACCAGGCACCTTGGTCTGAAAACATCAACCCTGATTTATCAAATTTTTCTTTTGGAGTTATATGATAATTTAAAATGTTTTCGCTGAATTTTAAATACTTAAAGTTTGTTGAATCTTCCTCACTTTTAGAAACACAACCGATGCATAGAATACTTAGAATTACAAAAAATAATTGTTTCAAATCGTTCGTTTTAATCACTAAAAATAATCAATTATATAAATGCTGCGCAGTAATTATTCATTTTTTAATAATATGCTACGCAACTCGGTTAAAATACTATCAACAATAATTATATTTGTGTAAGATTTTTTTTATGATAGTTCAAGGAAATATAGTAGACATACAAAACAGACAGATTTTTAAAGGCGAAATAGAAGTTGAAAAAGGTAAAATAAAAGCTATTAGAAAATCAAATCACTCGATAGAAAAATACATTTTACCTGGTTTTGTGGATGCACATATTCATATCGAAAGTTCAATGTTAGTGCCTTCTGAGTTTGCCAAAATTGCTGTTGTTCACGGAACCGTTGCTACGGTTTCTGATCCGCATGAAATTGCAAATGTTTTAGGTGTTAAAGGAGTTGATTTTATGATTGAAAACGGAAAGAAAGTTCCGTTGAAATTTAATTTCGGTGCGCCAAGTTGTGTGCCTGCAACTTCTTTTGAAAGCGCTGGAGCAATTATCGATTCTAATGATATTAAATTGATGATGAAAAATCCTGACATCAAATATCTAGCAGAAATGATGAATTATCCAGGAGTTTTATTTGATAATGATGAAGTCTTAAAGAAAATTGAACACGCAAAAAATAATAACAAACCAATTGATGGTCACGCACCAGGTTTACGAGGTGATAATGTAACCAAATATATTTCTGCCGGAATTTCTACAGATCATGAGTGTTTTACGAATGAAGAAGCATTAGAGAAGTTGCAAAAAGGAATGAAAGTAATAATCCGTGAAGGAAGTGCTGCAAAAAACTTTGAAGCATTAATTGATTTATTACCAGAGCATTTTGAAAATATGATGTTTTGTTCTGATGATAAACATCCGGATGATTTGTTGCTTGGTCATATAAATCAGTTGTGTGAAAGAGCAATAGCAAAAGAAATTGATGTTTTTAAAGTATTACAAGCAGCTTGTGTAAATCCTGTAAAACATTATAAGTTGGATGTTGGTTTATTACAAAAAGATGATTTTGCTGATTTTATTGTGGTTGAAGATTTAGAAAAATTCAAGGTTTTAAAAACCTATATAAACGGTGAATTGGTTGCTGAAAACGGAAAATCATTTGTGAAATCAGTTGATTTTGAAGTGCTGAATAATTTCAATACAGATTATAAAAACGTTAGAGACTTTAGATTTGAATCAAATGCGAAAAAGATTCGTGTTATTGAGGCATTAGATGGAGAGTTAGTTACCAATGAAATTGAAGCAGATTCGTTAATCGAAAACGGAAATTTAGTTTCAAACACTGCAACAGATGTTTTAAAAATGACAGTTGTAAATCGTTACAAAAATGATGAGCCAGCAATTGCTTTTATCAAAAATTTCGGAATCAAAAAAGGCGCAATTGCAAGTTCTGTTGGTCACGATTCACATAATATAATTGCGATTGGAGTTTCTGATGATGCAATCTGTAAAGCTGTAAATTTAATCATCAAAAATAAAGGAGGAATTTGTGCTGTGAATCAATCCGAAGAAAAAATAGTTTCGTTACCAGTTGCAGGAATTATGAGCGATTTATCTGCTGAAGAAATTGGGAAATCGTACGCTGAATTAGATAAAATGGCAAAGCAAATGGGAAGTAAATTACGAGCGCCTTACATGAGTTTGTCGTTTATGGCGTTATTGGTAATTCCGTCTTTAAAGCTATCTGATAAAGGTTTGTTTAACGGAGATTCATTTCAGTTTACATCATTAGAAGTTAAATAATCTTCTAAATATAATTTACACTTTTTATCTTCTCCAGGATAAGAAATCAATTTTGAAAACTTAAAACCCAATCGATTTAATAAATTGCCAGATTTTTCATTATCTATATCTGTTATAGCGGCTAAAGAATCAATTTTTAATTCCTCTTTTGCGTATTTTTTAGTAGCTATACTAGATTCAATTGCATAGCCTTTTCCTCTAAACGGAGATAGAAAAGCATAACCAATTTCTACATAATCCATCCAATCTCTTTTGATTAAACCACACATTCCGATTGGTGTATTTTCTTCTGTTAGTCTAACTACATAAAAACCAAACCCAAATTTTTCATAACTAGGAATAATATTCTTTTTTAAATACTTTTCAGCATTTATAATTGTTTTTATATTTCTATTACCAATATACTTTATCCAGTCTGGATCATTTGCCAAATTATAAAAAAAGGGAGCATCATTAATAGTGAATTTGCATAAGGTTAGTCTTTTAGTTCGAATTTGCATAAAGTACAATTATCATCAATTTTACTACTAATATAAAAAAAGGTACGCTAATTTGATAATACTTGAAATAAGATGTTTTTTTAATCAAATTATTATGAATTTAAAATTAGGTAATCTTAATGTGTTTTATACATTAGTAGGCTTAAATTGTAAAACAATGAAATATCCGAAAAAAGTAGTAATAGGAGATATTACGGTTAGAGATGGTTATCAACACGAAGAAAAATTCATTCCAACAGAAGCAAAACTCTGGATGTTAGAGAATTTATTGTTAGCTGGTTTTAAGCATTTAGAAGTAACTAATTTTGGAAACCCAAAAGGAATGCCTCAGTTTTCTGATGCGGATGAGTTATTTAAAAAAATTAGAACATCAAAAAAAGTGGCACATTTAATTGATGATGCAAGTTTAACTGCAATTACAATTCGAGAAAAATCTGTAGAAAGAGCCATTGAAGCAAAGTTAAAAGGATTTGGTCCAGACAGAATTTTATTGATGGTTTCTACAAGTGAGTCACATCACCTAAAAAACTCTGGCTTGACTTTAGATAAATACTGGAAAATGGCCGAAGAACAAATTAAGAAAGCTCATGCAGCTGGAATAAAAGTGAACGGAACTGTTAGTACAATTTGGGGTTGCCCGATTGAAGGACCAACAGATTTAAATAAAGCAATAGATTTCACACAACGTTGGTTTGATATTGGGGCTGATGATGTAGAGCATGCAGATCATGATGGTTCTGCTTCTCCAAATAGAGTTTTTGAATACTATTCGATGTTGCAAGAAAAAGTTGGAATGACACATAAACAAATTGTTCATTTTCATACAACGAGAGGTTGGGGATCAGCAAATGTGTTGGCTGCTTTACAAGCTGGGATGACTAATTTTGAAGCTACGATGGGCGGAATCGGAGGTCAACCTGCGAATTTTGTAGACGGTGTTCCAGTTGCTGGAACAGGTTCTTATTATTACAAAGATCCTAATTTAGTTGGATTAATTTCTACTGAAGATTTAGTAGTAATGTTAGATGAAATGGGCATTGAGACGAATTTAGATATTGATAAAGTTTTAGAAGTTGGGCAAATGAATGAACGTATTGTTGGTAGAAGATTGCGATCAGAATCAATAAAGAACGGAAGAGTTCCAAAATCATTAACTGGAAGATAATTCTTCGTATTATTGCAGTGCAAAAAAATATAAAATGAGTTTACAACAAGATTTAGAAAACAGAAGTGGAAATCAGTGCGAGTTATGTGCTTCAAAAGATAATTTATCAATTTATGAAGTAAAACCTACCATAACTGGTGGAGGTGGAGTTGATGGAAGTTTACTTGCTTGTGAAACTTGTAAAACTCAAATTGAAAGCCCAGAAGACACAGAAGCAAATCATTGGCGTTGTTTAAACGATTCTATGTGGAGCGAATATAGAGCAGTGAAAGTTGTTGCTTGGAGAATGTTATCTCGTTTACGTAAAGAAGGTTGGCCGCAAGATTTGTTAGATATGATGTATTTAGAAGATGACGATTTGCGTTTTGCAAAAGAATCTGGAGATCATTTAGATGAAAGCGAAAAAATTATTCATAGAGATGCAAACGGAGCCATTTTACAGGCTGGAGATTCTGTTGTTTTAATAAAAGATTTAAAAGTAAAAGGTTCTAGCCTAGTTGCAAAACAAGGAACTGCGGTTCGTAGAATTTCTTTAGATCATGAAAATGCTAAATTTATTGAAGGAAAAGTTGGACCAACGCAAATTGTGATCATTACAGATTACGTAAAGAAAATGGCAGAGAAAGAATAGTTCCTGTTATTCCCGAGGATTCAGGAATCCAAACTAACTTTTTATAGATTCCTGCCTTCGCAGGAATGACAATCCATATATGATTTTTACAACATCTTCTGTTGTTTCTTATAAAAAGCATCGGCTTGTAATTGCATCAATTCTCGTGCTTTTTTTCTCTTTCTAATACTAAGTGATAAAACCCTAGAAAAAGGAGCAAGCAAAAAATGGTTTTTAATAGATATAGTAACATCTTATTTCTTTTTAATTTGTTGATCTATAATTGTGCGTAATTCTTCTAATTCTAGTTTTGATAAATTGGTTTCAGAAGTGAAAAACGATGCAAATTGCGGAGCAGAATCATTAAAAAAATTCTTAATTAATCCATTTACATGTTTTGAAAAGTAGTCTGTTTTCTTTACTAAGGGAAAATATTCTCTAGATTTTCCGTACAATTTGTAATCAATAAAACCTTTGTCGTTCATGCGTTTTAATAACGTTGCAACAGTTGTTGTTGCTGGCTTTGGTTCAGAGAAGTCTTCTAATAAATCTTTCATAAACGCTTTGTTGCGTTTCCATAAGTATTGCATGAGTTGTTCTTCGGTTTTTGATAATTGCATTGTTCTACGTTTTTAGAATTAACTCTACAAACATAGAGCAAATATTTTAATTCTACAAGTGTAGAGTAAAATATTTTTAAAAACTTCTTTTTCTTACATTTGTTGATATCAAAAAACGAACCAACAAAATTTTATAAAATGAAAAAACTACTTTTCTTAGTAAGTATAATATTAATAGCATCTTGTGCTCCAAAAAAGTTCAATGAAAAATGGTTGAAAGCAGAAGCGCCAAATACTTTTAGAGCCCGTTTTGAAACCACAAAAGGTAATTTTGATATTGTTGCCAGAAGAGCTTGGTCTCCAAAAGGAGTTGATAGATTGTATCAATTAATTAAGAATAAATATTATGATGATGTTGCCATTTTTAGAGTTGTTCCTAATTTTGTGGCACAATTCGGAATTCATAACGATACATTAATCAATAAAAGTTGGAGAAGCAACGGAATTGATGATGAACCAGTTTTAGCAAAAAATGAAGTAATGTCAATTTCATTTGCTAGAGGAGGAGTTAAAACTAGATCGAATCAAATCTTCATCAACTTAAAAGACAATCACAGATTAGATGAATTGGCATATTCTGGCGTAAAAGGTTTTCCAGTAATTGCAAAAGTAATTGCAGGAAAAGAAAATGTATTGAAGTTTTATGATGGTTACGGTGATAAATTGGGGCGAAAGCAAGATTCAATCAATAAATTCGGAAACAAATTTTTAAGAGAAAAATTTCCGAAAGTTGATTATATCATCAAAGCGTATTTTATAAAATAGAGAATAGCTTACAAATACCTTGTCCCCATGAGCGCAGTCGAAAGGTTTAAAAACCGATTAGTTCTCGACTCCGCTCGAACTGACAATTAATGTTGTTTATTATAAATTAAAGATATTAGCAAAAAAAAGCCGCATATTTATATGCGGCTTTTTTTGAGTTTTTTTATTTGAAATTTACTAAATCAAATTCCTTAGGCGGAATTTCATTACGTAAATGTGTAATAAAATAATCCCAACGTTTACGTGTCATGTAGTTTGTCATATTTCCATAACCATGTCGTTGATTTGGAAATAAAATCATATCAAAATCTTTATTCTCTTTAATTAAAGCTTCAACAACTAACATGGTGTTAGAAGGCGGAACGTTATTGTCAATTGAACCATGTGTAATTAATAATTTACCTTTCAATTCTCCTGCTAATAATTGATTTGCTTGGTTGTCATAATTTGTTGTTCCATCTCCTTTTCCTTCCATATTTCCTTCAACTAACAAACCTTGCCATTTTTCTCCCCAATCAGCTTCGTAGTTTCTGTTGTCGTGATTTCCTGCTCCAGAAACAGCAACATCATAAAAATCTGGATAAGCAAACACTGCTCTTGTAGAAGCAAATCCTCCACCAGAATGCCCCCAGATTCCAACATTTTCAAGATCCATTCCTTTGTATTCTTTAGCCAATTGTTTAATGGCTGCAATATTATCTGGAATTCCGTTATCGCCCATATTTCCATAATAGAAATCATGAAAAGATTTAGATCTTCCTGGAGTTCCTTGTGCATCAACTGCAACAACAATAAATCCTAACTCAGCAACTGCTTGAAAATCTCTCCAAACCGCTCTAAATCCATAATTCCCTACACTTCCAGATTGTGGTCCTGGATAAATGTAGTTTAAAACTGGATATTTTTTACTTTCATCATAATTTGTAGGTGTAAATAGCACACCATATAAATCTGTTTTATTATCTCTTGCTTTTACATTAAACTCAATTGGAGCTTTCCATCCTTTTGATTTTAATTCAGAAATATCTGCAGTTTCTAAATCTGCAATTTTAGCGCCATTTCTATCTCTTAATACAGAAATTGGTGGCGTATCAATTGTAGAATACGTATCAACAAAATATCCCATATTTGGAGAAAAACTTACTGAGTGATGTCCTTTGTCTGGTGTTAAGTTTGTTAAATTCGTTCCGTCAAAATTCACTTTATAAATATAATCATGATAAGGGTTTCCTTCTTCTTTTCCTCCAGCAGAAAAGAAAATCTCTCTTGATTTTTGATCAACATGCTTAATTTGTTTTAGCAACCAATCACCAGAAGTAATTTGGTTTTTTAACTGACTTGTGTTTAAATCATATAAATAAATATGTCCCCAATTAGATTTTTCTGAGTACCAGATAAACTCATTTGAATCGAATAAAACTCTCCAGTTTTCTGCTCTAACTCCAGATTCGTAGTATGTATCTACAACTTCTTTATGAATTGAACTAACACGACCCGTTCTTGAATCTGCAATTTGTAAATGTGCTTCTTTATGATCTCTAGATCCAGAAACAAAAGCGAATTTAGATCCATCCTTGCTCCATTGCGCATCTAATAAAACTCCACCACGTCCAGCAATATGATCAGTAGTTGATCCTCTTTGGAAATCTTTTTCCATTTTTAAACGAACCATTTTTGGTCTTGCGCCTAAATGAATGATAACACGCTCTATTGTGAAAATAGTTTTATCTCCTGGTAATGGGTGCTTCCAAGCTTCTAATTTTTGATGACCAACATTTGTTGTTGTTAAATACATCATGCCAACTCCACGAGCATCTTGCTGAAAAGTTGCAATTTTATCTGAATTCGGTGACCATTTTAAAACTGCATTGTCACCTTTTGTCCAACCGGCATTATTGGTCGCGTAACCGTAATCTTCTTTTCCGTCAAAAGTGATTTGTGTTTTTCTATTGGTAGATAAATCTCTTACCCACAAATTGTAATTATCAATGTAGGCTGCTAGTTTTCCGTTTGGAGAAACATGTTCGTTTCTTTTTGCTTTTCTAGCTTCTCTTTTTGGAGCTTTGTAATCACTTAAATTTGATTTCTCTTTTGTTTTTGTATTGACAGAAACATATTCAGTTCCGTTTGCGGTACTTTTAGAATAAATCAGCTCATCATCACCAGTCCAATTTTGAGAACCTATTTGATTATGAACTATTCCAGACCAACTTCGTTGCATAAATTTTGCAGCGTTTTTGTAATCGTCAGCTGTGCGTTGTTTTTGTTCGTTTGAAGTAGAACAGCCTATTAAAAGTAGCATTGATAAAGAAACAATGCTTACTTTTTGTAGTAGTTTTTTCATTGGTTAGTTGTTTAATTAGTTTATATAAAAGTATTTTATTTATGTATGTTAACGAGTTAAAAAACAGTTAATTATTTCGTTTTCAACTCTGTAAAATATTTATAAAAATGAGGAATGGTTTCAATCCCTTTTAAGTAATTAAATATACCAAAGTGTTCGTTTGGAGAGTGGATTGCATCAGAATCTAAACCGAACCCCATTAAAATAGTTTTGCTTTTTAATTCTTTTTCAAACAATGCAACAATTGGAATACTTCCTCCGCTTCGTTGTGGAATTGGCGTTTTTCCAAACGTAGCTTCATATGCTTTACTTGCTGCTTGATATGCAATATTGTTTGTTGGTGTTACATAACCTTGTCCACCATGATGCGGTTTTACAACAACTTTAACTCCAGCTGGAGCAATACTTTCGAAATGATTCTTAAATAGTTGGGTAATGTCTTTCCAATCTTGATTCGGAACTAAACGCATCGAAATTTTTGCAAATGCTTTTGATGCAATTACAGTTTTTGCGCCTTCGCCAGTATAACCTCCCCAAATTCCGTTTACATCCAACGTTGGTCTAATTGAATTACGTTCGTTGGTAGAATATCCATTTTCTCCATAAACAGCATCAATATCTAATGCTTTTTTATAATTGTCTAAAGAAAAAGGTGCTTTTGCCATTTCTGCTCTTTCTTCAGTTGATAACTCTTCAACATTGTCGTAAAAACCAGGAATTGTAATGTGATTATTTTCATCATGCAATGAAGCAATCATTTTTGTTAATACATTTATTGGATTTGCAACTGCACCACCATACAAGCCAGAATGTAAATCTCTGTTTGGTCCAGTAACTTCAACTTCTACATAACTCAAACCTCTTAAACCAGTTGTAATAGACGGAATGTCATTTGCAATCATTCCTGTATCTGAAATTAGAATTACATCATTTGCTAATTTATCTTGATTGCGTTCTACATACCAAGCCAAACTTTCAGAACCAACTTCTTCTTCACCTTCAATCATAAATTTAACATTACAAGGTAAATTTCCGGTTGAAGTCATATATTCCATCGCTTTTACATGCATAAACATCTGCCCTTTGTCATCACAGGCACCACGTGCAAAAATTGCGCCATCAGGATGAATTTCTGTATTCTTAATTACGGGTTCAAAAGGCGGAGAGTCCCACAATTCTATAGGGTCTGCTGGTTGTACATCATAATGTCCATATACTAAAACAGTTGGTAAATCTGGATTGATAATTTTTTCTCCATACACAATTGGATATCCTGGAGTTTCACAAATTTCTACGGTATCACAGCCGGCTTTTTCTAAATATAATTTTACTGCTTCCGACGTATTTAATACATCTTGATTAAATGCCGGATCTGCACTAACAGATGGCATTTTAAGGATTTCTATTAACTCGTTTATAAAACGTTCTTTGTTAGAATCGATATAGTTTTTTATGTTTTGCATGATATATTTTTGATGAGAATCAAAAATAGTAAAAATACTAAAGAACTTCTTTGCAATTTAGTAGTAATGTTTATATTTGCACTCCTTTTGCAGGCGTGGTGGAATTGGTAGACACGCTAGACTTAGGATCTAGTGCCGCGAGGTGTGAGAGTTCGAGTCTCTCCGCCTGTACAAATAAAATCGTATTACAATTGTAATACGATTTTTTGTTTTTTAATATATCTGTTAATAACTCAATTATTGTTAAGTGCTTGATAATAAGTCAAATAGTATTTTTACTATTTTTGATTCT
>JAQXEU010000043.1 GCA_029250685.1 Polaribacter sp.
AATAACTCAATGAAAAAAAGTATCTTAACTTTAGCTTTGTTTTTGTTTGCTTTAACAACAATTACAGCCCAAAAAGTTGAATTTGAAGAGTATACCTTAAAAAACGGTATGCATGTAATTTTACACCAAGATAATACAGCTCCAGTAGTAACCGTTGGAGTAATGTACCGTGTAGGTGCGAAAGATGAAGAAAAAGGAAAAACTGGAATGGCGCATTTTTTTGAGCATCTTTTATTTGAAAAAACAAAAAATATTGGAAAAGGAGAATGGTTTAAAATTGTTGCTGCAAACGGAGGGCAAAATAATGCTAATACTGATTGGGATAGAACCTATTATTATGAAACTTTTCCTTCTAATAATTTAAAACTTGGTTTATGGATGGAATCTGAAAGGCTACTACACCCTATAATTGATCAAAAAGGAGTTGATACTCAAAACGAAGTTATAAAAGAAGAAAAGAGAACAAGAATGGATAACGCAGCATATGGCAAATTCATATACGGTGATATCTATAATCATATTTTTGACAAGCACAACTATGGTAGACCAATGATTGGTTATATAAAAGACTTAGATGCGTCAAAATTAACTGATTTTCAAGAGTTTTATAAAAAGTGGTATATGCCAAATAATGCCGTTTTAGTTGTTGCAGGAGATTTTCAAAAAACTGAAACAAAACAATGGGTTAAAGATTACTTTGAGTCAATTCCTGCTAGAATTGCTCCTAAAAGAGTAAAAATTATCGAACCAGAAAGAACAACAGAAAAGAGGGTAAAAGAATATGATGCAAATATTCAATTACCTGCATTAATTCTTGCTTATAAAACTCCATCTATGAGTAAAAGAGATGCAAAAATTTTAGATGTAATTTCTACAATTTTAAGTAGCGGAAAAAGCTCTAGATTATATAAGGAAATGGTGGATACTAAGAAAGAAGCTCTTCAAGTAATTTCTTTTGCAAGGCCTTTAGAGGATTATAGTGTTTACAGCATCTTAGCTTTACCCGTTGGAAAAACTTCTTTAGCAACGCTACAAAAAAGCATGGATATAGAAATTTTAAAAATGCAAACAGAGCTAATTTCTGATGAAGATTTACAGAAAGTAAGAAATGTTTTTGAGAATAACTTTGTAAATGCTAATTCTGGTGTTGAAGGAATTGCAAACTCTTTAGCAAAAAACTATTTGCAAATTGGTGATACAAATCGCATTAATAAAGAGTTAGAAATTATCAACTCTATTACTAAAAGCGAGATTAGAAATGTTGCTAAAAAATATTTAAGTAAAAACAGAAGAGTTGTTATTGAATATTTACCAGAATCTCAAAAGAAAAAATAACACAGAAAAAAACTTATCATGAAGAAATATATATTTTCTATTCTTGCAGTTTTCTTAATATCATTAACTACAACTGCACAAGTAGACAGAACAAAACAACCAAAACCTGGACCAGCTCCAACAATTAATTTAGGAACACCAAAAACATTTACTCTTAAAAATGGTTTAAAAGTTATGGTCGTTGAAAACCATAAATTACCTACTGCTTCTGCGACTTTGTTAATTGATAACCCGCCAAAATCTTTTGGAAACAAAAAAGGGGTTGATGGATTTGTTGGTGGATTGCTGGGAACAGGAAGCACAACTATTAGCAAAGAAAAATTTGACAAAGAAGTAGATTATTTAGGAGCTAACATTTCTTTTGGAAGTTTAAGTGCTAATGCAAATTCATTAGCAAAATATTTCCCTAGAATTTTAGAATTAATGGCTGATGCAGCCTTTAATCCTGTTTTTAATCAAGGAGAATTTGACAAACAAATGAAGCAATCTTTAACAGGTATTAAGAATTCTCAAAAGAATGTTCCTGCTATTGCTCGTAGAGTTGAAAATGCTTTAAGTTATGGGAAAAACCATCCTTCTGGTGAAATTACAACAGAAGCAACATTAAATAATATTAGTTTGCAAGATGTAAAAGATAATTACAACACATATTTCAAGCCAAACAATGCATATTTAATAATTATTGGTGATGTTAACTTTAAATCTATTAAACAGAAAATAACAAGCTTATTTAATGGTTGGGAAAAAGGAATCATTCCTTCAAGCAACATCCCAGTTGTTAAAAATGTTGGTCATACAGAGATCAATTTTATAAACATGCCCAATGCTGTACAATCAGAAATCTCTGTCTTAAATACAATTAAATTAAGCCTAAAAGACAAAGATTATTTCAGTGTATTACTCGCAAATTATATACTCGGTGGTGGTGCTTCTTCACGTTTAATGAATAATTTGAGAGAAGACAAAGGGTATACCTATAGCGCTGGATCTGGTATTGGAGCTAGTAAGTATGACACCCGCTTTAGAGCAAGTTCTGCAGTAAGAAATGTTGTTACAGATAGTGCAGTTGTAGAGTTTTTGAAAGAAATTAATATTATGAGATTTCAGCCCGTGACTGCTGAAGAGCTAAAAACAGCAAAAGCAAGTTATACAGGTAATTTTGTTAGAGCGTTAGAAAGATCTTCTACTATAGCAAACTATGCTTTAAATATTGAACGCTTAGGTTTAGATAAAGATTTTTACAAGAACTATTTAAAAAACCTAAATGCTGTATCTATTCAAGATGTGCAAGATGCTGCTTACAAATACTTTAGAGGCAATAAAGCTAGAATAGTAATTACTGGAAAAGGAGCAGATGTTTTAAAAAATTTAGGAAATTTAAATTACAAAATCAATTATTTTGATAAAAATGCTAATCCAACTACAAAACCAAAAATGGATATGCCAATTCCAACTGGAATGACAGCCTCAAATGTGGTTGACAATTATTTTAAAGCTATTGGTGGTGCTGATAAAGTAAAATCTGTTAAAACTATTTTGACAAGTTCTGATGCAAAAGTACAAGGAATGGCAATAAACTTAATTACTAAGGTTTCTACGCCGAATAAAGTTTCTGCAGTAGTTTCTGGAATGGGACAAACACTTTCTAAACAAATTTTTGATGGTGAAAAAGGTTTTGCTGAGCAACAAGGAAGAAGAGTTGAGTTAACTGCTGCTCAAATTGCAGAAGCAAAAAAGAATACTCTATTTATAGATGAAGCATACAAAAATGGTAAGCTAGATAGAATTGCAAACTTAGACGGGGTTAGTGCATATGTAATTGTTTCTGGAAAAAAAGAAATATTTTATAATGTAAAAACTGGTTTAAAAATTCAAGAAGTTATTACTGCAAAGGTAAACGGAAAAGAAGTGAAAAATGCAACATTGTTTTCTGACTACAAAGTTGTAAACGGTGTAAAGTTTCCACATAAAACTATCATGCCAATGGGGCCAATGAAGTTAGAATTTGTGGTTTCTGAGATTAAAATTAACGAAGGAGTTTCTGATGCTGATTTTAAAATCTAATTCAGATTAAAAATAAATATTTTAAGAATCCATAGTTTCGGCTATGGGTTTTTTTATTTCTTTTTATTTACCAAGTACACACCAAATAATATAATTACAGCAGCAATTAATTGTGTAAAGCTTAATTTTTCTCCGTCTAACATCCCCCAAAAAACGGCAACAATCGGAATTAAATACGTTACTGAAGATGCGAAAATTGGTGTTGCTAAATGCACCATTTTATTGTACAAAACTTTTGCCAATCCTGTACCTACAATTGCTAAAATGGTAACATATCCTAACGAATTTATATTTGTTTGATTCATTTCAAAAGTTGAAAAGAAATCGGTAAATGCTAAAACAATAGCTGCTGGAACAATCAACAATAAAAAATTACCTGCAACAATACTTAAAGCACTAATATCGTGTAAATGTTTTTTTACCATATTTACATTAAACGCATAACCTATTGATGCAATAATAATTAAAAAGGAGAGCCAATAATTCTGATTAGGATTTAAATCTGCTCCTTTTAATATTAAAATTACCGTTCCAATTAAACCTATTAATATTCCAAGTAATTGTTGTTTTTTAAATGTAAATCCAAATGCCAAAGCACCAACAATAAATGTATTAAAAGGTGTTAATGAATTTAAAATTGAAGCAATTGAACTATCTATTCCGCTAACTGCATATGCAAATAAAAAAACCGGAATAAAAGTTCCAGTAATTGCAGTGTAGACAATGTATTTATAATGTCTAGATTGAATTTCTTTCAGGCTTTTAAATCCAACTAACAACAAAAAAACGCCTGCAATTAAAACACGTAAAGCTCCTAATTGAATTGGTGTTAAACCAATTAACGCTTTTTTCATCAATATAAAAGAACTACCCCAAACTAACGCTAGAATGCTTAAATAAATCCATTTTTGATTCTTAGAATCCATGTTTCAATTAATTATCTTTTACAAAAGTCGCTTAATTCTAATGATATAAAACAATAATTTGATAAATTTGTATCATTATTAGATAACATAAATTTATTATGAAGATTCAAAAAATAATATTTACAGTTTTACTAGCAGTTTTTACACTTTCAGCTTGTAATACAGAATCAAAAAAAACTACTGAAGTTAAAATTTCTAAGACTCCAAAATTAGAAAAAGTAGCGATTAATATTTCTGGAATGACTTGCGAAATTGGTTGTGCAAAACTGATCCAATCTAAGCTTTCTAAAAAAGGAGGAATTACTTCTGCAAAAGTAATTTTTAAAGACAGTTTAGGTTTGGTAGAATATGATGCAAATACTATTTCTGCAAAAGACATAAACGCGTTTATAAACGGAATTGCTGGGGGTGATTTATACAACGTAAAAAGTTCTAAACAAGTTAAAACTTTTGATCAAGTTGAAAAATAAGTAACGTGAAAAAAAGACTTCCTTTATTTGTAAAGCTTTCTTTAATTTCTGTCTATGTGATTTTCTTAGCTGGTTCTGTTGTTAGAATGACTGGTTCTGGAATGGGCTGCCCAGATTGGCCAAAATGTTTTGGATATTACATTCCGCCAACTTCTGAAGAACAAATTACTTGGCAACCAAATACTGATTATAATGAAGGAATGATCATCATTAAAGATGAAACGTTATATGTTGCTCAAAATGATGTAAAAACATATCTAACTTTTTCTGCAAAAAACTGGAGTAAATACACAAAACACGATTACGCGAAGTTTAACAAATTTCATACCTGGACAGAATACATCAACCGATTAGCGTCTGTTATTTCAGGAATTTTCTTCTTATTCTTAATTGTTTCTGCCTTTAAACATAGGAAAGAAAATAAAGAAATTACCATTTTAGCTTTTTTAGCATTTTTCTTAATGTTAGTGGAGGCTTGGCTTGGAAAAATGGTTATTGACACCAATTTAAAACCAACAATTATTACCATTCATATGGTTGGTGGTTTGCTGATTATTGCGCTGCTATTACGTTTACGTTTTATTGTTTCCGACAACAAAGCTTCTTATAAATACCATTCGTTGTTTAGTAAATTATTAATTGTTTCTGCAGCTTTTAGCTTGATTCAAATTGCAATGGGAACTCAAGTTCGTCAATTTATTGACGAACAAGTAAAGTTATTTGGATTTGAAAATAAAAACTACAGCTTATTAAATCCTAATTTTAAATTTTACTTCCATCGTTCATTTACAATTGCAATTGTGTTGGTAAATCTTGGTTTATTTTATATGAACCAGATGAAAAACTTGGGGTACAATTTAGTGAACTGGGTAGTGTTTTTAATCTTCTTAGAAACAATTACAGGGATTCTAATGTATTATGCAGAATTCCCAATCGGAACACAAGCGATACATTTATTAGCAGGAGCAGTTTTATTTGGATTGCAATTTTATTTGTGGTTACAAAGTAGAAAGGTAAATTCTTAGTTTAATTTCTTCCACTCTAGCGTTTCAATGATCCGCACAATATCTTTTTTAATATAATCTACAGCAGGTAGAATAGAATCGTAATTTGGTTTTGCGTAAAAATACAAAGCCCCTTTTATAAAATTATTGGTACTATCTGTAACATGAAATTGAATTTGTGATGCTGCATTTCCAGAAATTTCCTGCATGCTTCCAAAAACTCGATTGTCAAAATTTTCAAAGTTTTTAGTGATAATTTCTACAGCTTTTACAGCATGTTTATATACCAGTTTTTCAGATTCCACGAACAATTCTTTTAGGTTATTTTTAACCGGTCTGTAGGTAATCTTTATAGAAGCTTTTAACTTTGGATAGTTTATTTCTCTCCAGAATTTAGGTTGCTCAACAATTTTTACATCCGAAGAAACTTCAAAACTATATGGCTTTGCAACCGCTACTTTTTTATAAGTAATTGTTGGATAATTTAAACTTAAATACCCTTTTGGTTTTGGCAAAATATCTTCTGAACATGAAGAAAAGAGAATTCCAATTAAAAAAAAGATGAAAATTTTACGCATGTAATCGAGTTACTTTAACTTGTTTAATTCGTTTTTTATCTAACGCCTCAACAGTAAACGAAAAATTATGGAAGTTTATTTTCTCTCCTTTCTTTGGAAATTTTCCTGAGATTTCTAAAAGAAGTCCAGCTAAAGTTTCAGATTCGCCTTTTTCTTCTTCAAAAATGGCTTCATCATCTATATCTAGCACTTTACAAAAGTCTTTAATCGTTGTTTTTCCTTCAAAAACATAATTGTTGGCATCTAATTTAGAATATGATAAATCTTCATCATCAAACTCATCATTTATATCACCAACAATTTCTTCGATAACATCTTCTAAGGTTACGATTCCACTTGTTCCGCCATATTCATCAACCACAATTGCTAAGTGATTTTTCTTTTCTTGAAACTCACTCAATAAATCGTCTAACTTTTTATTTTCTGGAACAAAAAATGGTTTTCTTAATAAATTTTGCCATTTAAAGTTGGTTTTATCAAAATGTGCCAATAAATCTTTTGCATATAAAACCCCGACAATATTATCGACAGATTCATGATAAACAGGATTTCTAGAATAGCCGTTTTTCACAATTTTATCCATCACTTCTTTGTATGTTTCTTCATCCGATAGTGCAAAAATATCCATTCTCGGTTTCATAATTTGAACCGTTTCTGTATTTCCAAAAGTGACTATTCCTTGTAAGATTTTCTTCTCTTCTTTTGTAGTTGTTTCGTCGGATGTTAATTCTAATGCTTGTGATAATTTTTCAACAGAAAAGTCAGAGTTTTTTCCACCCAAACGTTTTTCTACAACTCCAGTTAATTTAATTAATGGCAAACTAAAAACAGACAGTAATTTGCTTAAATTGCTTACTGGCTTTGCCATTATATTAGAAAATTTTAATGCGTTTCTAGATGCGTACACCTTAGGTAAAACTTCTCCAAATAACAAGATTAAGAAAGTAACTAAAACTACTTCTAATGTAAATTTGATAATGTAACTAGAGATTGAAATGAATTGCCAATTGATAGAAAAGTCTTTGTTTTCGAAAATCAATTCGCTTAAACCAGCAAATAATAAAACAATTAAAATATTTATAAAATTATTGGTAATTAAAATGGTTGCAAGTAATCTTTTTGGTCTTTCTAAAAGTTTAACAACTAAACTATTTCCTTTTGTTTTATCAATTTGTTCGTCTAATTGAGTTTGTTTTAGCGAAAAAAAAGCAATTTCTGATCCAGAAATTAAGGCGGAACAAATCAATAAAAAAACTAACACTAAACTGTTAATTGCAATTAGCAAATCTGGTTTTAATACTGATAATAAAAATATACTTGCGGGTTCTGGATCCACGTTTTAAAAGTTTAATTTTTTAAAATGGTAAGTCGTCGTTTTCTTCAACTTTAGTATTTGATTCTGGCTTTTCTTCTGTTAGATTAACAGGTTTTGCCGTTTCTTTTTTTGTGGTTAAAAAAGTCATATCAACAACCTGTATTTCCGTTGAATATCGTTTCTGACCTTCTTGTTCCCATTGACGCGTTTTCAATCTTCCTTCGCAATATATTTTATCTCCTTTCGATAAATATTTCTCACAAATTTCTGCCAATTTATTTCTTACAACAATATTATGCCATTCTGTATTGGTTACTTTTTCGCCAGTTTGCTTATTTGTGTAACTTTCGTTTGTAGCAATTGGAAAACGGCCAATAGCATTTCCACCTTCAAAATAATGCATTTTAACCTCGTCTCCTAAATGCCCAATAAGCATTACTTTATTTAATGTTCCTGCCATAATAAAATTATATTGTATCTATCAAATGTACTAAAAATATCCGTTTGATGGATTGAAGTTTTTTAAAAAATTAGCGATTAAGATTGGCACTGGATATTTTTCAACATCTTTCCAACTTATGCTGTTTTCTTGTAAATTATCCTTTTTAACAATCCAAAATTTGGTATGTAAATGTTGATGGGAAAGCTTATGAACAATTTCTTTTTCGTTAAACAAAACAAGATCTTCTAATGATTTTATTTCTGTTGGGTTTTCCGATTGCAGCGTTTCTTTTGAAACACTTTTTTCTGTTTCTACTAATGGAAACTGATACAAGCCTTGCCAAATTCCTTTCCCTTTTCTTTCTGATAAAACAGTTTGATGATTGTCAGAAATAAAAACCAAGAAGTTAAAATACCTTTTTCTAACTTTAATTTTCTTCTCTTTTAGAGGTAACTCTTTAATTGTTTTGTTCGCCAAAGCGATGCAACTGCTGTTAAACGGACACGTTTCACAAAGCGGATTTTGTGGTTTGCATTGCAATGCTCCAAAATCCATAATTGCCTGATTGTGCGTTCCTGGTTGTGTTGGGTCGATTAATGTTTGCGCTAATTTTTTAAATTCTTTTATTCCTGCAGATGAATTAATTGCTGTTTTAATTCCGAAATATCGAGCCAATACTCTATACACATTTCCATCTACAACAGCTTCAGCTTTATTAAAACAAATAGAAGAAATTGCAGAAGCGGTATAATCTCCAACACCTTTTAGTTTTTTTATTTCATCATATGTTGATGGAAATTCACCATTTAATTCGTTCGCAATATACTTTGCAGAAAAGTGTAAATTTCTTGCTCTTGAGTAATATCCTAAGCCTTGCCAAAGTTTTAAAACTTTAGATTCGCTTGCATTTGCCAGGTCAAAAACTGTTGGAAATTCTTTTGTAAACGTTATATAATAAGCCAAACCTTGATTAACTCTAGTTTGCTGTAACATAATTTCTGACAACCAAATAAAATAAGGATTTTTAGATTTTCTCCAAGGCAAATCTCTATCATTTTGTAAATACCAGTAAATTAATTGATTAGAAAATTTCATTTTATAGATAGCTATGTCAAAATTACATCATAATATTCATATAATTTTAATGGATTAAGTTTTTGGAATAGATTAATTATCATATATTTGCCCCCTCAAAATTATAAAACAAACATACAAATATATTAAGATGACGAAAGCAGATATCGTATCAAAAAT
>JAQXEU010000061.1 GCA_029250685.1 Polaribacter sp.
GAATAATTTTGATTGCTTTATCTTTTTTGGAAAAGCATTTTATAGTTGACATTATTAGTGTATTTCTACTAATTATTTTATTATCTCTTTTTAGAATAAAAGGAGATAAACTATACAATAATTAAATATAAAAAAAATGAATAGTATTTCTCAAATGATTTCCCCAATTCAAATTTTTTTTACATTTGGATCGCTAATTACTATTGTAGTATTAGCTTTAGTTATAGCATCAAGGAATGAAAAAAAATCTAGCTTCTTTATATGGGGGTTACTTATTTTGTTTTTACCTTTTATAGGAGGAATAGGTTATTTAATTAAACACTTTACTTCAAGAAAAATAAAAACTGCATAATTTTTTTAAAAAAAATGCAACAGCAATTAAAACTTTAATTGCTGTTTTTTATTTTAATAACCCTTCTAGTTAGTAAAAATTAAGTAATTTTAAAACCTAAAATTATTTCACTTGTTAACGAAACTTTCCATACAAAACTACGCGTTAATTAATCAGTTATCAATTGATTTTAATAATGGATTGTCTATTATTACTGGAGAAACTGGTGCAGGAAAATCTATTTTATTAGGTGCATTAGGTTTGGTTTTAGGAAACCGAGCAGATATTGCTACACTAAAAGATACCTCAAAAAAATGTATTGTTGAGGCTGAATTGGCAATTTCGAATTATAATTTAAAAGCTTTTTTCAATTCTGTTGATTTAGATTATGAAACACAAACTATTATTAGAAGAGAAATTTTACCATCAGGAAAATCGCGTGCTTTTGTAAATGATACGCCTGTAAAATTATCGGTGTTGAATGAATTAAAAGCTAAATTGATTGATGTGCATTCTCAACATCAAACCTTAGAAATGTCTGATGCTAATTTTCAGTTTAACATTATTGATGTTTTAGCAAAGAATAATCAAAAGCTAGCTTCTTATCAACGTGGATTAAAACAGTTGAATGTTTATAAAAATGAGTTTCAAGAATTAGAAGCAAAACAACGAGAAGCAAACCAGCAATACGATTATAATTCACATTTGTTTAATGAGCTTTCTGAAGCAAATTTAAAAGCTGATGAACAAGAGGATTTAGAAGAACAATTTGAGAAATTAAATAATGTAGAAGATATTCAATTGAATTTATCTGAAGCGGTTCATATTGTTTCTGCTGAAGAAATTGGAATTCAGACATTGCTAAATACATTGGAAAATAGACTGCAAAAAATAGCACCATTTTCTAAAGAATATGAAGAGCTGTCTAGCAGAATTACGAGTATGAAAATTGAATTAGATGATATTGTTTCTGAATTAGAAAACGCGAATGATGCAATAGATTCTAATCCAAATGAGTTAGAAAAATTGAATGACAGATTGCAATTCATCTATAATTTGCAAAAGAAACACTATGTGAATTCTATTCCTGAATTGTTAGTGATTCAAGAAGAATTATCTGTAAAAGTTGGGCAGGTAGAAAATGCTGAAGAAATCATCAATCAGAAACAACAACAAATTGATGAGGTTTCTAAAAAACTAGATGAAGTTGCTATTTTAATATCTAATGCTAGGAAGAAAATTCTTCCGAAGTTGAAAAAAGAATTAGAGTTTTTATTATCAGAATTAGGAATGCCAGAAGCACGTTTTTCTATCGAGATTTCTAAGTCGGATTCTTTTCTGTCAAACGGAAAAGACAATTTAAATTTTTTGTTTTCTGCAAATAAAGGTGGAAATTTTGGTGAGTTGAAGAAAGTAGCTTCAGGTGGTGAATTGTCAAGAATTATGTTGGCAATCAAAAAAATATTATCAAAAAATACGCAATTACCAACTATTATTTTTGATGAAATTGATACTGGAGTTTCTGGTGAAATTTCTAATAAAATTGCAAAAATAATGCAGCAAATGTCGGAACATATGCAAGTGATTACGATTACGCATTTGCCACAGATTGCCGCAAAAGGAAATCAACATTACAAAGTGTTTAAAGAAGATGTTGCTGGAGTTACAACGACTAACTTAAAGCAATTATCAGAAGATGCCCGAATTGTTGAAATTGCAGAAATGCTAAGCGGTAAAAATATTTCGGATTCTGCAATTACACATGCAAAAGAGTTACTGAATTAAATTTAACTATAAAATTGAAGTTACATTTCTCAATTATAATTCCTGTTTACAATCGTCCAAACGAAATTGACGAGTTGTTGGAAAGTCTTACCAAACAAGATTTTTCTGACGATTTTGAAGTGTTAGTGATTGAAGATGGTTCTACCAAAAAATGTAGCTTTGAAGTAAGTAAATATTCAAGAAAATTAGATGTAAAGTATTTATATAAAAGTAATAGTGGAGCAGGAGCTAGTCGAAATTTCGGTATGGAAAAAGCAAACGGAAATTACTTTATCATATTAGATTCTGATGTTATCGTCCCAAAACAGTATTTATCAGAAGTTTCAACAACATTAAAAAGTAATTTTACCGATGCTTTTGGTGGACCAGATGCTGCACACGAAAGTTTTACAGCTACTCAAAAAGCAATTAATTACTCGATGACTTCTGTGTTAACAACTGGTGGAATTCGAGGTAAGAAAAATGCTGTTGGTAAATTTCAACCTAGAAGTTTTAACCTAGGAATGTCTAAAAAAGCATTTGAAAAAACCAACGGGTTTGTGGACTTGAAAGTAGGAGAAGATATCGATTTAACTTTCAGACTATGGGAAAATGGATTTGAAACACAATTAATTGATAAAGCTTTTGTATATCATAAACGAAGAAGTACAATTAAGCAGTTTTTTAAACAAACTGTTGCTTTCGGAACAGCAAGACCTCAATTAAATAAACGTTATCCAGATACAGCGAAATTAACCTATTGGTTTCCGTCTTTGTTTATTATTGGGTTTGATATTAGTTGTATTGCCGCCATCTTTGGTTATTGGCAACTCTTTGCTTTTTATGGACTCTACTTTGTATTATTGTTTATAGATTCATTATTTCAAAACAGAAGTATTATTGTTGCTTTTATCAGCATAATTACATCTTTCACCCAGCATTTAGGTTATGGATTGGGTTTTTTAGAATCGAAGTTTTTAAAGAAAAATTAGTAAACTGAATTCAAACTCTTAATCTGTAAATCATCCAAAGAAGTTGCTTCTGATTTAAATTCAATTGTAATTGATTCATTGGGTAATAAGTCAAAGAAGTTATCAGAAAAATGACCTTTGTTTTTACTAAATAAAAACACATCTTTTTGTAAAACTTCACTTTTTAAAGTTATTGAAAATCCAGTTTCAGTTTTTGTAATTTCTTTATTGATCATTCCTTTTGGTAGATTTAAGTCTTTTGGGTTGCTAAAAAAATACAATGATTTAGCACCATTAAATTTTGTAATATAGACATAGTTTTTTCTGTCTATATTAACATTCGGAATGCTATAAACTTGCTGACTTGTATTTTCACCAACTGATATTTCTTGAGAATTTGACCAAATCTCATTCCCTTTAAAGTCGATTACTTTCATGTTAAGTATTCCATTTAATCCTTCAAAAGTATCATTTACAATGTAAGTTAGAATATTGAATTTGTTTTCCTTATAAGTAATCAATACATTTTCAAAAGCTTTTTTTGCTTTGTATTGTAATGCTTTCCAATTCCCGAAATAATCAATACTAGACCAAGAAATTGCTGGCCAACAATCATTTAATTGCCAAAATAAAGTCCCCATATTATATGGTTTTGCTCTTCTATGTGCTTCAATCCCCATCACAATTCCTTTGGCTTGTAATAACTGACTTACATATGCGTAATCTTCATCAGAAGTCGGAATGTTATAATCGCGTTTCATGTATTCATCAATCAATTGAAAACCTCTAATGTGTTTTTGATGCGATTTAATTCCGTCTGTTTTTAAGTCGATTTCTTCTTTTTGATTGATGTATTTAATCGTTTCATAAGAAGGGAAAGATTGAAACCCAAACTCACTCATAAACCTCGGGACTTGCTTTTGAAAATGTTCAAAAGGTCTAGCGTCATGCCAAACCCACCAATCGTGTGCATCGCCTTCATATTCGTATTTCGGATTTCCTCTTCCAAATTTTGGAGAGCTTTCCCAATAATTTGTTTCACTATATTTTGCGACAGTTTTTGGTAGAATAGAATCGAAAACAGCTAAATAATCATTCCAAATTTCTTTTTTCTCAGTTTCAGTTCTGCCATCTTGCCACCCCCAACGATTCCAACCTTCTGCGTTTTCATTATTTCCACACCATAAAGCGATTGAAGAGTGATTTCGTAAACGTTTTACTTGATCTTCTGCTTCTTGTTTTACGTTTGATAAAAATTCTTTGTCACCAGGATGCATAGCACAAGCAAACATAAAATCTTGCCAAATTAAGATTCCTTTTTCATCACAGATGTCATAAAAAATATCATTTTCATAAATACCGCCACCCCAAATCCGCAACATATTCATATTAGAATCTACCACGTCAGATAATAATTTTTTATAATGATTGTCAGTCACTTTATTCTGAAAACTGTTTTGCGGAATGTAATTGGCGCCTTTCATATACACAGGCTTTCCATTCAATTCAAAATAAAAAGATTCACCAACGGAGTCTTTTTTAGAGATCAATTTTATAGTTCTAATTCCTTTTTTGATTGATAATTCATCCTTTATCAAGCTGTTTTCAATTAGCTTAAAATCAAATTCATACAAATGTGGGTTTCCTAAGTTGTGCGTCCACCATAACTTCGGATTTTTAATGTCAAACGGAATAGAATAGGTGTTTTTTCCTTTTGCGAGTTTTAAATGATTTGTAAAAGTTTGTTTGTCAGCCGAAGTAACAATCATAACATTTTTCTCTTCTTTACTCTCAATTGTGATTTGAATCTCTAAACTCGCATTGGTGGTTGTAATGCTTTTTTGTTTGATGAAAATGTCATCGAACTTCAAATCGTTCCAAGCTTTTAAAGAAATATTTTTCCAAATTCCAGAAGTATTCATTTTAGGTCCCCAATCCCAGCCGTATTGAAATTGTGCTTTTCGTGTGTAAATTCTTTTTCCTTCTGGTAGTTGATACGGATTATTTTTCTCTTTTCCGGTCTCAATTTTATCTGTATTTGTGAATATAATTTTTAAATTATTATTAGCTTTCAAGTGCTTTTTTATATCAATTTTATAAGTTCTAAAAGCATTTGTAGTTGTTGCAATTAGTTGATTGTTTAAATACACTTTTGCATACGTATCTAATCCTTTAAAAGAAATATTGATATTTTCTTTTAGCAATGTATCTTCATTTACAGAAAAGGTTGTTTTGTATTCCCAATCTTTTTTTGAAACCCATTGTACTTTTTCTTCGTTGGTTTTTATAAAAGGATCTGGAATCATTTTATGATCTAATAAATCTGTGAAAATATTTCCTGGAACAGAAGCCGATTTCCAATCTGTATCTTCTACAGATTTGAATTCCCAATTTTCATGAATATGAAAAATTATTGGCAAATCTGAGGTTGTTTTTTTACAACTAAAAACACTCGCAATTACTAAAAGGAGAAGAATATATTTACTTTTCATTTGAGGTGATTTCTATACAGTTTTTAATTTTTTGAACATCAGAAGTTGAAATTTGAGTTTCATCAAAATGTTTGTTGCTATTCATCGAAATAGTAGGTTTTTCAATAGTTTTAATTTGCGAACTGGCTGATAAATGCACTTCAGTAAAACCATTTTCTTGAAACAGATTTATGTTATTTTTATTGATTCCACCGCCAGGCATAATCGTAATTTTTGAAGCTACTTTTTGAAATGCAATCAAATTTTGCAATCCTTTTTCAGCAGTATTCTCTTGTCCAGAAGTTAAAATTCTAACAATACCAATTTCATCTAACTTTATAATATCTTCAATTGGATTTTGAACCCAATCAAAAGCTCTATGAAACGTAAAGTTCATCGGTTTTGAAATAGCAACCAATTCTTTAGTTCTTTCCATATCAATTGAACTATCTAGATGTAAAACTCCAGAAACAATTCCTTTAACTCCTAATTCTTTACACAATAAAATATTCTCTTTCATGATATTGAATTCATCATCAGAAAAAGTAAAATCACCACTTCTTGGACGAATTAAAACATGAATTGGAATCGTTAATTCTTTCGTAACTTTTTTCAATAATCCGTAAGAAGGTGTGATTCCGCCAACAGCTAATTCAGAACACAATTCAATTCTATTTGCTCCAGCTTTTTCTGCATTGATTGCAGATTGGTATGAGTTTGCGCAGATTTCTATTAGCATATTATTCAATAATTATTTCATCAATAAATATCCATGGTTTGTGTCCAGCTCCTTGTTTACCGTCAGGAATAACCCCAAAATTAACCAGTTTTAGTTTTACAAAACGTGTAAATATTTTGGTTTCTAATTTTAAATCAACAATTTTCTCTTCGCTTTCTTCCAATTCAATTGGTAAAAACTCTTCATTGCCCGGAAAAGTAACAATTACTTGAGAAGGCGCATAAATCCAACTTCCTTTTTGATTATTGAAACGTGTAGCAATAGAATTGAGATTCATTTCTTTACCTAAGTCAATTGTAATTTCTACATCTTTTCCATCAAAACCTAGCCATTGATCATCGCCATAACGTTTGTCGCTACCGCTAATCCCGTTTATCAAAGCACTGTTTCCTCCAGCGTTATATTTTTCACTAGGAAGAACATTAAAAGTAATTTTCTTTCCAACAGCTTTGTGCATTTTTACAGTTTCATTAAAAATGTCGCTAACTTGTTTTTTGGTATCAAAAGATGCAGCGTTAATAGTTACATTTTTATTTATTAGAAGTGACTCTTTATAAACTGTAGAATTGATGTTTGGTGCTGTTCCATCTAAAGTATAACGGATAGTCTTCGTGTCTGAATTCGTTTTTAAATTCATAAATAAAACACCTTCTTTTATTTCTGATTTCCCTAAAACTTCATATAGATGATTTGCGTAATTGACTTCTCTTGCATCTAATCTTTCTTGGTAAAATTCTAAACGATTTTTAAAATTCTCGAAATCTTTGTTTTTATTTTCAGACCAAACAACTTCACTTAAGGCAATCATTCTCGGAAAAGCCATATACTCAACTTGCTTAGAATCTTTCATGTATTCTGTCCAAACATTTCCTTGTGCTCCCAATACATATTTAGATTCTTCTATGGTCAATTCTTTCGGAATTGGATTAAAACTATATACTTTTTCTAAAGGTAAAAATCCACCAATTGCCAAAGGCTCGCCTTCTTTTGTAGATTGATAATGATCAAAATAACAATGAGAACCTGGCGTTAAAATCACATCATGATGTTGCTTTGCAGCAATAACAGCACCTTGAGTTCCTCGCCAAGACATTACCGTTGCATTTGGTGCTAAACCACCTTCTAAAATCTCATCCCAACCAATAATTTGTTTTCCTTTTGAGTTGATATATTTTTCCATTCTTGTGATAAAATAACTTTGTAAGCCATGCTCATCTTTCAAGCTTTCTTTTTTAATTAAAGCCTGACAATGTGCACAGTTTTTCCAACGTGTCTTTGGAGCTTCATCACCACCAATATGAATATATTTCCCTGGAAATAATGCAATTACTTCATCGATTACATCTTCTAAAAACTTAAAAGTTGCTTCTTTTGGACAATAAATATCTTCGAAAACGCCCCATTTTGTTGCAACATCAATTGGTGTTCCTGTACAACCTAATTCAGGATATGCGCTTATTGCAGCTTGTGCGTGACCGGGCATTTCTATTTCTGGAATAATGGTTACTTGTCTTTCTGAAGCGTATTTTACAATGTCTTTTATTTGTTCTTGTGTGTAGAATCCTCCATATTTTTCTCCATCAAATTTGTGCGGTTGATCAGAATAATGACCAATTAAGGTTTCATTTCTGTACGCTGCAATTTCTTGTAATTTTGGATATTTTTTAATTTCAATTCGCCAACCTTGATCTTCTGTTAAATGCCAATGAAATGTATTCATCTTTAACATGCTTATCAAATCGATGTATTTTTTAATAAAATCAACCGGAAAAAAATGACGTCCAACATCTAAATGCATCCCTCTATATTTAAATTGAGGTGCATCTTTAATGTTTAAATTTTGAATGATTACAGTTGAATTTTTATAAGAACCGTTTTCAAAAGTAGCCGGTAATAATTGACGTAAAGATTGTACCGCATAAAATGCTCCTTTTGCAGAATTTGATAAAATTTCTATTCCGCCTGATGTAATATTTAATTGATATCCTTCAAGATTTATAATAGATGTATCTCTTTTAAAGATGATTGCATTTTTAGATTCTTTCGATTTTAACTGAATAGAACTCCCATATTCAACATACGATTTTAAGAAATCTGCTACTTGTGTGAATTCATCATCAGTACTTACAATTCCTGTTGAATTATTCATTTCAAAAACACCTTCGTTGATTTGTTGTGATAAAGGAGCAGGAATAATTGCTGGGTTTATTGCCATGGGGTTTTCATCTGCACAAGAACTTAAAAGTAAAATGGTAAATGAGCAAATTAAAAAAAAGTAGATGTGTTTAAAATTCCTCATAAATTTATAGGTTGATTATTGTTATCTTGCTAAATTAGTCAAATAAATAAATCCAAACACGGAATGAAAAAATATTTTCCACTCTTCCTTTTACTTCTACTTTTCTTAGATGCATGTAAACCGAAACCTCCAATTTCTTCAGCGCAAAAAGACAGACAATTAATAGATTATGTAAATCCATTTATTGGAACTGGTGGTCACGGACACACATACCCTGGAGCAACAATGCCTTTCGGAATGATGCAATTAAGTCCAGATACGCGTTTAGACGGTTGGGATGGCTGTTCTGGTTATCATTATTCTGACAATGAAATCTTCGGGTTCTCACACACACATTTAAGTGGAACAGGCGTTTCTGACTATGGAGATATTTTATTAATGCCAACGAATAAAGTAGTTTTTAATAATGGGGCTGATGGAAAAGAAGGGTATAAATCCAAATTTTCTCACGATAAAGAAATTGCAGAACCAGGTTATTATAAAGTCCATTTAGAAGATACAAATATTGATGTTGAATTAACGGTTTCTGAACGAAGTGGAATTCAGAAATATCAATTTGCAGATGGTTCTAAACAAGTAATTATTTTAGATTTAGAACACCGAGATGAAGTGTTAGATTCTAAATTGACTATCAACTCTAAAACAGAAATTTCGGGACATCGTTTTTCAAAAGCTTGGGCAACAGAACAAAAACTTTTTTTTGATATGTTGTTTTCTAAACCGTTTACGAAAGTTACTTTTTTAGATGGTAAAACTTCTGGTAAAAAAGTAAAAGCGGCATTTGAATTTGACAATACAACAGGGAATGAGATTAATGTTACCGTTGGTATTTCTCCAGTTGATGAAGAAGGCGCCATTCACAATTGGCAATTAGAAATAGGCAATAAACCATTTGAACAAGTAAAAAAAGAAGCACAAGAAATTTGGGAGGATCAATTAGAAAAAATAGTTATTGAAGGTGATAGTTTTGATTATAAAACTAATTTTTATACCTCAATGTATCACACAATGATTGCTCCAAACTTGTATCAAGATGTTGATGGTCGTTATCGCGGAATGGATTTAAAAATCCATGAAACAAAAGATTTTGAATACTACACAGTGTTTTCACTTTGGGATACATACAGAGCTGCACATCCTTTATATACAATTATAGAACAAGACAGAACCAACGATTTTATCAATACATTTTTAACCAAATATGATGAAGGTGGAATTATGCCAATTTGGGATTTATCTGCATGTTATACAGGTTGTATGATTGGTTATCATGCAGTTCCAGTAATTGCAGATGCGTATTTAAAAGGAATTAGAGGTTATGATGTTGACAAAGCTTTTGAAGCGATGAAACATTCGGCAACTAGAGATAAATTAGGACTGGATTCGTATAAGAAATTCGGATTTATTCCTGTGGAAAAGGAATCAGAATCGGTTTCTAAAACCTTAGAATATGCTTATGATGATTGGACAATTGCTCAAATGGCAAAATCTTTAGGAAATGATAATGATTATAAAATCTATTTAGAAAGAGCGCAAAATTATAAAAACGTTTTTGATCCTTCGTCATTATTTATGAGAGGACGTTTTAGAAATACGTGGTTCGCACCTTTTGATCCGTATGAAGTAAACTTTAATTATACAGAAGCAAATTCTTGGCAATACAGTTTTTATGTACCACAAGATGTTTCTGGTTTCATTAAATTATTAGGAGGAAAAGATAAATTAGAAGGTCAATTAGATAAATTATTTGTGGCAGAAAACAATACTTCTGGTCGCCAACAAGTAGATATTACAGGATTAATTGGTCAATACGCACACGGAAACGAACCAAGTCATCACATGGCTTATTTGTATAATTTTGTAAATAAACCACATAAAACACAAGAAAAAGTACGCCAGATTTTAACAGAATTATACACAAATACGCCAGACGGAATTTCTGGAAACGAAGATTGTGGACAAATGAGTGCTTGGTATATTTTGAGTTCGCTTGGTTTTTATTCAGTTACACCAGCGTCAAATCAATACATTATTGGATCGCCTTTGTTTAAAAGAGCATCGATCAATTTAGAAAGCGGAAAAACATTTACCATTGTTGCAGATGCTGTTTCTGATAAAAACAAGTACATCAAGTCTGTACAATTAAACGGAAAAAACCATCCGTATTCTTATATCAATCATAAAGATATTGTTGCTGGCGGAAGTTTGGTTTTTGAAATGACAGACCAACCAACTTTATGGGGAACTGATGATAAACACATTCCTGTAACAGAAATTAAAGAGCATTTAATTGTGTCAACACCATTTATTGCAAAAGGAGAAATTGCTTTTAAAGGCAGTACAGAAGTAACCTTAAAATCTGTGGATGCGAGCTCTAAAATTCACTATTCTTTAGATGATGATAAATACAAAGTGTACGAAAAACCGTTTATGATTTCTGAAAAATCTGACTTAAAAGTATACGCAGAAAAAGACGGAGAGAAAAGTGCAGTTGTAACGACAACTTTTTATAAAATTGATCCGAATGTGAAAATCGAATTGAAAACCGAATATGCAAATCAATACAATGCTGGAGGAGATAATGCATTAATTGACGGAATTGTTGGAGCGGACGATTTTAGAACCGGAACATGGCAAGGATATTCTGATACAGACTTAATTGCTGTAGTAGATATTGGTAAAGTAAAAGATGTTTCTAAGGTTTCAGTTGGTTTTTTAGAAGATCAACGTAGTTGGATTTTCTTACCAACACAAGTAGAAGTGTATTTGAGTTCAGACAATAAAACATTTACTAAAGTAGCTTCAGAAGTTGTGAATTCTGCATCGCCAAGAGAACATGTTTCTATTAAAAACATGGAATTTGTTCTTGAAGGAAAAAAAGCAAAATATATAAAAGTAATTGCCAAGAAATTGGGGATTTTACCAGAATGGCATTTAGGTTTTAAACACGATGGAAGATCTTGGTTGTTTGTTGATGAAATTCTAATTAAATAACACATTAAAATGAAAAGAAGAAATTTTTTAAAAAACGCTTCCTTAACTGGATTAGGATTGGCAGTTGCTCCAGTAATTGCTTCTTGCGAAACAGATGCTAGAAAAGATAAAAAAGTTGCAGCAACTGGAAAAACAGTTGTTCCTGTTGTAGTGGCAACTTGGCGATTTCATAACGCAACAAAAGCAGCATGGGAAGTTTTAGAAAAAGGCGGAACATCAATTGATGCCATTGAAGCTGGTTGTAGAGTAGAAGAAGCCGATTTAAAAAATACCACTGTTGGAAATGGCGGAGCGCCAGACAGAGACGGAACTGTAACATTAGATGCTTGTATTATGAACAAAGATGGTGGTTACGGTGCTGTGGTTTGTATGGAGAATATTGCACATCCAATTTCTGTTGCTCGTAAAGTAATGGAAGAAACACCACACGTTTTGTTAGCAGGAAAAGGGGCAGAACAGTTTGCGGTGGAACAAGGATTTAAAAGAGAAAATTTATTAACCGAAGCTTCTAAAAAAGCTTGGGAAAGATGGAAAGTAAAATCAGAATACAAGCCGATTATCAATATAGAAAATCACGACACAATTGGTATGTTAGCCATCGATAAAAATGGTGATATTTCTGGTGGTTGTACAACAAGCGGAATGGCATATAAAATGGCTGGACGTGTTGGGGATTCTGCAATTATTGGTTCTGGTTTATTTATCGACAATACAATTGGCGGCGCAACAGCAACCGGAATGGGAGAAGAAGTGTTGAAAACAGTTGGAAGTTATTTAATTGTAGAATTAATGCGACAAGGAAGAACGCCACAAGAAGCTTGTGAAGAAGGTGTAAAAAGAATTGTAGAATCAAATCCAAATTATCAAAACTTTCAAGTAGGGTATGTTGCGCTAAATAAGCAAGGAGAATATGGTTGTTATTGTATTCATGGTGGATTTGGAATTAGCAAATACCAAGAAGGAAAAAAAACCTATGTAGATTCTAACGCTTACACTAAAAAAGCATAAATTATATGACTTCATCAACTAGCAAATCATACAAATCAGCATTTATATTTTTAACGTCTTTGTTTTTTTTATGGGGATTTATCACCGTGTTGGTAGATAGTTTAATTCCGAGATTAAAAGATGTTTTCGAAATGTCATATGCAAAAACGGTCTTAGTGCAGTTTGCATTTTTTGTAGCATTTTTTGTGTTTTCATTACCAGCAGGATTTGTCTTGTCTAAAATTGGATACAAAAAAGGAATCGTATTAGGTTTGGTAACAATGGCAGTTGGCTGTTTGTTATTTTATCCTGCGGCAGAATACAGAATGTTTCCTGTTTTTTTAGTTGGATATTTTACCTTGGCGGGTGGAATTACAGTACTTCAAGTTGCAGCGAATCCGTTTGTAGCTTTGTTAGGAAGTGAAGAAGGCGCAAGTAGTCGTTTAAATTTATCGCAAGCTTTTAATTCGTTAGGAACCACCATTGCACCTGTTGTTGGCGCGTTGTTTTTATTGAGCGATTCTGTAAAATCATCTGATGAAATTGCAGTGTTGTCAGAAGTAGAAAAAAGCGAATATTATATTGCCGAAGCAGCAACCGTACAAACGCCATTTTTATTAATTGCTGGTTTTATTTTAGTGTTGGCATTAGCTTTTGTGTTTACCAAATTGCCAAAACTGATAGAAGAAAGCCCAAAAGGCGGTTACTTTAAATTATTAAAAAATAAATTAATGCTCATGGGCGCATTGGGAATCTTTGTGTACGTTGGTGCAGAAGTTGCTATTGGTAGCTTTTTAGTCAACTATTTTTATGATTCTGGCTTAGCGCCAATCGTAGCAGAAAATGAAACCATGATGAACATTGCAAACAGCATTGCAAGTACTTTTAATAAAACGTTTTCTGGTTCTGATCCTAAATCTTTATTAGGAATTTTTGTAATATTTTATTGGGGAGGCGCAATGATTGGTCGTTTTGTGGGTGCGTATTTAACCAAAATAATGTCGCCGGGAAAAGTATTAAGTATTTTTGCTTCATTGGCTATTACAATGATTTTAATATCAATTAATACTTCTGGATTGGTTTCTATGTGGTCAATATTAGCCGTTGGATTGTTCAACTCAATTATGTTTCCAACCATTTTTACATTGAGTTTAGAAGGTTTGGGCGATTTAAAAGCGCAAGCTTCTGGTTTGTTATGTATGGCAATTGTTGGTGGCGCAATTATTCCGTTTGCTTTTGGTAGTTTAATTGATGGTTTTGGCTTTAAAACAGCGTTTCTTTTAACCATTTTGTGTTATGGTTATATTTTGTTTTTTGGACGGTTTAAAACGAGGAAGGTATAGGTTTTATTTTATTTGAAGCTATTTCCTGCTTGGAGTTTTATCTTGAGCGAAGTCGAAAGACTATATCTTTTTGTGAAAAACAAAAAGGATGTCGCTGCAATCAGAGTTAAGCTTGTTTATGAGGTTTTGTGATTGCTATACGTTTTTTTAAGTTTGCTAATTTACGAATATCGTTCTGTTTTAATGAACTATATTCAGAGTTAGCAAGTTACTTTTTTAAAAGTATAAAAACAATAAGTGAAACTACCTGTTTAAAACAAAAAAACCGAAACTAAATAGTTTCGGTTTTTATATAATTGGTTGCAAGTACTACTTGCTTATTTTTTCTTTTTGTTTTGTGCTTGTTGTTCTTGCGCTTGTTTCATCGCGTTGTCCATACGCTCTCTGAATTTACTTTTCTTTTTTTCAGGACGTTTTTTGTTTTCTTCTATTTGTGCATGAATCTTATCTTCATCAATTACATAGTTCTTAATTACTAACATAATAATGATTGTAAGTAAGTTAGAAACAAAGTAATATAAACTTAAACTACTTGCGTAGTTGTTAAAGAAAAACAACATCATAATAGGTGAGAAGTAAATCATCATCTTCATCATCTTCTGCATGTCTGGCATTCCTTCTTGTGCAGGTGCTTGCATGTTTGCTTGTTGACTTTGATTCATTTTCATGTAAAAGAAAATAGCAACAGAAGCTAAGATTGGAAACAAACTAATGTGATCTCCATAAAATGGAATGCTAAAAGGTAATTGTATCACTTGATCATAAGAAGATAAATCATCTGCCCATAAAAATCCTTTTTGTCTTAATTCTATATTTGACGGGAAGAATCTAAATAATGCAAAGAAAATTGGCATTTGTAACAATGCTGGTATACAACCAGACATCATGCTAACTCCAGCTTTTCGCTGAACGGCCATGGTTTCTTGCTGACGTTTCATTGCGTTTGCTTTTCCAGGTAAACGTTCGTTAATTGCAGTTAACTCTGGACGAATTACTTTCATTTTTGCGCTAGAAAGGTATGATTTGTAAACTAAGGGAGACATTAAAATACGAACTACAATCGTCATTAAAATAATAATCAATCCGTAGTTAGACATTAATCCGCTTAACCATCCAAAGATTGGTACAAAAATGTATTTGTTAATTGCTCCGAAAATTCCCCAACCTAAATCAACAACTTCTTCTAAACTTTGACCTTCGTAAGATTTTAATATTTCGTAATCCGCTGGTCCGTAATACCAGTTCATGCTGTAATTTAATTCACCATTATTTAATGCTAATGGTGCACTTAATTCGTATCCTTTTGTAAATACAGTATCAATTTTATCGTCTTTTACTAAGTTTCTAGAAATTAAAGAAGCTTTGTTAAAAGGTGTTTTTGTAGTTAAGATTGATGTGAAAAAATGTTGTTTAAAAGCCACCCATTTTACATCGTCAACAATTTCATTATCATCGCCACTTGCAGAAAGATAATCGTCTTCATCGTCAGTAAAAAACTTCAACTCAGAATACATGTTTTCAGTAGATAAACTCTTTTCGTTTCTAAATGCATTTAATTTCCAATCTAAATTAATAGTATTTGAAGAATTGATTACGTTTCCTAAACCTTGAGAACGTAAAGCAAAATCAACCATATAATTGTCTGGTTTCATTTCGTATCTGTATTCTAAAAACTGTGTTTCAGAAACTTTCAATTTCATAGAAAGTACTTGATTCTCTCCATTATTAGAAAGTGAAGGCACAAATAATAAATCTTTAGTATTTAAAATTCTATTATCTGTTGTTCCGAAGTTGATGTTAAAAGATGCGTTTTGATCTTTTATGATATATAAAGGTAAAGAATCGTGGGTTTTGTATGTCTTCACCAGCGCTTCAATAATTTGTCCACCTTTATTATCAACAGTTAACTTTAATAACTTGTTTTCAATAACTGTAGTTCCTTCTGAAGCAGATTGTGCTCCATAAGCAAATGCTCCTAACTGATTTTGCAGCGCAGCACTTTTTAAAGAATCGTTTGTTATTGTTGTATTTGTGTTATTTGTAAGTGTTGGAGTAGTTGTGTCTTTTGTGGTATCTACAACTGTTTCTGTAGTGTTTTCGGTTGGAGTAACTTCTTCTTGGTTTGTGTACATAAACCAAAGCATAATTGCTCCTAATAATAATAACCCGATAAACGAATTTGCGTCAAATTTCTTTTTTTCCATTGATTGTTCTTAAGTGTCAACTTGTCATTTTGTTTTCAACGTTTGAAGAAAACCCGACAAATTTAGCAAAACCGTAGTGCTTTTAGACGATTTTACTGTATTTATTTTTGATAGTGTATATAGTTCAAATGCTGTTCCAAATTTATACTGAACTTGTTTCAGTATCTTATTAAAATTTGTTTTTAAAAGCTTTCTGATTAATTAGACAGCGTTTTTAACTATTTGTTACAAGCTTATTTTTTAGATTGTTTTAAAGCAGCTTTTACAAAACCTACAAATAAAGGATGCGGATTTAGTACTGTACTTTTATATTCTGGATGATATTGAACACCAACAAACCACGGATGATTTGGAAGTTCTATAACTTCTACCAATCCAGTTTTTGGATTAATTCCCGTTGCTTTCATTCCAGCTTCTTCAATTTGCTGTAAATAATCATTGTTAAATTCGTAACGATGTCTGTGACGTTCGCTGATCATTTCTGATTTGTACGCATCATAAGTTTTAGAATCTTTAGATACTTTACAATCCCAAGCTCCTAAACGCATGGTTCCGCCTTTTTCGGTTACTTCTTTTTGACTTTCCATCAAATTGATAACTGGGCTTTTACAATTTTTTTTCATTTCTGTAGAAAAAGCATCACTTAAACCTAATACGTTTCTAGAGAACTCGATAACTGCCATTTGCATTCCTAAACAAATTCCGAAAAACGGAATGTTGTTTTCTCTTGCATATTTTACAGCTTTTATTTTCCCTTCAATTCCACGATCTCCAAAACCAGGAGCTACTAAAATTCCGTTTAATCCTTCTAGTTTTTTCTGAACGTTTTTAGGTGTTAATTCTTCAGAATGAATCCAACGAACTTTAACTTTAGTTTCGTTTGTAGATCCAGCATGAATAAATGCTTCTGTAATTGATTTGTAAGAATCGTGTAATTCAACATATTTACCAATCAATCCTATTTCTACTTCAGAAGTTGGATTTTTATGTTTTTGCACAAAATTATTCCATTCAATAAGCTGAGGTAGTTTTTTTGAAGATAATTTTAATTTACTTAAAACAACATTATCTAAACCTTCTTCAAACATTAAGTTTGGAACGTCATAAATTGTTTCTGCATCAATAGATTGTATTACATCTTCTTGTTTTACATTACAAAATAATGCTAATTTACGTTTGATGTCGTCAGAGATTTCGTGCTCTGTTCTACAAACTAATATATCTGGACTCACTCCACTTTGCATCAACATTTTTACTGAATGTTGTGTTGGTTTTGTTTTTAATTCTCCGGCAGCAGCTAAATAAGGAACTAATGTTAAATGAATAACAATGGCATTTTCTGAACCTTTTTCCCATAATAATTGACGTACAGATTCTACATAAGGTAGCGATTCAATATCACCAACCGTTCCGCCGATTTCTGTAATTACAATATCGTAATCGCCAGTATCACCTAAAATCTGAACTCTATGTTTAATTTCGTCTGTAATATGCGGAATTACCTGAACTGTTTTTCCTAAAAATTCTCCTTTTCGCTCCTTATTAATTACAGATTGATAAATTTTACCAGTTGTAACGTTGTTCGCTTGTGAAGTTGGAATGTTTAAAAAACGTTCGTAGTGTCCTAAATCTAAATCGGTTTCTGCACCGTCATCAGTAACATAACATTCACCATGTTCGTACGGATTTAAAGTACCGGGATCTATATTAATGTAAGGATCTAATTTTTGAATAGTTACAGAATAACCTCTTTCTTGTAAGAGTTTCGCTAAAGATGCAGCAATAATTCCTTTTCCTAGTGATGATGTTACGCCTCCGGTTACAAAAACGTATTTGGTGTTTTTCATGGTGATTAGGTTTGGGCAAAAGTACTAACTCTAGAAGTTTTGACAAATAAAAAAGCAATAAAAAGCGCAATAATATTTGTAGATTTAAGCTCCAAAAAAATAATTAATTTTTTTTTAAAATAGTATTTGTCAAAAACAAAAGTAGTTGTATATTTGCACACGCTTTTAATAGATGAAGAATCTTGTGAAGCAAAACTAAGAAAAATACGATATTTAAAAACATAAGTAATGCCGAAAAGAACTTACCAACCATCAAATAGAAAGAGAAGAAACAAACACGGTTTCAGAGATAGAATGGCTTCTGCAAATGGTCGTAAAGTATTAGCTAGAAGAAGAGCTAAAGGAAGAAAAAAATTATCTGTTTCTACAGAAACAAGACATAAGAAATAATGATTAACAATTGTTAATAATTAAGGTGTTACTATTTTTAGTAACACCTTTTTTTATACCCAAGCAATTTTTACTTTTACCAACACAACACAATACATTCTAAAATGCCTAAAAAACAAGAACTTAAATCTATTTTAATCATCGGTTCTGGACCAATTGTTATCGGTCAGGCCTGTGAGTTTGACTACTCAGGATCACAATCTTTAAGATCGTTAAGTGAAGACGGAATCGAAACTATCTTAATTAATTCGAACCCTGCAACAATTATGACAGATCCTTCAATGGCAGATCATGTATACTTGTTGCCATTAAACACAAAATCTATCATAAAAATTTTAAAAGAGCATCCGCAAATTGATGCTGTTTTACCTACAATGGGAGGGCAAACTGCGTTAAATTTATGTATTGAAGCAGATGATAAAGGAATTTGGAAAGATTTTGGAGTAGAATTGATTGGTGTAGACATTGATGCAATTAATGTAACTGAAGATAGAGAGCAATTTAGAGAATTGATGTTAAAAATAGGTATTCCCATGGCGCCTCAAGCAACAGCAACATCATTTTTGAAAGGAAAAGAAATTGCACAGGAGTTTGGGTTTCCGTTAGTAATTCGTTCTTCATACACGTTAGGTGGAGCAGGAGCTTCTATTGTATATGATCCAAAAGATTTTGACGAATTGTTAAGTAGAGGTTTAGAAGCATCACCAATTCATGAAGTGATGATTGATAAAGCCATGATGGGTTGGAAAGAGTACGAATTAGAATTGCTACGTGATAGAAATGATAATGTTGTAATAATCTGTTCTATTGAAAATATGGATCCAATGGGAATTCATACTGGAGATTCAATTACAGTAGCTCCAGCAATGACGCTTTCTGACAAAACATATCAAAGAATGCGTGATATGGCGATACATATGATGCGTTCTATTGGAGATTTTGAGGGTGGATGTAATGTGCAATTTGCAGTTTCACCAGATGAACAAGAAGAAATTATTGCCATTGAAATTAATCCGCGTGTTTCTCGTTCATCAGCTTTAGCTAGTAAAGCAACCGGATATCCAATTGCAAAAATTGCTACAAAATTAGCAATCGGTTACACATTAGATGAGTTAGATAATCAGATAACAAAATCTACTTCTGCTTTATTTGAGCCAACATTAGATTATGTAATTGTAAAAATACCACGTTGGAATTTTGATAAATTTGAAGGTTCTGAAAGAACATTAGGATTGCAAATGAAAGCGGTTGGAGAAGTAATGGGAATTGGACGCTCGTTTCAAGAAGCATTACACAAAGCAACACAATCTTTAGAAATTAAACGTAATGGTTTAGGTGCAGACGGAAAAGGTTATACAAATTACAATCAAATTATAGACAAATTAACCAATGCAAGTTGGGATAGAGTTTTCGCAATTTATGACGCAATTGCAATGGGAATTCCGTTAAGTCAGATTTACGATATCACAAAAATTGACATGTGGTATTTAAAACAATACGAAGAATTATATCTGTTAGAAAAAGAAATTTCAACATATACTATTGATACTATTCAACGCGATTTATTACTAGAGGCTAAACAAAAAGGATATGGTGATCGTCAAATTGCACATATGTTAGATTGTTTA
>JAQXEU010000014.1 GCA_029250685.1 Polaribacter sp.
AATAGAAAGTCGGGGGATTATCTATTATAAAGGCTAAGTAAACATGTGTTTGCTTAGCTGTTAAAAGCACATGTAAAAATGTGCTTTTTTTATGTAAATAAATCAATATTTTTTATTAACTTGCTCATCGATAGGTATTGGGGGATTTCTATCAAAATACAAAAGGCCATTTACATTGTAAATGGCTTTTTCTTTTTAAGTGTTTTTTAATTAAAACAATCCGTTTATTTGTGAGTCAATTCTATCAATAACATAACCTAAGTCTTCAGGTTTGTCAACAAAATCTAAATTATCTACATCAATAATTAATAGTTTTCCTTTTGTGTAGGTTGAAATCCAAGCTTCATAACGTTCGTTTAATCTGCTTAAATAATCAATACTGATTGAGTTTTCGTAATCTCTTCCTCTTTTATGAATTTGTCCAACTAAATTAGGAATGCTTGATCGTAAATAAATTAATAAATCTGGAGGTGTAACTAGTTTTTCCATCAAATCAAATAGAGAGCTATAGTTCTGGTAATCTCTATTTGTCATTAACCCCATTGCATGAAGATTTGGAGCAAAAATATGTGCATCTTCATAAATAGTTCTGTCTTGGATAATTTTTTTACCCGTTTCTCTTAATTCTAAGATTTGTCTAAACCTACTATTCAAAAAGAAAACTTGTAAGTTAAAAGACCAACGTTCCATTTCTGCGTAAAAATCATCTAGGTAAGGATTTTCTTCAACAGATTCATAATGAGGTTTCCAATTGTAATGTTTTGCTAATAATTTGGTTAAAGTGGTTTTTCCAGCTCCAATATTTCCCGCAATGGCTACGTGCATAATTTATTATTTCTAAAGTTTGAAAAGGGTCGATAAAGTTAATCAAATTTTAGAATTTACAAGGCATTTAGCAAATCAATTTATAGCCATAGCCTCTAATATTCATAATTTGAATGTTTTCGTCAAGTTTTAACTTCTTCCTAAGTTTTGTGATAAAAACATCCATGCTTCTAGCATTAAAGAAGTCGTCATTTCCCCATAATTTATTAAGGATATAGGTTTTTTCTGAAATAGTGTTTTTGTTTTGCGTTAAAACAAAAAGCAACTCAGATTCTCTATTAGTGAGAATAATTTCTTCTTCTTCGAAAAGTAATAATTGTCTGGTATGATTAAAACTGTATTTTCCTATTTTAATCTTAGTATGCTCTTGTTTTTGTGGGGTTCTTTGTAGTAGAGAGTGAATTCTTACAATTAACTCTTCCATCGAAAAGGGTTTCTTTAAATAATCATTTCCGCCATGTTTAAAGCCCTCTAAAACATCTTTTGTTTGGGATTTTGCGGTCAAAAATATAATGGGAATTTTCTTATTTTCTTCTCTGACTTCTTTAGCTAATGTAAAGCCATCTTTAAAAGGCATCATTACATCAAGCACTAAAATATCTGGATTTTTCTCTTTGTATAATTCATACGCTTCGTTACCGTTATTGGCTAAAAAAACATCAAAGTTTCTGGTTTCTAAACTTTCTTGAATAATTTGAGCCAAACTAGGTTCGTCTTCCGCTAAAACAATTTTTATTTTTTCACTCATATTGGCAATGATATTTTAAAAACTGTATTGGTAGAATCTGATATTAATTGAATTTTACCTTCATGCTTTTCGATAATTTTTTTGGTGTAAAATAATCCAATTCCAAAACCTTTCACATTGTGTGTATTTCCTTTTGGAACACGATAAAATTTATCAAATATTTTTTCACGTTGATTTTTTTCAATTCCGTTTCCGTTATCAGCTACCGTAATTTCTATAGTATCAAGAACAGAATTTAAATGAATCTCTATTCTATTTCCTCCATATTTTATGGCGTTGTCAATTAAGTTAGAAATCGCATTTTCGAAATGAAAAGGGTCTAAAGAATGCAATATTTTTTTTTGACTGCTTACAAAATGAATTTCTTTTTCATCAGTATGTAATTCGTCTTTTAAAGCGATACTTTTAACTAATTCTACAACATCAATTTCTTCTCTTTGAAGTAATAGTTTTTCACTATCTAAAGTCGCAGTTTCTAACAGTTTTTCTACCATATGATTTAGTTTTTTTAATTGTAAAGTAGAAATTGAAAGATATTTTCTTGTCTTCTCTTTGTCATCAACTGCATTAAAATTTTCGATTGCTTCTAATGCAGTAGAAACCGTTGTAATTGGCGTTTTAAATTCGTGTGTAATATTGCTAATTAAATCGTTTTTAATTTCTGCTAGCTCTTTTTGTTTATTGATGATTTTCAATAAATAAAACAAACAAGAAATAATTGCTAATGATAATAATAAGGATAAGAAAATTCCTATTGAACTTCTTTTTAAAGCTTCAAAAGAAGAATCTTTAAATAAGATTCTAAACTGTTCATTATTTTTAAAATAGGTAGATTTTGAGTTTACTCTTTTCCAATCAAAAAACATATTTTCACTTTTAATGATGTTTTTTTTATTTGCCAAGTTAAAAGGAATCTCATTTGTATTGGAAATAAAAATGATAGAATCATTATTAAAGTGATTCAAATGATAGTCTAATGAAATATTTTTATAGTCAAGTTGTTTTTTTAAAAGGGAATCTATTTTAGAATACTCAAGAGAATCTTGTGAAATAGAAATGATTATTTTATTAGCAAATCCTTCTAAATTGTCAATACTATCAGCGCTCTTACCTCTAAATATTTTAACTGCAGAAATATTTTTTGAAGCTGTTTTAATTAAGCCTGTGTTTATTTTTCGAATTTTTGTTTGATTATTTTTAAACAAAGAATCCATATTAGTTTTAGAAAAAAAGACTTCTAAATTCTTTGTTCTATTAGCAATATTAGAAGTCGTATCTAAAAAAGCAATTCTTGATTTTTTTGTCAACTCAGCAAAATATTCCTCTATTGCTGTATCTAAACTCAATTGAATTTCATTTAAAACATGTTGCTTGTTTTGTATGTAGTTTTTATAATTCCAATATACCTGAACTGTTATTGTTGTAATAACTGTTAAGGTAATTAAATATAAAATCCAACGATACTTTTTCGTGTTCATATACCAAAGGTAACTAGTTCGTTTAATAAAATATAGCTCGTTAACAAACGTTAACACTCTTTAACCCAAAAAAGCAGATTTATTTATCATATTTGTATCATCTAAAATTATTTAAAAATGAAAAAATCAATTACAATGTTGTTCTTGCTAATAGCTACATCATTATTAGCACAAAGTTTTCAAGGAAAGGCAATTTACAAAACGCACAGAAAAATGGATATGAAAATTGGAGGACAACCCGGTTCTACAATTAGTGACGCTCAAAAAGCACAGTTTGAAGCGATGATGAAAAAACAGTTTCAAAAAACATTTGTGCTAACTTTTAATAAAGATGCATCAATTTATAAGGAAGAGAAAAAACTAAATGCTCCAGCGGGAATGCCTGTAAATGGTATGAAAGTTATGGTTATGGGATCTGGTGGAGGAAGCGATGTGTATTATAAAAACACAAAAAAGAATAGTTTTATTAATAAGACTGAAATCATGGGAAAACGTTTTTTAATAAAAGACAAATTACCAAAATATGATTGGAAACTAACTAGTGAAACGAAAAACATTGGAGTTTATACTTGTTACAAAGCTACTTATACAAGAGAAGTTGAAAGAATGAATATGACTGTTGAAGATGGAGATGTTAAAGAGAAAAAAGAAAAAGTAGATGTTGTTACAACAGCTTGGTATACACCAACAATTCCGGTTAGTAATGGACCTGGAAATTATGCTGGATTACCGGGTCTAATTTTAGAAATACATGAAGGAAAGCAAACAATTATTTGTTCTGAAATTGTAATGAATCCAAAGGATAAAATTAAAATTGAAGAACCAAAAAAAGGAAAAAAAGTTTCTCAAAAACAATATGAAAAAATCATGGCTAAAAAATCTAAAGAGATGATGGATAAATTTAAGTCAAGAAGAAACAGTAAAGGAAAGAATATCGAAATTAGAATTGGTGGTTAATTAAACCTTTTATGTTTTAAGAGGTCTTATTAATTTATTTCAAATAGTATATATTTAAATATAAGAAATTGAATTGTTTTTTAACAATAGTATAACAGTTCGGTATAATTTATTATAATACTTTTGTTTAAAAAAAAATTAAAATAATTAAACAAAAATTTTATCATGAGAAATATTTTAATTCTTCTTTTTTCGATTAGTACAATTACTGCTTATTCACAATCTAATTTTCAAGGGAAAGCAGTTTATATGTCTAAAACATCCATGGATATGAACTTTGGTGGAAGGCAAATGACGGCAGACCAAAAGAAACGTATTGCAGATAGAATGAAAGGGTTTTTAGAAAAAAAGTATACATTAAACTTTAATCAAATAGAGTCTACATATAAAGAAGAAGCTAGTTTAAGTGCTCCGAGTGGTCAAGGAGGACGAGGCGGAAGAGGTGGTGGTTTTTTCGGTTCTGGAGGTGGTTTAAAGTATAAAAACACTAAAGACGCAATTGTTTTAGAAGAAACTGAGTTTTTTGGAAAACAGTTTTTAATTTCTGAAAATAGCACGAAGCCAGAATGGAAATTAGGAGGAGAAACAAAAAAAATAGGAAACTATATTTGTTATAAAGCTACATTGGTAAAAGAAATAGATCCAATGAGTAATATTGCCTCAGCTTTCAGTAGAGGAAGAGGAAATAGCGATAACAACAATAACGATACTGAGAAAAAAGTAGAAGAGCCAAAAACAATGATTGTTACTGCTTGGTACTCGCCACAGATTCCAGTGAGTCAAGGCCCAGGAGAATATTGGGGCTTACCAGGGTTAATTTTAGAAGTAAATGCAGGAACAACAACTGTTTTATGCACAGAAATCACAATGAATCCAAAAGAAAAAGTAACGATAAAAAAACCTAAAAAAGGTAAAAAAGTTACAAGAGAAGAATATAATAAAATTGTCAAGAAAAAAACTGATGAAATGCGTGAGCAATTTAGAGGTAGAGGTGGAAACCGCTCAGGTGGCAGAGGTTAAAAAAAACAAAAATCAACTTTTTATGAAAAAATATTTATTTGCAATCATTCTATTGGTTGCTGGGGTTTCTTATGCTCAAGTTAAAGTAACTGGAGTTGTAAAAGATAGTATTGGAGAGCCTTTAGAAATGGCTAACGTAATAGCCTTGAATAAAACAACAAATACATTAGATTCTTATGGATTTACGGATTCTAAAGGTAATTACAAATTAACTTTAAAAGAAAATACTACGTATAGTATTAAAGCAAGTTATATAGGTAATAAAACATCAGATGTAATTATTAATACAAAACTGACTGATATAGTTAAGAATATTATTTTAATGCCAGATAATACTTTAGAAGAGGTTAATATTACTTATAAAATTCCGGTTACCATAAAAGGAGATACGTTGGTTTATGATGCGGACTCCTTTAAAGTTGGTACAGAAAAAAAGCTTGGAGATGTTTTAAAAAGGCTTCCAGGTGTAGAGGTAAACGCTGATGGTGAAATTGAAGTTGAAGGGAAGAAAGTAGGAAAAGTTTTGGTTGAAGGGAAAGAGTTTTTTGATGGTGATTCTAAAATTGCTGTACAAAATATTCCTGCAAGTGCTATTGATAAAATTCAAGTTTTAAAGAATTTTAGTGAAGTTGGTCAACTAAGTGGAGTACAAGATAATTCTGATAACTTGGCTTTAAATATTAGATTAAAAAAAGGAAAAAAGAATTTCTGGTTTGGAGAAATTAATGCTGGTTTTGGTGACAATAATAGATTTGTCGCAAACCCAAAATTGTTTTTCTACAGCCCAGAATATAGTATCAATTTAATTACTGATATGAATAATATAGGTAAAGTTCCTTTTACTAGAAGAGATTATTTTAGATTTACAGGAGGATTTAGACCTGGTGGTAGTTCAGGAACTGGATTTAATGTGGCTTCTTCTGATATTGGTTTTTTAACTTTACAAAACAATAGAGCCAAAGAATTAGAATCTAAATTTGCTGCTGCAAATTTTAGTTATTCACCTAAGAAGACACTTGATTTAAGTGGATTTGCAATTTATTCTAACTCAAAAACTGAATTAGAGCAAGGATCTACTAGAAGTTACATTACAAACGGCTTTACTGAGACCACAACAAGTAATTCATCACAAGAATCTAATTTAGGCTTAATTAAATTAAGCGCTAGTTACAAACCAAATGTAAATAAGCAGTTTGATTATGACATTTTTACTAAAATTTCTGATCAGAAAGAAAATCAATTATTTACTTCGTCACAAATTCCAGGAAATATTTTACAAACACAAAGTCAAAATCCATTTTCTGTAAATCAGAACATGAATTATTATTACACATTAAACGAAAAAAATATTTTTGCTTTTAGTGCACAACATTTATGGCAAGATGAAGACCCGTTTTACAATGCTAATTTACAGCAATTATCATTTGCTAATTTATTAACTTTAACAACACCAACAAACGGAAACTCTTATGATGTTTCACAAAATAAGCGAGTGAAAACAAATAAATTAGATGCAAAACTAGATTACTATTACGTCATAAATTCTAAAAGTAACTTAAACATTAATTTTGGAGCGACTATTAGTAATCAGCAATTCAATTCTAATATTTTTGAAACTTTAGGAGGAACACAAAATTCAATTACAACTCCATCTACATTAAACGACGTTGAATATGCATTTAATGATTTATATGCAGGTTTTGAATATAAGTTTATAACTGGAATATTTACATTTACTCAAGGTGGAACATTACACTCATATTCTGCAAAGAATACACAATTTGGATCTGTAAGAGACGATAATTTTACAGAGTTTTTGCCAAGTGCATCAATAAAATTACAACTTAAAAAATCTGAAACATTAAGGTTGACTTACAGAAAGCAAATAAATTTTACAGATATTAATAGAGTAGCAGAGGGTTATGTTTTTAACAATTATAATCGTTTATATTCTGGTAACAGAAATTTAGAAAGTTCTTATGCTCACAATGTAAACTTGAATTACTTTAGTTTCAATATGTTTAATTACACAAATGTATTTGCATTTATAAATTATAGTAAAAGAGAAAACTCGGTTATAGGAAGTATTTTACCAGTAGGGGTAGATCAAATTTCTACTTCAATAAATACTGCTTTTCCAAATGAATCTTTATCAGGTAGAGTTAATTTGCAAAAAACAATTGGTAAGCTTAAAGGTACCGTTGGAGCTAATGTTTCTTTAGCTAAATCTACAAGCACAATTGCATCATTAAGAGATACAGATAATGACCCAAATACGCCACCAGTTAGAGTAGAATCAGAGAGAGACTCAAAGAGTTTTTCTCAAACTTATAATATCGGGATAAGCTCTAACTTTAGAACAGCTCCAAATTTTGATTTTGGATATAACGTTACAATTAGTGATTATGATCAAGGTGGTAATATTAGTAAGTTCTATACACACAGTCCTTTTTTAAACTTAGATGTTTTGTTTTTGAAAAACTTTACGTTTACTTCTAGATATACTTACAATAATTATAAAAATGAAACACAAACATTAAATAATTATAGTTTTTTAGATTTAGATTTAACCTATCAAAAGAAAGATAGTAAATGGGAATATTCGTTAGAAATGACGAATGCATTTAACACAACTTCTATCAATAGAGATAGTACAAATGCAATTTTCAATAGTACTTCTACCTATGTAATTCAACCAAGATTTGCAGTGTTTACAGTTAAATATAATTTATAGAAAAACTTTTTTGAATAGATTAAAGCGAATAGAGATATTCGCTTTTTTTAAGCCTAAATTGTATGTATTTTTGTTGCATGAATTTTAAAATTGCTGCTTCATTATTTTCTTCGTTTTTTAAAACTATAGGATATCTATTTTTATTTATTGTTTTCGGGCTTTTTATAGACAGTAATTACATGTCTTCTATTTTGCCACACAATCAACATTGGGCAACTTTTGTAATGTTAATAGGTTTTGCTGTTTTATATTCTTATTCTGCTTCTAGATTAAGAGAACAAATGATTTACGCCGTAATAATTGGTTACATTGGCGAATATCTGTTTTCTTTAGTTCTTGGGATGTATACATATCGATTAGGAAATGTACCTCATTACGTTCCTCCTGGCCATGCAATTGTGTTAATTGCAACCATGTACTTTTGTAAAGAGGCAATTGTAAAAACGTACCGTAAATTAATTGAAAAAATGTTTACAATTTTCATTTTGATTTATGCAACATCATTTTTAATTTTTGCGGGAGATGTTTTTGGATTTGTAATGTCATTAATGGTGATTTTTTTATTGAGAAATAAACCAAGAGAACGGTTGTTTTATTTAAGTATGTATGTTGTAGTTGCGTTTGTAGAAATTGTTGGCACAAATTATCAATGTTGGTATTGGCCAGAAACTGCTTGGGATGTAATTCCTTTTTTGAAAAGCTCTAACCCACCAAGTGGAATTAGTTTATTCTATTTTTTATTAGACTTGGGTAGCTTATGGCTTTATAAACAACGTCATAAAATTGCTTGGAATAGAATGAAAAATATCAGAAAAATTCAAGAAAGTTAAACTATTTACCATGAGAGAATTAATCACTTTATTATTTGTTATTTCAGTTTTTGTTTCATGTAAGAACCAACCAGAAAATGGTTTTGCAGATAAAGTGATAAAAAATGCAAATGTGTATACTTTGAGTTGGAGTAATCCTTCATTGGAAGGAAAACCAGCTTCTGATGCACCTTTTATAAATAATAAATGGCAATTTGACGCGCATGCAATTGCTATTAAAAATAACTTAATCCAATTTGTTGGAACGGATAAAGAAGTTGAGAAATACATTGGAGAATCAACAATAATAATTGATGCTAAAAAAGCAGTAATCATTCCTGGTTTGATTGAATCACACGGGCATTTACAAGAATTAGGCGAGAAAAAAGAAGCCATCAATTTAGAAAATTTAACCAAACCACAAATCATAGATTTAATCGTAAAACGAGCAAAAAATACTCCAAAAGGAGAATG
>JAQXEU010000026.1 GCA_029250685.1 Polaribacter sp.
GCGTGCAAAGATACACACACTTTCTAATCCCACAACCCTTTTCTGAAATCTTTTTAAAAGTATTTTTTAATAACCTTAAAAACAACAAATTACAACACCAAAAAAAATAAAGAAATTTACCCTTCAATATCTAATGAATAGAATCATCAAAAAATCACACCTATTATATAATCAAAATAAAGTATTCTTGCTTTATGTATTAAACTTTACACTTATATATTGTGCAAAATGTAGTTTTCTAATATCTTTGCAGACTAAAATTAAATTTTAATGATTCAGATTACATTACCAGACGGAAGTATTAAGGAATTCAGTTTAAATAGCACACCTATGGATGTTGCTAAAAGTATCAGTGAAGGTTTTGCTAGAAACGTTATTTCTGCAAACTTTAACGGAACAACTGTTGAAACCACTACTCCACTAACAAATGATGGGTCATTAATACTATATACATTTAATGATGATGGCGGAAAAAAAGCATTTTGGCATTCTTCTGCACACGTTTTAGCGCAAGCTATTTTAGAATTTCATCCAAATGCAAAGTTAACCATTGGACCTGCTATTGATAATGGGTTTTATTACGATATTGATTTAGAAGGTGACATGATTTCTGAAAAGGATTTTTCCGAAATAGAAAAGAAGTTCTTAGAATTAGCAAGAGGAAAACACGAATTTAAATTACGATCTATTTCTAAAGCAGATGCATTGGCATACTATAAAGAAGAAGGCAATCAATATAAAGTAGAATTAATTGAAAATTTAACCGACGGAGATATTACTTTCTGTGATCATTCTGATTTTACGGATTTATGTCGTGGCGGACACATTCCAAATACAGGAATTATAAAAGCTATAAAAGTAATGAGTGTTGCTGGTGCGTATTGGCGTGGTGATGAAAAGAACAATCAATTGACTCGTGTTTATGGAGTTTCATTTCCGAAGCAAAAAATGCTAACTGAGTATTTAGAATTATTAGAAGAAGCAAAAAAACGTGATCACAGAAAATTAGGAAAAGAATTAGAATTGTTTACTTTTTCTCAAAAAGTTGGAGCTGGTTTACCTTTATGGTTGCCAAAAGGCGCTGCATTAAGAGGAAGATTAGAAGATTTCTTAAAAGCTGCACAAAAGAAAGCTGGATACGAAATGGTAATGACGCCACATATTGGCCAGAAAGAATTATATATTACTTCTGGGCATTATGAAAAGTATGGAGCTGACAGTTTTCAATCAATAAAAACTCCGAAAATGGATGAAGAGTTTTTATTGAAACCTATGAACTGCCCTCATCATTGTGAAGTTTATAACTTTAAACCACACTCATATAAAGATTTACCAAAACGTTTTGCAGAATTCGGAACCGTTTATAGATACGAACAAAGTGGAGAACTACACGGATTAACTCGTGTTAGAGGATTTACGCAAGATGACGCACATATTTTCTGTACACCAGAACAGTTAGATCAAGAGTTTAAAAACGTAATCGATTTAGTATTGTATGTTTTTGGTTCTTTAGGATTTGAAAACTTTACAGCTCAGGTTTCCATTAGAGATATGGAAAACCCTGATAAATATATAGGTGATGTAAAAACTTGGGAAATTGCAGAACAAGCAATTATTAATGCTGCAACTGATAAAGGTTTAGATTTTGTTATTGAAGAAGGCGAAGCTGCCTTTTATGGACCAAAATTAGACTTTATGGTCAAAGACGCTTTGGGCAGAAGTTGGCAACTTGGAACGATACAAGTCGACTATAATTTACCTAAACGTTTCGAATTAACATATAAAGGAGCAGATAATCAATCTCATCAACCAGTAATGATTCACAGAGCGCCATTTGGTTCTATGGAGCGTTTTATCGCTGTGTTACTTGAACATACAGGCGGAAATTTCCCGCTTTGGTTAACTCCAGATCAAGTTATCTTATTGCCAATCAGTGAGAAATATCAAAAATATTCAGAAAAAGTTTTAGAATCGCTAGAAAATTCCGAAATTCGCGCCCTCGTAGATGATAGAAGTGAGAAAACTGGTCGTAAGATTAGAGATGCTGAAATGAGCAAAATACCATTTATGGTTATTGTTGGCGAGAAAGAAGAAAACGAAGGAACTGTATCTGTAAGAAAACATGGAGAAGGAGATATCGGAACTTTTACAATAGAAGAATTTATTTCTTTAATTAAAAAGGAAATAAGTAGTACTTTAGTAAAGTTTTAAAAAACAAAAGTAAACAGCGAAAGCTGAAAATGTATAATTAAAATTCATTAGTCATAGCAATTAGAAGAAATAGGCCAAGAAGACCTTTAAGAGTAATTAAAGAAGATCAACATAGAATTAATCATAAGATTAAATTTGTTGACGAAGTACGTTTAGTAGGTGATAACATCGAAGTTGGTGTTTATCCGATTGAAAAAGCGAGAGAATTAGCTGAAGAGCAGGAATTAGATTTGGTAGAGATTTCTCCAAAGGCAGTTCCTCCTGTTTGTAAAATTATCGATTATAAGAAATTTTTATACGAACAGAAGAAACGTGAAAAAGCTTTAAAATCTAAAGCTACTAAAGTTACTGTTAAGGAAATTCGTTTTGGACCTCAAACTGATGAGCATGATTATGAATTTAAAAAGAAACATGCTGTAAAGTTTTTAAAAGAAGGAGCAAAATTAAAAGCATTTGTTTTCTTTAAAGGAAGATCAATCATCTTTAAAGAGCAAGGACAAATATTATTATTAAAATTAGCTCAAGAATTAGAAGAATTCGGTAAAGTAGAACAACTACCAAAGTTGGAAGGTAAACGTATGATTATGTTTATCGCTCCAAAAAAAGTAGGGAAGTAATATTAGATTCTGAAACAAGTTCAGAATAAACATCTTATAAGCAAGATAAAAAAGAAGGAGAAATGCCTAAAATGAAAACCAAATCTAGTGCCAAAAAACGATTTAAGTTAACTGGTTCTGGAAAAATCAAAAGAAAGCACGCGTTTAAGAGTCATATCTTAACAAAGAAGTCTAAGAAACGTAAGCTTAAATTGACGCACGCAACATTAGTACACAAGTCTGATGAAGCGAACATCAAACAACAATTAACTTTAAAATAGTTAATTAAAGGGAATTTAATTATTAACCATGGAGTTAGGCTTAAATAAAAAGTGTTGATTTTTCAACCGCCTACTACAAAAAACAATTTGAATTATGCCAAGATCAGTAAATTCAGTAGCCTCAAGAAAAAGAAGAAAAAAAATCTTGAAGGCAGCAAAAGGTTACTTTGGAAGACGTAAAAACGTTTACACAGTAGCAAAGAATGCGGTAGAAAAAGCGATGACATATGCTTATCGTGACCGTAAAAACAATAAGAGAAACTTCCGTTCATTATGGATTCAACGTATTAACGCTGGAGCTAGAGCACACGGAATGTCTTACTCTCAGTTTATGGGAAAAGTAAAAGCTAACAATATCGAATTAAACCGTAAGGTTTTAGCAGATTTAGCGATGAACAACCCAGAAGCTTTTAAGGCTGTTGTAGAGAAAGTAAAATAATATAATAATCCTTGCTTATATATAAAAAACCCAAACGTATGTTTGGGTTTTTTTTGTTAAATTTATCAAATTAAAATCCCTCATTAACAATTAGAATTATGAAATTTAAATTTACACTTATACTGACCCTTCTTTTTTCGTTGAATTCATTCTCTCAAGAAAGCTCAAATACAATTGACAATCAATTTAAAACTGTCTATAAAAACGCTGAAAGCTATTTAGATTTTAAAATAGTACCAAAAAAAGATTATGCAGATATACATAACAATGTTTTAGATAGTTTTAAAAAGTTCAATACAGAATTAGAGAATAAAAACACTTTAATCAACTCTCAAAAAAGCACAATTGCTGTTTTAGAAAAAGAAAAAAAGGAAACGAATATAAAACTAACTGATGTTTTAAAGGAAAACACTTCGTTCTCTATATTTGGAATACAATTAAGTAGAGGAACCTATTCATTTACATTATTTACAATTATTATTGCCTTAATTGTTGCTTTAAGATATTTTATCTTTAAGTTTAATAATAGTAACGTATTAACTGTTGCTGCAAAAGACAGTTTAGAAGATGCAGAAAACGAACTCAACATCTACAGAAAAAAAGCATTAGAAAGAGAACAAAAATTACGCAGACAACTGCAAGATGAGATAATTAAAAATAGAAGTAATTAATATTTCTCTTCCTTAGATTTCATAAATATGCGTTTTCCTTTTTTTCTGAATTCATTTTTTTTTAAAACAGAAATGGATTCACTTTTTAACAAAAATTCATAAATCCCTAACAGACAAGTGTTTTAAATATTTTCATCTCACCAAAAATGGTGAGACGTCTCACCATTTTTGGTGAGATGAAAAATACCCCATTTTTGGTGATTGTGTAGTCTTTATATCTCCTCTATATTTGAAGTGTAGAATTACAACGGTTAAAAATTGTTATTCTTTGTTTTGAAAAATTACCCCTAAATTATTTGTTTACCAAAGCGATTAAAACTTTCCCCCGAATTTTAATCGCTTTTTTATTTTTTATAAAAAATATTTTCACAATCAATAAACACAGGTTAGTACATCAATAATAGTTTGTAATTGAAATTCATGGATTTCAATCAACACAGCTAATAATAGTACTACAAAAATCGAACATCGAAATCTTTAAAATAAAAAAGCACCCAAACTGGGTGCTTTTATTTTATACAAGAAACTGAATTCTAAAATCCGTCTCCTAATTCTTTTAACTTTTCTGTGTTTTCAGCAAGCATCAATTCATCAATAATTTTCTGAATATCTCCATTCATAATGTTAGGTAAATCATATAATGACAACCCTATTCTATGATCTGTAACACGTCCTTGTGCATAATTATAGGTTCTAATCTTCGCAGATCTATCTCCACTGGAAACCATAGAACCACGTTTTAATGCATCTTCTGCATTCTTCTTTGCTAATTCCATATCATACAAACGAGAACGCAATACTTTAAAGGCTTTCTCTTTATTTTTATGCTGCGATTTTTGATCTTGACATTGCGCCACCAAACCAGTTGGAATGTGCGTTAAACGAACAGCAGAATACGTAGTATTTACAGATTGTCCTCCTGGACCAGACGAACAGAAAAAATCGATACGAACATCTTTTGGATTGATCTCTACATCAAACTCTTCTGCCTCTGGGAAAACCATCATCGTTGCTGCAGATGTATGAACTCTACCTTGTGTTTCTGTTTGTGGAACTCTTTGTACACGATGCACGCCAGCTTCAAACTTTAACGTACCATAGACATCATTTCCGTTTACTTCAAACTGAATTTCTTTAAATCCACCATTTGTTCCTTCAGAAAAATCTACTGTAGAAACTTTCCAACCTCTACCTTCACAATATTTTGTATACATTCTAAATAAATCTCCAGCAAAAATACTAGCTTCATCACCACCGGTTCCGGCACGTAATTCTACCACAGCATTTTTAGAGTCTTCAGGGTCTCTCGGAATCAATAAAAATTTAATTTCATCTTCTAATTCAGGAATTCTAGTATTGGCATCACTAATTTACATTTTTGCCATTTCTACCATTTCGGCATCAGAACCATCAGCAATAATTTCTTTTGCCTCTTCAATATTGTTCACTAAAGATTGATATTCTTCACCTTTCTTTACAACATCACCTAAATCTTTATATTCTTTGCTTAAACCAGCGTATCTTTTTTGATCCATTATGATTTCTGGTTGGATAATTAAATCCGAAACTTCATCATAACGCTGCTTAACAATTCTTAATTTATCTAACATTTTCTATTCTTTACTTGATTGCGAATTTACAATATTCTCCGAACTTCTCTAAATTAGATTTCATGTATATTTGATAAAATTTTAATCTTATGCGTTCAATTCTATTTTTAGTTTGTTTGATTTTTATTACTTCTTGCAATACAAAAATAAAACCTCATAAACCTAATTTTTTACTAGGAAAATGGATTCGCACAAATGACAAACCAGGAAATACAACCTATGAAATTTGGAATAAAAACTTTACTGGACTAGGAATCACCTTAAAAGAAAAAGACACCACCTTTAAAGAAATATTGAGCATTGTTTCTATTAATGATACACTGACGTTAAAAGTAGAAGACGTTAATGCAACTCCAACGCTATTTCAATTTACTTCTCAAACTGACACATCTTTTGTAGCAGAAAACCCAACACATGATTTCCCTACTAAGATTAAATATTGGTTAGAAAATAAGCAATTGAAAGCACATGTTTCTAATGCAGAATTCGGAATTGATTTTACGTTTAAGAGGTTAAAAAAATAAGCAAGGCAACTATTTTAAACAGCTCAACGTCTTCATGTTAAGCAACAATAAAAAATTACACTATGAACTCATCCAAAAAAACTACTAGAACAATTGGAATTTTATTTTTAATCATTTTTATATCTGGTATTTTAGTTTACCAAGTATTAAGAGGTCCTTTTCTTTTCGGAGATGATTATCTTGAAAATGCAGTTTCAAACGCTGACAAAGTTGTCAACTCTACACTTTTAAGTTTCTTAGGCGGAGTTTTAACCATTATTATTTCTGTATTATTATTACCAATATTCAAAAAATTCAGTATTAAACTGGCTTTTTTATATCTTGCGTTTTGTATCCTTAACTTTATTGCGATTGCTACAGAAAGTTATAGTGCAATGTCTTTATTAGATTTCAGTATTGAATTCGGTAAAGCTGAAAACAATGCAATATTAGAAAGTTTATCTGGTGTATATTATAACAATCATAGATCTGCACATTTAATGTACCTTTTAACTTCTTGCTTTCCAGTTTTTGTTTTATACTATTCTTTATTCTTTGGAAAGTTAGTTCCAAAAGCAATTTCAATATTTGGAATAGTTGCCATCATCTTAATGTTTATTTCGGTTTTACTATCTATATTTAATATTCCTGGAGGATCAGATTTAATGTTACCGCTAGCTATTACACAGTTATTTCTTCCTTTTTGGCTAATTTTTAAAGGATTTAAAACAACTAGTGAACATACAGAAATGAAAATTTCTTAGATGAAATTTAATACTCAAAAACCCCAAACTCACTTTTAATAGTGAGTTTCTTGTTCTGATGAATATCAGAATCTAAAGCATCAACCTTACCAACAATTTGAGCATTTACATTGTACGATTTAGAAATAGCAATAATGTCTTCAGCTATTTCTGGCGAAACGTAGATTTCCATTCGATGACCACAATTAAATACTTGATACATTTCTTTCCAATCTGTTTTAGATTGTTCTTGTATCAGTTTGAATAAAGGTGGAATTGGAAATAAATTGTCTTTTACTATGTGTAAATTATCAACAAAATGTAAGATTTTAGTTTGTGCTCCACCAGAACAATGAATCATTCCGTGAACCATATCTGAATTAAATTTCGCCAACATTTCTTTAATAATTGGCGCATACGTTCTTGTTGGAGACAATACTAATTTACCAGCATCAATAGGAGAGTTTTCTACAGCATCTGTCAATTTTGTTTTTCCAGAATACACTAAATCTGCAGGAACTGCAGCATCAAAACTTTCTGGATATTTAGAAGCTAAATAGTTATCAAAAACATCGTGTCTTGCAGAAGTTAATCCGTTAGAACCCATTCCGCCATTGTATTCAGTTTCGTAAGTTGCTTGTCCGAAAGACTCCAATCCAACAATAACATCACCAGCTTTTATATTTGCATTGTCAATTACATCAGTTCTTTTCATACGAGCAGTAACAGTAGAATCAACAATAATTGTTCTTACCAAATCACCAACATCTGCAGTTTCACCGCCAGTTGAATGAATTGTAACTCCAAAGCTTTTTAAATCTTCAATTAATTCTTCTGTTCCGTTTATAATTGCTGATAAAACTTCACCAGGAATTTTACTTTTATTTCGCCCGATTGTAGATGATAACATAATATTATCTGTTGCACCAACACATAATAAATCGTCAATATTCATGATCAACGCATCTTGAGCAATTCCTTTCCAAACAGAAATATCGCCAGTTTCTTTCCAATACATATATGCTAAAGAACTTTTTGTTCCTGCGCCATCAGCATGCATTATCAAACAATAATCACCATCATTTGTTAAATAATCTGGAACAATTTTACAAAATGCTTTAGGAAACAATCCTTTATCAATGTTCTTAATTGCATTATGAACATCTTCTTTAGATGCAGAAACGCCCCGTTGTGCGTATCGTTTAGAAACTTCGTTACTCATGTTGTTGTGTTGTTTTACTACTGCGAAATTACTCTAAAAACCGGAAACTTTCAAAGTAATTATAACATTTTACTCCTTCTTTCAAACAAAACAGTATCTCTCCAAATACCGTCTTGTTGTGCAATTTTTTCTCGCTTACCAATACAACGAAAACTGTTTTTTAAATGCAAATTAATACTGCTCTTATTTTCTGGAAACAAACTAGAGTACAATGTCCAGATTCCGTTTTCTTCTGACGATTTTATTAAAGACCTCATCAATAAACTTCCAAGCCCCTTCCCTAAAGAATTTAACGAAACATACACACTTACTTCAGCAACACCATTATATTCTTTTCTATTTGAAACTAATGAAATTGCACACCAACCTAAAACAATTCTATTCTCTACAACAACAAATCTTGAGTGTTGATGATGTGAAGTGTTCCAGTTTTTCCAAGAAGGAATCTGAGTTCTAAATGTTGCATTTTTTGTATCAATTCCCGCCTGGTAAATCTCAGCAACTTCTGGCCAATGCTTTTTCTCTAATTTTTCAATTTCCATTCTACAAAAACATTACACTGATTAGATTTAAGTTTTAACGTGTAAATAATAATTCGCGATATTTAGCTAAAGGCCATAATTCATCATCAACCATTAATTCTAATTTATCACAGTGATAGCGAATTTCTTCAAAATAAGGTTTTACAATATTACAATATGCATCTGCTGCTTTTTGACCTACAAGCTTATTTGCTTTCTTTCGCTCTTCAATCATTTTTTCGACTTTAGAATTGATACCTGCAATGTGCATTGATATTTTTTCTATCAAATCGATTTGCTCTTTAGCATACTTTTTAAATCCATCTCCAAAAATATTTTTCAATCCACTTACATTCTCTATCAATGTGTTTTGGTATCTAATTGCAGTTGGAATGATATGATTTCTAGCAATATCACCTAAAACCCTTCCTTCTATTTGAATCCTTAAAATGTATTCTTCCAATTCAATTTCATGACGAGCTTCAACCTCTACCTTGCTCATTACATCCATTTCTTCAAAAAGGGAAATTGTTTTTTTAGAAATTTTTGCTTTTAGAGCTTCAGGAGTTGTTTTATTATTACTTAAACCACGCTTTTCTGCTTCAATTTCCCATTCTTTTCCGTAACCATTTCCTTCAAAACGTATTTTTTTAGAAGCTTTTATATACTCTCTTAACACATTAAATATCGCTTCATCTTTCTTTAACTTTTTATCATCTACTAAAGCATCAACTTCAATTTTAAAATCTTTCAATTGTTTTGCGATAATGGTGTTTAATGTTGTCATTGAACCTGCACAATTTGCCCAAGAACCAACTGCTCTTAACTCAAATTTATTTCCCGTAAAAGCAAATGGAGAGGTTCTATTTCTATCCGTATTATCTAATAATATTTCAGGAATTTTACCAACAATATTTAATTTTAAATCAGTTTTTTCTTCGGGTGATAATTTCCCTTTTGTTACATTTTCTAACTCATCTAAAACAGCCGACAATTGCGAACCAATAAATACAGAAATAATTGCTGGCGGAGCTTCATTTGCTCCTAGTCGATGATCATTACTTGCTGATGCGATTGAAGCTCTAATCAATTCTTCATAATCATGAACAGCTTTTATTGTATTTACAAAGAATGTTAAGAATTGTAAATTTTTCATTGGTGTTTTTCCTGGGCTTAATAAATTAACTCCAGTATTTGTAGCTAAAGACCAATTATTATGTTTTCCAGAACCATTTATTCCTGCAAATGGTTTTTCATGAAATAACACTCTAAAATTATGTTTCTGAGCAATTTTTTCCATCACATCCATTAATAATGAATTATGATCTACTGCTAAATTTGCTTCTTCAAAAATCGGTGCTAATTCATATTGATTTGGAGCAACTTCATTGTGACGTGTTTTAACAGGAATACCTAACAACATACATTCTTGTTCTAAATCTCGCATATAACTTAAAACTCTACGAGGAATTGAACCAAAATAATGATCATCTAACTGCTGTCCTTTTGCAGGAGAATGTCCTAATAAAGTTCTTCCAGTTAAGTTAATATCTGGCCTAGAAATTGCCAATGCAGAATCAATTAAAAAATATTCCTGCTCCCAACCTAATGATGCATTTACTTTAGTTACGTTTTTATCAAAATATTTACAAACTGCTGTTGCTGCTGAATCCATTGCTTGTAAAGCTCTTAATAACGGCGCTTTATTATCTAATGCTTCTCCAGTATAGGCAACAAATATTGTAGGAATACATAATGTTGTTCCATAAATAAAAGCTGGCGAAGTTGGGTCCCAAGCAGTATAACCTCTTGCTTCAAAAGTGTTTCTAATTCCACCATTTGGAAAGCTAGAAGCATCAGGTTCTTGCTGCACTAATTCTCCACCTCCAAATTTCTCCATTGCTCTTCCGCTTCCAATTGTTTCGAAAAAAGCATCATGCTTTTCTGCTGTTGCACCTGTTAATGGCTGAAACCAATGTGTGTAATGTGTCGCTTTTTTTGATAATGCCCAATCTTTCATTGCAGCTGCAACTTGGTCTGCAACATTTCTATCAATTTTTTTTCCAAACTCATTCGCATCCATTACACTTTGATATGCTTCTTTTGTCATATACTGACGCATCGCATGCTCATTAAAAACATTTCTACCAAAAACTTCTGACTTTCTTTCTTCTTCATTTATTTCTAAAGGAACTCTATTTAGTGTTTCTTTAAGTGCATTAAAACGGATTGTAGACATTTTATTTATTTTTTAACAAAAATAACGATAATTATAGATTAAAAACATATTGACCCCTATTTTTATTAACATAAAATACAATTAATTAACAATATTACATATTCACCCCCAAAAATTTAGGGGGTAAATATATTTTTATATACTTTTGTTTCGAAATTATTCATTACAAATAAAAAAACAGTACAATGAGCAAATCAAAACTAGAGTATATTTGGCTAGATGGCCATGAACCTACTCAAAACATGAGAAGTAAAACCAAAGTTGAAAATGACTTTAGTGGTAAATTAGAAGACTGTCCTGTTTGGTCATTCGACGGAAGCTCTACAGAACAAGCATCTGGTGGTGCATCAGATTGTTTATTAAAACCAGTTGCTATTTTTCCAGATCCAACAAGAAAAAACGGATTCTTAGTAATGTCTGAAGTTTTAAAAGCTGATGGAACTCCACATGAATCTAATGCAAGAGCTAAAATTGATGATGACGATAATGATTTTTGGTTTGGATTTGAACAAGAATATTTCTTGATGGATGCAAAAACAGATTTACCTTTAGGTTTTCCACGTGGTGGTTTTCCTGGACCACAAGGAAAATACTATTGTTCTGTTGGAGGAAGATATACTTGGGGAAGAGATTTTGTTGAAGAACATGCTGATTTATGTATTGAAGCAGGATTAAATTTTGAAGGAATCAATCAAGAAGTTGCACCAGGACAATGGGAGTTTCAATTATTTGCTCAAGGAGCAAAAAAAGCCGGAGATGAAATTTGGGTTGCTCGTTATTTATTAGACAGATTAACTGAAAAATACAATTACTATATTGAGTATCATCCAAAACCTGTAAAAGGAGATTGGAATGGATCTGGAATGCACGCAAACTTCTCGAATACAACATTGAGAACATGTGGATCTAAAGAAATTTACGAGCAAATTTGTGAAGCTTTTAGACCAGTAACTAAAAAACACATGGACGTTTATGGAGCTAATAACGATGAACGTTTAACAGGACTACACGAAACTGCTCACGTTTCTGATTTCACTTATGGTGTTTCTGATAGAGGTGCTTCAATTCGTATTCCAATTATCACAGTTGAAAAAGGCTGGAAAGGCTGGCTAGAAGACAGAAGACCAGCATCAAATGGAGATCCTTATAAAATTGCAGGAAGAATTATCAGAACTGTTAAACCAGTTTGTGAGAACTTATAACTCGCATTAATTCATAAAACAAAAAACCTCGATAATTATCGAGGTTTTTTTTGCTATAATTTTATTACTTTTTTTATTGAATCGTGGTAAAGACAAATATTCCATAAAGGATCAATAAAATAAATCCATCTTTCCAATCTAATCTTAATTTTCTTGGAAAAAACACTAACGGAAATACTAAGAATGAAATTCCTAACATCCAAAAAATATCATAATTCAACAATTCAACATCGTTTAATTGAATTGGTGTTATCATTGAAGTAATTCCTAATACCGCTAAAATATTAAAGACATTTGAACCAATTAAATTACCCAAAGAAATTGCTTTTTCTTTCTTTAATACAGCAATAATTGACGCTGCTAACTCCGGAATACTTGTTCCGATAGAAACAACAGTTACACCGATAATTCTTTCACTTACTCCAAAATCTGTCGCTAAATCCACAGCTCCTTTAATCAGCAATTCTGAACCAGACCACAATCCTACTCCACCAATTGCAAAAAAGAATATTGTTTTTACCCAAGACAACTCTTCATCATCTTCTGGCATTTCATCAATAACTGCTGCTTTCTTTTGAAAACGCAATAAATAAACTAAAAAGATAATTAAGAAAGAGAACATTATTGCTCCTTCTTTAAAATCTATCATTGAATCGTTATATAAAAAATAAAACAACAGCCCAGATGCAATCATCATGACTGGCCAATCTGTTTTATAAAAACTTTTTTGAACATCGATTTTAGAGAGCGTAATTGTAATTCCTAAAACCAACGCTAAATTTGCAATATTAGAACCGACAACATTACCTAAAGCTAAATCCGGAAACCCGTCTAAAGCAGATTTAATACTAATGATTAATTCTGGCGCTGATGTTGCAAAAGAAACAACCGTCATACCAATTACAATCTTAGGAATATTTAACCTTAAAGACAATCCAACAGCTGCTTTTAACAGCCAATTACCTCCAACAATTAAGAAAACTAATCCTGAGATTATATACAAAAACTCCATATATTAATTTTTACGCGAAGATAGGGTAATTAGACTTTTTTTAAAGTGATTTCTCTTTTTTTCGTTTTTAAAAATTTATTTTTACCATTCAAAATAAAATTGATATAAATATCATTCCCATCGTGAAAAAAAATAAATACATATTTTCAATAATTTCTCTTTTCTTTTTTGCTTCATTTTTCAGCAACAGCATAACTGCTCAAGAGAAAAAAGCATACCTTCTACAACGTTATGAAGGAGTAAAAGAGTTTATTACTAAAAACAGCACTAAAGAAGAATTAAATGACATAAAACACAACCTTGAGCGTCAAGGTGTGTTTTTTAGTTATGCTAATTTAAAATACAACTCCAACAAAGAAATAATAAGCATCAGCATAACACTAAAAAATAAAAAAAGTGAATATTCTGGTGAATGGAATCAAAAAAACCTACTGATTCCCAATATTAAGATAGTAGAAGTAAACGGAATAATTACTGCAACTAAAAGTTTAAATAACAAATTCACTTTTACAGAAGCAGGCAATAAACAAATTCATTTTAACTCTAAGAATGACAAAAAACCAATTTATGTTGTTGACGGAAAAATCACTTCTTCTGGAGACTTTAAAAACATAAACACAAACAGTATTGAATCTATTCATGTTTTAAAAGGAAAATCAGCCATTAACAAGTATGGCAAAAAAGGAAAAAACGGAGTTATTGAAATTAAAATGAAGGTGAAATAATTTTGATTTCAATATCAAAATTCATATATTTAATACAGATGAAAAAATCATTTTTTAAAATAGTAGCAAAAGTAAATAAAGCGGTTTTACCTTCATTTACGAAAAAGCAATTAGACATCAGCAAAGCATCAAAAATGCAATTGGTAATTATTGGTTGGCGTGCTTACGTTACTATGCAATCCTTAAAATAAAACAACTATATGGAAAAAGAACACATTAAAGTATACAGCGGAACATCAGTCTTAGTTAATCGTTTAAGTTTTTTGCTGGACACAGAAAAAATCCCTTCTTTAATTAAAGATCATGTTAGCTCTGGTAATCTTGCAGGTTTTGGCGCTTTAAGTAATTCTGTTGAATTATTTATTTATAAATCTGACTTAGAAAAAGCAACAGAAATCATTGAGGAATTTAAAAAAGAAATAGCAGAATAGGCTTTTAAAATTAAAAAATAGAAACTATATTTGCAGCCGCTTACGGCCATGTGGCGCAACTGAATAGCGCACTTGATTACGGCTCAAGAGGTTATAGGTTTGAATCCTATCATGGTCACTAAAAAACGCATCAATATTGATGCGTTTTTTTATTTGCAAAATTTATAAAAATAGAAAAGCCTCCAAACATTTCTGTTTAAAAGGCTCTTCATCTAACCAAACTTAATCTTTAAATTAGTTTCTACTAATTATATTTTTTACTGCGTAAACCAATCCTGCCAATAATAAAAACACCACTCCATCATCTATTGGTAAACCTGGAGGTGGCGGTGGCGGAATTGGGGGCGGAACCATTTGCGCATATGTTTGCAACGTGATAATAATTATTGCAATTGTTAAATATCTTTTTTTGCTTTGAAAACTCATTTTTAATTTTGTTTTACATTAATAAGACACTGTAACTTTTAAAAAGTCACAATTAAAATTAAAAATTCGGGAGAGTAGTCTTAATCTTATTCAAAATACCTTCTTATCGCAACGCGATGTTCAGGTATACTTTTGTCGTAATTTTCGATAATCATTTCAAGAAGTTCGGGTTTATTTTTACCGACCTCTTTTTTTGATTTGTATTTAGAAATATACAAGTTATAATTTTCTGCATTTTTTTCAAAAATTAAAAAATGCTCAGAATTTAATTCACTAAAACAAATCTCGTTTCCAGAGAAAGCATCAGATTCGTCTTTAAAGAAAGTATTGAAATCGTAATATAAAAATACATTTGTCATATTAAACTAATTCAGCTGATAAACCTAACTGTTGTAATTTGGAACATCTAGGTTTTAAATCTTTATATTCACCCGTTTTTACGGTGCATTTTCCTTTGTAATGCACTAAAATAGAACATTGTTCTGCTTGCTCTAATGTATGCTCACAAACATCAATTAAAGAGTCAATAACGTGGTCAAATGTATTTACATCATCATTAAACAAAACGATTTCATGTTGATTTACCTCCTTCTCCAGAACATCAACTTCTTCTTGTATTTTTTCTTTTGTACTCATTTTGAAAAATAAATATACAATTATGCTTTAAAATATCTCAAAGAAACCCAATTATTTCTTTCAATTGTCTTTTGTAATTGCAATCCGTGCTTTGAAACTTCTGCATCAATCGTCGGAATATCTTCTTTATAAAACCCACTTAACAACAAAACGCCATTTTCTAACAGACAGTTTGTGTACGTTTTCATATCATTCAACAAAATATTTCTATTGATGTTTGCAATAATTACATCATACTTTTGATCCGACAATAAACTTGCGTCGCCTTCATAAAACGTAATATGCTTACAATTATTTCGCTCTGCATTTTCAATAGAATTTAAATAACACCAATTGTCGATATCAATTCCGTCTAATGGTTTTGCGCCTTTCATTTCAGCTAAAATTGCTAAAACTCCTGTTCCGCAACCCATATCTAAAGTTGATTTATTTTCTAAATCTAATGTCAACAAATGTTGAATCATCATGTGTGTTGTTTCATGGTGACCCGTTCCAAAACTCATTTTTGGTTCGATGATAATATCGTATTGTAATTTTTTATCTTCATGAAATGGTGCTCGAATACTTACCAAATCATCAACCTGAATTGCTTCAAAATTCTTTTCCCATTCACTATTCCAATTCGTTTGTGCAATTTCTTTTTTAGAGAAACTGATAGAAAACTCATCAGAACTTAACACAGAAATATTTTCTAAAATTTCTGAATTCCAATCTTCTTTTTGGATATATGCGGTAACTCCATTTTCGTTTTCAACAAAACTCTCAAATCCTGCGAAACCCAATTCTGCAATTAAAATTTCTGTAGCAGGTTCTTTTGGCTCAACTTCAAAAATGTATTCTATGTAAATATTATCCATTAAATTGCTTTAATAATTTCTACGAAATCTTCTGCTTTTAAAGAAGCTCCACCAATTAATCCACCATCAACATCTTCTTTCGAAAAAATTTCTTTTGCATTTGAAGGCTTTACACTTCCACCATATAAAATTGAAGTAGTATCAGCAACACTTGTATTGTATTTTTCTTCTAATAAATTTCTGATAAAAGCATGCATTTCTTGTGCTTGCTCTGGACTTGCAGTTTCTCCAGTTCCGATTGCCCAAACTGGTTCATATGCTAATACTATATGATTCCAAGCAATAGATTCTAAATGAAATAATCCTTTTTCTAATTGATTTTTCACTACATTAAAATGATTATCAGACTTTCTATCTTCTAATTGTTCTCCAAAACAGAAAATTACTTCTAACTCCTTTTCTATAGCAGTATTTACTTTTTTAGCAAGAAGCTCATCTGTTTCTCCGAATATTGATCTTCTTTCTGAATGACCAATAATTACAGTTTTTATATCGATGCTTTTTAACATATCAGCAGAGATTTCTCCTGTAAAAGCTCCGTTACTTGCTTGATGCATGTTTTGTGCAACAACCTCAATTTTTGATTTTATCGCTCTTTTAGCAGCTGCACTTAAGTTTACAAATGTTGGAGCCACAAGAACTCTTGTGTTCTCTAAAGAGAGTTTTTTAATTGTCTTTTTTATTCCTTTCACCAAGCTTTTAGTTTGCTTGCAATCATTATTCATTTTCCAGTTTCCTGCAACAATTTTACTTCTCATTTGTACTATTTTAGCTTTAAACACTGCAAAAATACGTTATTTTTTTAAGGCTTCAACTATCCTTTTATCGGTAATCTTTTTAGCTTTAAATAAATCTATTGTTCCGTTTTCATTCACTACCAAATACCTCGGAATCCAATTTGAATTTAGAAAATCCCCAAAATCACTATTCAACCCATTTTTCATATAATAATGTTCTCCTTTTATGTCGTATTTTTTGATTGCTTTTTTCCAACTAAAAACACTTCTATTGGTAGATAAAAAAACATATTTAACTGCTGGATTATTCTTCTGAAATTCTTTTAAATTTGGAAAACCAACAACGCAATCTCTACACCAAGAAGCCCAAACATTTATCAAAATTTTCTGCTCCTTATGATTGTTTAAAATCTCTTTTAATTCAATCGATTTATTATTGACATCAAAAAAAGAATCGTTCATTGCTTTTTCAGTAAAATTAGTTGGTGAATTAAAATCACAACCAACAAAAACAAATAAAATTAGAACTAAAAAAGAAGATTTTTTAAGCATGAATATAGTTTGCAGTTTGGTCAATAATCAATGTGATTTCTTACAAAAAATCAAAGAAAAAATATTTTTAGCTTTAAAACAAATATAAATAAACTATCAAAAATAAGTACATTTGCACAACGCTATTAACACACAACATGACAACTGAACAATTAGTAAAACAAATTCATCTTAAAAAATCATTTTTATGCATTGGTTTGGATGTTGATTTAACTAAAATTCCATCGCATTTATTAAAAGAAGAAGATCCAATTTTCGCTTTTAATAAATCAATTATTGATGCAACGCATCATTTGTGTGTTGCTTACAAACCAAATACCGCTTTTTATGAAGCTTACGGGATAAAAGGATGGAAATCGTTAGAAAAAACAATACAATACATCAATACAAATTACCCAGAAATCTTTACAATTGCAGATGCTAAACGTGGTGATATTGGTAACACTTCTTCAATGTACGCTAAAGCCTTTTTTGAAGATTTAGCGTTTGATTCAGTTACAGTTGCTCCTTATATGGGAAAAGATTCTGTAGAACCTTTTTTAGCGTTTAAAGACAAACATACTATCATGTTAGCATTAACCTCTAACGAAGGTGCTTTTGATTTTCAAACAAAAAAAATAGATAATAAAGAAGTGTACAAAGAGGTTTTAGAAGTTTCTAAATCTTGGAAAAACTCTGAAAACCTAATGTATGTTGTTGGAGCAACTAAAGCCAAATATTTTAAAGAAATTAGAAAAATAGTTCCGAATTCATTTTTATTAGTTCCTGGAGTTGGAGCTCAAGGCGGAAATTTACAAGATGTTTGTAAGTATGGATTATCGGAAAACATTGGCCTTTTAATTAATTCTTCTCGCGGAATTATTTATGCATCAAATGATGAAAACTTTGCTAAAGAGGCTGAGAAAAAAGCAGCAGAACTACAACTAGAAATGGAAAATATTCTAAGAAACTAGATGTGTAAACTCTTTGTTTAAATAGTTTATCCTATTTAATTTATTACGAATTTTCATCGCCTTAAATGCAGCTCTATCGCTTTTAGTTTCATCAATATATTTGTAATCACTAGATTGCTCTACCAACTTTTTATATCTTTCTTCAAGATGCTTCCTGTATTGTGTTAACTGACTTATGCGAGACATTTTTGTTTATTTTGCCTTATAAAGTTACACAATTATTTGATTTACAGGTAAATAATTTGAATTATTTAAAAGTGTCTGTTTTTTTATCGTAGCCATACGGGCAATGTTTGCATCCACTTTTACAGCAATGACCTCTTTTTAAATGGTACTTTTCTGTGAATACTTTATAGCCTTGTTCGTTATAATAAAAATCATCTGGCTCTAATTCAATTCGTGGTTTAAACATGTTGCAAAATTAACATAAAAAAAACGCTCTAAGGAAGCGTTTAAATTTTTATTTTTCTGTTTTTACTGGATATTTATCAATTATATCATGCACAAATGTTTGTATTCTTTCTGCTTTTCTTGGTCCAGTTTTGGCACCTAATGCACCAGAACCAATTCCTTGCCAAATCAATTTTTTGTTTTTTACATCAATAAAATCAACAAATAAAGTTCCTTCTGTATATTTTGTAACACGTAATCGTTCTCTTCCGTAATAATAAGATGGATAATATAAAATACGATTATCAAACCTAGAATTTACACTTACTTTTTTTCTAGATTTCGCAAAAATACTCACCAGCATATCTGGGTTTTCTGATTTCTTTAATCCCTTATTGAGTAATTCAGCTTCTATCGCTTTTAAAATTCTACGTTTATCTAAGTCAGAAATTTTTGCTTTGTCAATTCCCTTTTTATAAAAAGCGAATGTTTTAAAATTAGTGAAATCGGTTTTAGAATCATAATCTGCAACAACACTTACACTACTACAAGAAGCAAACAAACAGATTGACAAGAATGATATAATTAGTTTTTTCATCAGAAAGCTTTTAGAGTTACCAATACATAATTAGCAAAAAACATACCAATATATTTATTGTTTTTAAAAATCATCTAAGAATCTAATTATTTTTTAAGAATTCCGTAAATTGCGCTCACTTAAAATTAGATTTTTTTCGAATGGAACAAATAGCACCATACAAACCAAAATATAAAGTTAGAATAGTAACAGCCGCTTCATTATTTGACGGACACGATGCAGCCATAAATATTATGCGACGAATCATTCAATCAACTGGAGTTGAAGTAATACATCTTGGACATGATAGATCTGTTGAAGAAGTTGTAAACTGTGCAATTCAAGAAGATGCAAATGCTATCGCAATGACTTCTTATCAAGGAGGTCATAACGAGTATTTCAAATACATGTATGATTTATTAAAAGAAAAAGAGGCAACGCACATCAAGATTTTTGGTGGCGGTGGTGGTGTAATTCTTCCGGAAGAAATCAAAGAATTGATGGATTACGGAATTACACGTATTTATTCTCCAGATGATGGTCGAGCATTAGGTTTACAAGGAATGATTAATGATTTGGTTAAAACTTCTGACTTTGCTATTGGTGATGTTTTAAATGATGAAATTAATAATTTATCAAAAAAAGAGATTGGAAGTATAGCGCGTATTATTTCTTCTGCAGAAAACTTCCCTGAAGTTGCAAAAGAAGCCCTAGCTGCTATTCATGAGAAAAATAAAAATTCTAAAACTCCGGTTTTAGGAATTACAGGAACAGGTGGAGCAGGAAAATCTTCTTTAGTAGATGAATTAGTTCGTCGTTTTTTAATTGAAATAAAAGAAAAAACAATTGGATTAATTTCTGTTGACCCATCAAAAAGAAAAACTGGCGGTGCCCTTTTAGGTGACAGAATTAGAATGAATGCTATTAAGAACGATCGTGTTTATATGCGTTCTTTAGCAACACGTCAATCTAATTTAGCGTTATCAAAATATGTAAACGAAGCTGTGCAAGTCTTAAAAGCTGCAGAATTTGATTTAATCATTTTAGAAACCTCTGGAATTGGTCAATCAGATACAGAAATCATAGAGCATTCTGACACTTCTTTATATGTAATGACTCCTGAATTTGGAGCTGCAACACAATTAGAGAAAATCGACATGTTAGATTTTGCAGATTTAGTTGCTATCAATAAATTTGATAAAAGAGGTGCTTTAGATGCCATTCGTGATGTAAAAAAACAATACATGCGAAATAATAACTTATGGGATGTTCATATGGATGACATGCCTGTTTTTGGAACAATCGCATCGCAATTTAATGATCCAGGAATGAATACGTTATACAAACGTATTATGGATAAATTGGTTGAAAAAACAAATGCAGATTTAAAAACGAGCCTGGAAATCACAGAAGAAATGTCTGAAAAGATATTTGTAATTCCGCCAAGCAGAGTTCGTTATTTATCAGAAATATCAGAAAGCAATAGAGCGTACGACAAAAAAGTTGACGATCAAGTTATCGTTGCTCAAAAACTATATGGAATTCATCAAACAATTGAATCGATCACAAATTCAACTGTAGAAATTCAAAAAACTGGATTGAATGAAGAGGGAATTCTAGAACAAGTTCAGAGTAATGAAAAAGGTTTCGCAAAACTTTTATTAGCACAATTCGACAAAGTAAAACTAAATTTAGACCCACATAATTGGGAAGTTATTTTAAACTGGAGCGAAAAAGTAGCTAAGTATAAAAACCCCATTTATACGTTTAAAGTACGTGATAAAGAAATCAACATAGAAACACACAGTGAATCACTTTCACATTCTCAAATACCTAAAGTAGCTTTACCAAAATACAAAGCTTGGGGAGATTTATTACGTTGGAATTTACAAGAAAATGTTCCTGGAGAATTTCCTTTTGCATCAGGATTGTATCCTTTTAAAAGAACAGGGGAAGATCCAACAAGAATGTTTGCTGGTGAAGGTGGCCCTGAAAGAACAAACAGACGTTTTCATTACGTAAGTTTAGGAATGGACGCAAAGCGTTTATCAACAGCTTTTGATTCTGTTACTTTATACGGAAATGATCCTGGAGAAAGACCAGATATTTACGGTAAAATTGGAAACGCAGGAGTTTCAATTTGCTGTTTAGACGATGCTAAGAAATTATATTCAGGCTTCGATTTAAGTCACGCAATGACTTCCGTTTCTATGACAATTAACGGTCCAGCACCAATGTTGTTAGGTTTCTTTATGAATGCGGCAATCGATCAGAATTGTGAGAAATACATTAAAGAAAATAAATTAGAAAAAACTGTTGAGGCGAAATTTAAAGAGGTTTACGATTCAAAAGGATTAGAAAGACCAACTTATCAAGGCCATTTACCTGAAGGGAATGATGGTTTAGGCCTGATGTTACTTGGTTTAACTGGAGATTTAGTTTTACCTACTGATGTATATCAACAAATAAAAACAACCACTTTAGCACAAGTTAGGGGAACAGTTCAAGCTGATATTTTAAAAGAAGATCAAGCACAAAACACCTGTATTTTCTCAACAGAATTTGCACTGCGTTTAATGGGTGATGTTCAAGAATATTTCATTGAAAAACAAGTGAAGAACTTCTATTCGGTTTCTATTTCTGGATATCATATAGCAGAAGCTGGTGCAAATCCAATTACACAATTAGCGTTGACATTATCAAACGGATTTACATACGTTGAATATTATTTATCACGAGGAATGGATATTAATAAATTCGGACCGAATTTATCGTTCTTTTTCTCAAACGGAATTGACCCAGAATATTCAGTAATTGGTAGAGTTGCTCGTAAAATTTGGGCAAAAGCGATGAAGAATAAATATGGTGCAAATCCGAGAGCTCAAATGTTGAAATATCATATTCAGACTTCTGGACGTTCTTTACACGCGCAGGAAATTGACTTTAACGATATTAGGACAACGTTACAAGCGTTATACGCAATCAACGATAACTGTAACTCTTTGCACACCAATGCATATGATGAGGCTATTACAACACCAACAGAAGAATCTGTAAGAAGAGCGATGGCAATTCAGTTAATCATCAATAAAGAATTAGGCTTAACGAAAAATGAAAACCCAATTCAAGGTTCATTTATTATTGAAGAATTAACTGATTTAGTAGAAGAAGCCGTGTTGTTAGAATTTGACAGAATTACAGAACGTGGTGGTGTTTTAGGAGCGATGGAAACCATGTATCAACGTTCTAAAATTCAAGAAGAAAGTTTGTATTACGAAACACTAAAACATACGGGAGAGTTTCCAATTATTGGCGTAAACACATTCTTGAGCTCTAAAGGTTCTCCAACGGTTCAACCTGCAGAAGTAATTAGAGCCACTGAAGAAGAAAAACAATTTCAGATTCAAACTAAAGAATTATTAAATAAAGCAAATCCTGATAAAGTTATTGCTCAAATTGCAATTTTACAAGAAGCAGCTATTCAGAATGAAAACTTATTTGACAAATTAATGGAAGCAACAAAATATTGTTCTTTAGGACAAATCACTGAAGCGTTGTTTAAAGTTGGTGGACAGTATAGAAGAAACATGTAATTATATAGAATATTACAAAATCAATAGAAATAAAAAAAAACCGAAGTTTAAACTTCGGTTTTTTTTATTAATTATATACTTAACTTATACTTTTAATTGTAAAATTATTTTCTCCTATTTTGACCAATTCTCCTATAGATTTATTCTTTAATGAAGCTACAATTGGTGTGTTTTTAGAAACACAAACAATTGTTTTATTTTCAAACTTAAAAGGTGCAATAGAAACTCCAATATAAATATAATGTTCATCCGTTTCAACCAATGCGCCGTGATCTAAAACAGCTATCTTTTTATTTTTAAATTTTTTAAGATGTTCTAGTTCAAATTTTTCTTCAATTAAACGCTGTTCTAATCTTAACTGCATATCTTTAGCTTCTTCTTGATGAGAATAATCCTCAGGATCTAACGTATCTGATTCATCTAAATCTGAAGCAGACCTATACCTATTCACTGATTTTTCTATATCTTTTATAAGCTTTTCTTGCTCTGAAATTATTAAAGTTAATACTTCTTTTTTAATCATAATTTTTCTATATTTAATTGCATTAATTTAGACTTCATAACCTATATAAAGATACGTAAAAATTTATTTTTTTGCATCTTTTTTAAGTATTTTAAGTCTACTAGATGAACCTAAAAATTAAATATCATGAAAAATAAAAACGAATGCACTTGTAATTGTGATGGATGTAAAACAGGAGGTTGTGCAAACTGTACTTGCGAGAACTGCACTTGTAGCAATTGTAATTGTTAACTCAAATGTCACCTTGAGCGCAGTCGAAAGGTTTTAATAGTTCTCGACTGCGCTCGAACTGACATAATATTGACCAAGAATGACTACAAAACAAGTTTGGACAACTTATTCTGACGACTTAAAAAGATTTATCATCAGCAAAGTAAAAGACACTGCCATTACTGATGATATTTTACAGGATACATTCATCAAAATTCACACAAAACTTCATACCTTAAAAGACATTACGAAGCTTAAATCATGGTGTTTTACTGTAGCAAGAAATTCAATTTTAGATTATTGGAAAGCTACAAATCAGACTTTTGAAATTGCCAATTTTGAATCAGAAACGATTATTCAAGAAAACGTTCATACTGAGAAAGATTGCTTGCGTGGAATTCTACAAAACTTACCTAAGAAATATCGTGATCCTTTATTTTTATCAGATATTAAAGGATTGAAACAACAAGAAGTTGCCACACAATTAAAACAAAGTTTACCAACTACAAAATCACAAATTCAACGCGCAAGAAAGCTAATTGCACAAGGTTTTATGGATTGTTGTGGTTATGTCTTAAACGACAAAGGTAAATTGATTGGAGAAATTCAAGAAAAAGAAGATTGTAAGGTTTGTGGTTAACCTCACAATCTTATTCAACTCTTTTATTTTTGCTTAAAATCCAACGTTTTTAATACCCATAAATTAGGATCTACGATAATACTTTTTGGTTCAGAAACTACTTTTATTTGAAAGCTATTAGATGTTCCTTTTAGTTGAATTACTTCTAATTGTTTCTTATTATTTCCAAAATCCAGTTCAATTTCTAGTGGCATTTCAAAGACACTTCCGTCTTTCTGCACTTGATTGAACTCTACCGTTACTTCTCCTTTTCTTTTATTGTACTTCCAGTTTCCTTTTAAATTTAACGTTCCTGGCTTATATAACCATTGCTCAAAAAAGACGGTTAGATCTCTCCCAGAAACTTCTTCCATAACGCTCTTAAAATCAGCTGTTGTTGCATTTAAATCTTGGTATTTCTTATAATATATCTGAATCCCTTTCCAAAAAGTATCTGTTCCAACCAGACCTCGTAACATATGTAGAATCCAACTTCCTTTTTGATAGGTTTGAGAACTCGTCACATCTTTCATGTCTTTTAAATTGTCATGAATGATGGTGTATTTTGGATTTTTTTCATAAAAAGCATCTACTCTTTTCTGACTCGATATCAATCCATCAACAAAAGCATCACGTCCGTATTCATGCTCAATAAAAAGCAAGGTAAAATACGTTGCAAAACCTTCGCTCAACCAGATATCATCCCAATCATATTCAGTAACAGCATTACCAAACCATTGATGCGCAATTTCATGAATAACAACATTTCTCCAACGCGTATTTCGATCTCCTTTTACAGAACTAGCGCTATACAAAATTGCAGAAGCAGCTTCCATTCCACCACTTACACTATTCGACTGTATATTTGCCAATTTCTCATAGGAGAATGGACCAACATATTCACTATAAAATTCTAGGGCTTTTTTAGTTGGAATCGCAAAATCATAGAAACCGGCATCTCTATCTTGTTTAAAAACCCAAGTCTGAATTGATTTCCCATCAAATTCATCTACATATTGCACCGCAAAATCTGCTGCACCAAGTACATATAACCAAGAAGCAATTGGCACAGATTGTTTCCAATGCGTAAGTCGCTTATTATCATCTAAATTTGTTTCTTCAATTTTCAAACCATTTGAAACGATTTGATAATGATCTGGCGCAGTTACAATAAACTCACACATTGCTTTATCAGATGGATGATCAACAGTCGCTAACCAATGACGTCCACGATTTGGCCAATTATCACTAAAAAAAGTCCGATCTCCATGCATGTTATCACCGATTTTTAAACCATTTGCAGGAATTCCTTTGTAATTAACAACAATTTGCTCTCGTTGATTTTTCTTAGATGGTTCTTTCAAATGAATAAATACTTCATCGTTTTTGTGAGTGTATTCTAATGGTTTTCCATTTGAGGTAACACTACTAATAGTCATTCCTTTATTTTCTAATTCACTAGATTTATTAATTAAATCTAATCTCATTTTTTTGACACCTTTCCCAACAAAGCGAACATCTACAGTTAAGTCAACTGAAATTTCATCAGTAGTATCAGACAACTCAATTTTAAAAATGTAATTGATAATATCAATATTTGGGTTTTTGGGATACCCATCATTAACAACAATTGCATTTGTAAAAATGACAAAGCATACTAAAAGTAATGTGTTTTTTATTGCAGTTTTCATATTCGTTTGGTTTAAAATAAGTTTTTATTTAATTCCCGGTTGTTTTAATTTCCAATTGGTTTTAGCTTTTTCTTTATCAACCATTTTCTTTACATCTGCTAACAATCGTTTTGCGTCGTAAATAATTCCGTCTTTAATCGTGTACTTTACACCACCAACACGAACGACTTCGTTATCTTTTGTTAGTTTAATTGCGCCTGTTCCGTATAACACTTTTAAGTTTACTAACGGATTTTCTTCCACAATTACAAAGTCAGCTAATTTTCCAATTTGTACAGAACCAATTTTATCATCCCAACCTAAAGCTTCCGCTCCATTTAAGGTTGCTGCTCTAATTACTTCTAATGGATGAAAACCTGCTTCGCGTAATAATTCTAATTCTCTTGCATACGCAAACCCGTAGAGTTGATAAATAAATCCAGAATCTGTACCAACTGTTACTCGGCCTCCTCTGTTTTTATATTCATTAATGAATGTCATCCATAATTTATAATTCTCTTTCCACGCAACTTCTTGTTCTGTTCCCCAATAATGCCAATAACTTCCATGAGATATTTTACTTGGCTCATAGAATTTCCACAATTTTGGCATTGTATAAGTTTCGTGCCATTCTGCTCTACGAGCTCTTTGTAAATCTCTACTTGCTTCGTAAATATTAAATGTTGGATCTAACGTAAAATCAAGAGCCAATAATTCATTCATTACCTTATTCCAATGTTTAGAATATGGTTTCGCTGCTTGTTTCCATAATTTACCAGCTTGCTCAAAACGATGTTGTTCATTTTGATAATTATAATCTAGCGGATAATTTTGCACCGTTCTATCTTCAAACAATGCTTCAGGTAAACCATACCAATGTTCCATTGAAGTCATTCCTGCTCTTGCGGAATGCAACACATTCCAACGAGCAACACTCAATTGTGCGTGATGTGCAGTAGAACGCAATCCTAATTTTTTATTTTCTTTGATAGCAGCATCCATAATTTCTGGCTCCGCACCAAAAAACTTAATTCCATCTGCACCATTTTTAGCATTCATTCTTACCCAAGCTCTTGCTTCTTCTGGAGAAGTGATAGGTTTCTTAGAACCAGAACCAAACCCTGTATATTCAAAAATTCTAGGTGCTACAATTTTATTGGCAGCACTTTGTTTTTTCAATTGAATTGCATTTCGTCCACTTGGTTGACGAACCGTTGTAATTCCATGAGCCATCCATAATTTAAAAACATATTCTGGATTTGCTCCTTGTGCAGCTCCTCCAATATGTCCATGCATATCTACGAAACCAGGCAACAAATACATCCCGTTTGCATCCAATTCTTTTCCACCTCTTTTTAACTTTGGTCTTCTGCTTTCGTTGATTTTTACTCCAGGATAACCAACAATTTGCATGTTGACAATTTTGTTGTTTTCCACAACAATATCCATTGGTCCTCTTGGTGGTGAACCATCACCATTAATCAACATAACGCCTCTAATAATTAATTGCGAATGTGGTCCGTCTCCTAAATATTTCTTCTGAGAAAATCCTTGAAAACTAAAAATGAATGCAAAGATGATTATGATTTTTCTAGTCATATTAAATCGGTTTAGTTCTTGTTGATTTTAAAATTTATTTCCTAAAAACAAAGCGTTTAAAAATAATTTATTGGTTCCGTACCAAGCACCTCTAAAATTTGGATTATCTGCAAATAGCACTGCTCTACCTCTACCAATCGGACTTACCAATAATGATGCAGATGGTCTGATAAAAGTGTCTAAATTCTTCTTTGTGATAAATCCATCAATATGTGGATTTTTAGAATATTTAGCAACCGTTGCATACTGATTTTTACTTGGCGCTAAAAACACCATGTTATTTTTATATACTGGCATTTTTGTAGTTCTATAACCAAATCCTAAAGGATGTGTTACATCTAAATCTACTTCTAAAATGATTCCACCAACTCTGTCTCTACCTCCATTTTCTCCTCTATCAACGTATGGTAATCTTTTCGTTTCAACTTTCTCTTTTGATTTTGGCTTTGGCTTTTTAGTCAAACTTTCTTTGACCATTTTTTTATTGATTGCCCATTGCGATCCTCCAGCAATTGTAACAATGGTGTTTCCTTTAGAAACCCAATCTTTTAATCTTTTAATTTGAGTTGAATCTAAAGCGCTGTAACTTCCAGAAACCATTACTAACGTGTTATACTTATCAAGATTTGCTCTTCTAAAACTCGCCATTCTAATTTTTGAAATAGGCATATCAACTCGTGTATCTAACAAATGCCAAACTTCTCCAGCTTCTAAAGAGCTCACTCCTTCTCCAACTAACATCGCAACTTTCGGTTTAGAAAGTGCTCTAAAATTATTAGATCCTAAGTCAATTCCTTTAATGCTATAACCGCTATTTGTTCCGAAAATTGGAACATTGTATTTCGCTTGTGCCGCTGAAACTATTTGATACACTTCTGCACTCGATTTTTTCTGTTTGCTAATCGGAATTAGTAAACTTCCGTAATTGAAATTTTTATTTCCGTTTGAGGTATTTATTGTAAAAGGTTTGAATGCTGATGCAACTGTCAATCCTTTAGATTGCATATAATACAAAGCCGCTGGCGTATTGTAATCATCCCAATCTATAATGTATGCGTAATTTACACGTTGGATTTTCGGGTTGTTTACCATTCCGTTTGTAGATGTGATTTCTGCTCCTAATTTTACAGATTTCAATCCTTTGTGTTGCATATTGTAAAAGTTAGAAACACTCCAAGCCGATGCATCATAATACACACTATCAGAATATTTACTGTACGTTTCAAACATCGTTTGCACCATTCTGTGCTGTGCTTGTTTTAACGGAACTACAAACTTTTTTCCTTTTTTATAAACTTTAATTTTGTGTGATAATAATTGCTCAACAAATGCTTTGTTACGATTCATATCATAATCGTCTCCAAATTCATATCCAGCAAAACCAGTTTTAGCTTTTTGTTTGATAGCTGTTTTAAAGAATGTTTGTTGGTATTTTCTTAAAAATGCTTTATTCTCAACAGCAGCTTTTATGGTTGCAAATCCAGATGTGTATTGATTTCTTATTGTAAAAGCAAAAGTAATTTTTCCGTAATCTGTATCTTGTACATGTCCACGAGAACTTGCTTGTTCAAATAATAATGCCAATCCTCCTTGTAAATCAGGATACGAAGACCCATAACCAGGATACGTACCATCAAACGATTCTTTGGTGTAATAAAAAGAACCTATTTTATCCAACGCTTTAGAAAAATACGGCGCAAATAAATTATTTAAATCTTCGTAATTTTCTTTTGGCATAATTGGATCTAAAGAACCAATTGGTTTCATCGGCTCAAAAAAGTGATTGCTATTGGTTCCCATTTCATGGAAATCTGTAACCACATTTGGATACCAAGAATGCATCCATTTTAATTTTCCTTGACTTTCTGGATGAACACCTAACAACCAATCTCTATTTAAATCGAACCAATAATGATTTGTTCTTCCTCTTGGCCAAGCTTCATTATGTTCTGCATCTGTATTGTCAGAAACCAATTGCTTTGCTTTAAACTGATTTGCCCATTGTGTATGTCTGTCTCTTCCGTCTGGATTGATCGTTGGATCAATAAAAATAACCGACTTGTTCAAGTAATTTGTTACCTCAGCATTGTTTGATGCAACTAATGTATATGCAGTTAATAATGCCGCTTCTGAACTCGATGGTTCGTTACCATGCACATTATATCCTAATTGAATAAAAACCGGAACTTCATCATAGTTTTTCGGATTCAAATTTGGATTTACAAATTGTAAATG
>JAQXEU010000031.1 GCA_029250685.1 Polaribacter sp.
TTGGCAAAGGAAAAAGTTGGTTCTGATGATGAGATTTTCGCATTATTAGAAAAAGCATATTCTATTGATCCAAATAGAATGGGTGTAAGAAATTTATATAAATATTTTCAAGGAGTAACTGATAGAAATAAAGATACAAGTCCGCAAAAAGTATTTGACACGTATGATGACGTTATAGAGTCTGTTGGAGAAAAGTTAGATGATTATGCTAAGAAATTAATTCCATTAAAAGCTAAAGAAGATAAAGGTGAGGTTTTAGAAGGTAGAGAAAAAAGATTACTAAGAGCTTATTCTGTAAACTCAAAAGCTTTAGGTCAAGTAGAATCTGGATTAGATAAAATTATAATTGATTTATCTACATGTGATAGATTAATACCTTTATATAACAGAGATTTTCCGGCTAATAAAACCAACGGAAAATGGTTAAAGAGAGCAGTTTCTAGAATGTATAACAAAGAATGTACAGATGATCCATTATATGAAACATTAGTAGAAGCTTATGTTGCTGCAGATCCTTCTCCAGAAGCATCAGTGTTTTTTGCAGGAATTCTATATAAGAAGGGAAAAGAAACAGAAGCAATGGAATATTATAAAAAGGCTGTAGATCAACAGCCAGATGCTTTTAAAAAGGCAGAAAATTTATATAAAATTGCTCAATTATTTGCTAAAAAAGGTAAAAGAAGTCAAGCAAGAAATTACGCAAATCAAGCAATTCAAAATAAACCAACTATGGGTAAAGCATATTTGTTGATTGCAGGTTTATATGCTTCAAAAAATAGTGTTGCATCATGTGGTAGTTCTGAATTTGAACAAAGAATGGTGTATACAGCAGCTTTAAGAAAAGCAAGAAGAGCAGCGTCTGTAGATCCAAGTATTGCCTCAAGAGCAGCAAGATATATTAAAAATTACCTTTCTCAAGAGCCTTCTAAGAAGTTGATTTTTACAAAAGGAATAAAACCAGGAACTCCATTTGCTATTAAATGTTGGATTAATGAAACTGTAAAAGTTCCACAGAAATAAGAATGAATTTTAGTTCAAATAAAAAATATAAAAGCATTGTTACTATTAGTTTAGTAGCAATGTTTTTTTCTTGTACTAATACTTCAAATAAAGTAAATGAGTTTTTATCTACGAAGAATTTACCAGTTGGGGTTACAAAAGAATTCGCACATATTTACAGAGACTCAGGTAGAACAACTTCAAAATTATTTTCTCCATTATTAAAAGATTATAGCAATAGAGTTGAACATCCTTATAACGAATTTCCTGAAGGATTAAAATTAATTTCATTTGATAATAATGGAAAAGATTCTACGACAATAATTGCAGATTACTCTATTTCGTATTCAAAAACATTGATAACAGAATTGAAAGGGAATGTAGTGATAACAAATCATACAGATAATTCAATATTATATACAGATCAGTTATTTTGGGATCAAAATACAGATTATTTTTTCTCAGAAAAGAAATTTAGATTAATTTCACCAGATAATGATATTAAAGGAATTGGTTTTGAATCTAAGAAAGATTTATCTAAATTTTTAGCAAAAAAACAATCTAGTGAACACTTATTAAAAGAAGAATAAAAATGAATACACTTTGGAAATATTTACAATATGCATATTTAATTATTGCAATTATCTTTTTAGTTGAGGCAATTTTAGGTTGGAATGACGACAGAGAAAAATCTTATTTAATGTTAGGTTTTGCAGTTTTTATTACCTTAGTGTTTTTCTTTAAAAGATATTTTAGAAAAAAGGTAGAAACAAGAAACAAACAGTAAATCTTTAAATGGAAGCTCAAATAGCAATAATTGTTATTTCAATTTTACTCTCGGCATTTTTCTCAGGAATGGAGATCGCTTTTGTTTCTGCCAATAAATTACATATCGAATTAGAAAAAAAGAAAGAAAGCGTTATTTCTAATATCCTCGCTAAACTTACTAATAAATCATCAAAATTTATCACCACAATGTTGGTTGGTAATAATATTGCGTTGGTTATTTATAGTATTTATATGGGCGATTTTTTAGTAGGGTTTTTACCTGCTGATTCATTAAGTGAATTTGCAATATTGTTAATACAAACCGTTATCTCTACGTTGTTAATTTTGATAACTGCAGAGTTTTTACCAAAAGCAATTTTTAGAGTTTACGCTAACGAAGCATTGAAATATTTTGCAATTCCTGCTTATTTTTTCTTTGTGATATTTCATTTTTTCTCATCATTTATAACTTTTATATCTGATTTCTTTTTGCGAGTTTTTTTTAGAACTAATAAAGATGAAGAGCAAACAGAATTTAGTAGAGAAGAGTTAGGTGACTATATCAACGAGCAAATCGAAACGAGTAATTCTCATGAAGTTTTTGATTCGGAAATTCAAATATTTCAGAACGCTTTAGATTTTCATAAAGTAAAATCAAGAGAGATTATGGTGCCAAGAACAGAAATGGTTGCCGTTGATTTTCACGAAAGAATTCAGAATTTGAGAAAAATATTTGTAGAAACAGGTTTTTCAAAAATATTGATTTATAAAAACTCGTTAGATGATATTGTAGGTTATGTAAATGCATTCGAATTATTTAAAAACCCAAAAACAATTCGTTCTGTAATTTTACCAATTGAGGTTGTTCCAGAGTCAATGATTATACATGATGTTTTAAATAGTTTAATCAAAAAAAGAAAAAGTATTGCCATTGTTTTAGATGAATATGGCGGAACATCTGGTATGATTACTGTTGAAGATGTTGTTGAAGAATTGTTTGGCGAAATTGAAGACGAACACGATTCTCAAGAATTATTAGAGGAACAGATTAACGAAAGGCAGTTTCGTTTCTCTGCACGATTAGAAATAGATCATTTAAATGAGGAATATGGTTTAAACATCCCAAAGGAAGAGGCCTACGAAACTTTGGGTGGTTTTATTATTGAACATACAGAAAATATTCCAGAAGAAAATGAGGAAATAAGAATTGCAAATTTTGTAATTAAAATTCTAAAAGTAAGTTCTTCAAAAATAGAAGAAATTCACTTCCAAATTGGCAATACAGAAGATTAGGTGAATTAATCTAAAATACTCTTAAATAATTGTGGCTAAGCAGTTGTATTATTTAAACTGATATTGTACTTTCGCTCCCTGATAATTAAATTAATGACGTATGGCAATTTTATCTAAAATTAGAGAGCGCTCAATGGCTTTAATCCTTGTAATTGGATTGGCATTATTCGCTTTCGTATTAGATCCTTCAAGTATTCAAGATTTCTTCAATTCTACAAAAGTTAACACTGTTGGAGAAGTAGGTGGAGAAGTAATTTCAAGAAAAGATTTTAGCGAAGCTCTAGAAGCATATAAAGCGCAAGTTGGTAATGGACTTACGGATATGCAAGCTTCTAAAATCGTTTGGGACAACTTAGTAAGAGAAAAAATTTATAAAACACAATTGTCTGCAGCAGGAATATCTGTTGGAGAAAATGATGTTTGGAGTGCTCTTCTAGAAAATCAATCTGTAAAAACAAATCCTCAGTTTTTAAACGCTGCTGGTTTGTTTGATGAAAATAAATTAAAAGAGTTTTTAGCTTTAGCTAAATCTGATGACCCTGCGACTTGGACTGCTTGGTCAAACTTCATGGGACAGTTAAAAACTGGGTTAGAAACTACAACGTATAACAACTTAATTACTGCAGGTGTTGGCGCTTCTTTAAAAGAAGGAGAATTACAATACTTAACAGATAATACAAAAATAACTTCTCAGTACGTTTATGTTCCTTATTCTTCTGTTGCAGATAGTTTGGTAACGGTAACAAAATCAGAAATTGAAACATATATCAAAGCAAACCCATCATCATTTAAAGTAGAAGCTTCTACAGATATTAAATATGTGAAGTTTGATATTATTGCAACACAAGCTGATGCAAATGCAATCGAAAAAGAACTAGGAAATTTATTAAATGATAAAGACGGAGTTAAAGGTTTTAAAAATACAGATAACGATTCTGAGTTTTTTGCTGATAACGATTCTGATTTAGCTTTAACTAATGGTTATGATTTTAAAAACACAGTTTCTCCTATAATTGCAGAACAAGTTTTTAAAGGAAAAAAAGGAGATGTTTTCGGTCCTTATAAAGACAGAGGATATTTTAAAATTTCTAAAATCAATGAGGTTGTTCAAATTCCAGATTCTGTAAAAGGAGCACATATTTTAATACCTTTTATTGGTTCTTTATCTGCAGGTCCTGATACTAAAAAAACAGAAGCGCAAGCAAAAAAATCTGCTGATAGTATTTTTAAATTAGTTAGAAGAAATAAAACAAAGTTTGCAACTATTGCAGATGAATTGAATAATGATGTAACTAAAGATAAAGGTGGAGATATCGGTTGGATAACAAAAGATATAGCTTTTAGTGAGAATTTTGATAAAGATTTTGCGGACTATTTATTCTTTACTAAAAAAGGTACTGTTAAGGTTATTAAATCTAGATTTGGATACCAAGTTATTAGAATTGATGAAAGTAAAAACAAACAGCAAGCTGTTAATTTAGTAACTTACGGAAGAAGTATTGTTGCCTCTGAAGCAACTGAAAATACTGTTTTTCAAAATGCTCAAACTTTTGCTTTAGCTTTATCTAACGGAACAAAATTTGATGACGCTGTTAAAGAAAAAGGTTTAACTGCTCAGTCTGCATTAACTTTAAAAATGTTAGATGAAACTGTTCCTGGAATTGGTAATGAAAGAAACATTGTTTCATGGTCTCATAAAAAAGAAAATGAAATTGGAGCGTATCAGACATTTGATATAAATGGAGGTCATGTAGTTGCAGTAATTACAAATAAAACATTTAAAGGTTTGATGTCTGCTGCAAGAGCAACAAATATTGTTAGACCTATTTTAATGAGTCAAAAGAAAGCAGCAATCATTAATAAATCAATGGTTGGTTCAACTTTAGTTGCTATTGCAAAAGCAACAAAACAAACTGTTGGAGATGCTTCTGCAATTACGATGCAATCACCAATTATAACTGCTGTTGGTTTTGAGCCTAAAGTTGTTGGAGCAATGTATTCTGCTAAAGAAAACAAGCTTTTTAATAATGTAGAAGGAGCAAAAGGGGTTTTTGCATTTGTTGTTTCAAAAAGAGAAGCGCCAATTGCTTTGCCAAATTATGATTCTTACAGAAACAGAATAGCAAGTACTAGAAAAGGTCAAACAGGTTTGATTTACAACGCTATTAAAGAAGCTGCAGAAATAGAAGACAATAGAGGTGCTTTTTACGGAATTGAGTAATTAGTAACTTTACCAAATAAAAAAACCGAATCAATTTTGATTCGGTTTTTTTATGCTTTTTATATTGATGAATTATCCATTCATAGAAATTAAAAATTCGTCATTATTTTTAGAGAACTTAATTCTTTCATTGATAAACTCCATAGCTTCCACAGGATTCATATCAGCAAGGTATTTACGTAATACCCACATTCTTTGAACTGTTTTTGCATCTAATAATAAATCGTCTCTACGTGTACTTGATTTAATTAAATCAATCGCAGGGTAAATTCTTCTATTAGAAATATTTCTGTCTAGTTGTAACTCCATATTACCAGTTCCTTTAAATTCTTCGAAAATTACTTCGTCCATTTTAGAACCAGTTTCTGTTAATGCTGTCGCAATAATTGTTAAAGAGCCACCTCCTTCAATTTTTCTTGCAGCACCAAAAAATCTTTTTGGTTTGTGTAATGCATTTGCGTCAATACCACCAGATAAAATCTTACCAGAAGCAGGTGCAACAGTATTGTATGCTCTAGCTAAACGTGTAATAGAATCTAAAAGTATTACAACATCGTGGCCACACTCTACTAAACGTTTTGCTTTCTCTAAGACAATATTAGCAACTTTAACGTGCTTATCTGCTGGTTCATCAAAAGTAGATGCAACAACTTCTCCACGTACATTACGTTTCATGTCTGTTACTTCCTCAGGACGTTCATCAATTAATAATACAATTTGGTATACTTCTGGATGATTTGCTGCTATTGCATTAGCAACATCCTTTAAAAGCATCGTTTTACCAGTCTTTGGTTGTGCTACAATCATACCACGTTGTCCTTTTCCAATAGGAGAAAACAAATCGATAATTCTTGTAGAAAGAGAACTTCCTTTTTCAGTTAAGTTGAATTTTTCTTGCGGAAAAAGTGGGGTTAAATGTTCAAATGAAACTCTATCTCTAACAATATTTGGATTTAATCCATTAATTTTTGATACTCTAATTAAAGGGAAATACTTTTCACCTTCTTTTGGAGGACGAACATTTCCTAAAACAGTATCTCCAGTTTTTAAACCAAATAGTTTAATTTGAGATTGTGATACATAAATGTCATCTGGCGATGATAAATAATTGTAGTCAGAAGAACGTAAGAAACCATAACCGTCAGGCATCATTTCTAAAACACCTTCACTTTCTATAATTCCGTCAAACTCAAAATCAGGATCTTTATAACGAGTGTTACTTTTATTTCCTTTAGAAACTTTCTCTCTCTGTTGATTGTTGTTTCTTAAGTTCTTCTGATTAGGGTTGTTGTTTTTCTGTTTTTGATGATTGTGAACAGGTTTTTTGTGCTCTGTCTTTTCTTCAGTAACAATTTCTTCTGTTGAGGCTGCTTTTTCTTCAGTAACCTTAGCTTCTTGCTTTGTAACAACTTCCTTTTTTCTTGGAGTTGGTTTTGGCTTCTCAATCTTTTCTTCTTGACTAATTGGAGTTGGTGTTACTTTTTCTTCAGATCTCTCTTCAGGCTTTTTATGAATAACTTTTTTTACAACTCTTTTCCTTTTTGGCTTTTCAGTCTTAGGTTTTTCTTGATTTGCAAGATTTGCAGCTTGTGTATCTAAGATTTGATAAACAAGATCTAATTTTTTTAGTTGACTAGTTTTGGTTAGTCCAATTGTTTTAGCAACCTCTTGAAGTTCTGTAAGAGTTTTTGCTTTCAGTTCTGTGATTTCGAACATTTTTACATTGTTAAATTAATATAGTGGGAATTTTCTTAATTTGATTAAGAATATAAGTTAAATTTTTCTTAAGTCAGTATTGATTTTTGCTTTGTGCAAATACTATTGTGTAGTTGAATTATAAACAAATATATGTAATTATTTTTAACTACAATGTTTCTTTTTAAAAAAAGAAAGTTTTACTTTTGCTATCCAATTATTACTAATGATACAAAGAATTCAAACATTATATTTATTATGTGCCGCTGTATTTTCTGGTGGGTTAATTTTTGTATTTAGTTTATGGACGGAAAAATCAACAAAAATTGTTTCTGTGCCAGATTTAATAAATGATTCAAGTTTACTTATAAAGACAATATTTTTTTCATATTTACTTTCAGCATTACTTTCTGTAATAATTATTTTTTTATTTAAAAATAGACAATTGCAATTTGTAATGGGGCGTTTAAATATGTTAATCAACTTCTATTTATTAGGTGTACTTATATATGTGTCGCTAACGGTATCTGGAGAAGCTTCGGTTTCGGAGAAGGGTATTGGGATGTTTATTCCTATAATAGTTATTGTATTATTAGCTTTGGCTAATAAAGCAATCAAAAAGGATGAAGATCTCGTAAAATCTGTAGACAGGTTAAGGTAAACCTAACATCTTAGTATATTTAGTGCGATAAAACCGAAGTTTCATACTTCGGTTTTTTATTTTTTTGTGTTTTAAAAGTGAAAATCTGCGTTTTACGCTTTTTTATTTTTTTAAGAAAAAGTTAAAATTGATGCTAGAATACAAATGATGAAAGGGGAATTTCATATTAATTCTAATGCAGCAATTGGAACAAAAATTAAAATTGAATTGCCTATTTTAGAAAAAGAAGAAGTTATCCACGCTTAGCCAACTCAATTACTTCCATATCTTTTATTTGATCTTTGTCAATCGTAAATCGAATCATAGTTCTTACTTTATGAAAACCATGGTTTCCCGCAGCTCCAGGATTTAAATGCAACGAATTCAACTTTTTGTCAAATTGTACTTTTAAGATATGAGAATGTCCACTAATAAATATTTTTGGTGGATTTTGTTGTATTTCTTCTCTAATTCTTAGATTGTATTTATTTGGATAACCTCCAATATGCGTTATCCAAACGGAAACATTTTCAACAGTAAATTTATTATCTAAAGGGAATTCTAATCGTGCAGTTGCATCATCAATATTCCCATAAACGGCTCGTAAAGGTTTTAAAGATTTTAAAGTATCGGTAACTTTTAAATCACCAATATCACCTGCATGCCAAACTTCATCAGCTTGTTTTACAAATTTTATAATTTGTGCATCTATATAACTATGCGTATCTGATAATAGTAGAATCTTTTTCACAATTTAAATATGCTTATAACCAAATAAATTTATGTAGTTTTGATACTCACAAAAGTACAGTTTTTTGAGATATTTTATAGAACTTTCATACTTAGGTAAAAACTATCATGGTTGGCAAATTCAACCAGACGCAAACTCAATTCAAGAAGAACTTAATAAAGCGATTAGCGTAGTTTTACAAGAAGAGGTTACTGTTGTTGGCGCTGGTAGAACAGATACTGGTGTGCATGCATCACAAATGTTTGCACATTTTGATTCTGATGCAATTTTGGTTGAAAACATTGTTTTTAAATTAAATTCGATTTTGCCAGAAGATATTGTTGTTTACGAAGTTGAAAAAGTAAATGACGAAAAACACGTGCGTTTTGACGCCATAGCTAGAAGTTATGAATATAGAATTTGGTTAGGTAGAAACCCTTTTTTGTTGGAAACAACTTGGCAATTATTTCATCAAAAATTAGATGTGAAAGCAATGAATGAAGCTGCAGAGATTTTGTTAGAACATGAAAATTTTCAAGCTTTTTCAAAGGTAAAAACAGAAGTGAAAACATTTAACTGTAAAGTGTCAAAAGCAGTTTGGATTGAAGACGGAAACCAATTAGTATTTCGTATTACGGCAAATCGTTTTTTAAGAAATATGGTAAGAGCAATTGTGGGTACTTTGGTTGATGTTGGAAAACATAAAATTACTAAAGAAGATTTTAAAAATATTATTTTAAGTAAAGACAGATCTAACGCAGGATTGTCCGTTCCTGCAAAAGGATTATTTTTAACAGAAATCACGTATTAATTATGGGTAAAAAAGAGTCGGGAAAAGCATTTGATGCAAAAATATTTATGAGGATTTTAGGCTTTGCAAAAAGTTATAGAACTCATTTTATTATTGCAACTGTTGCAGTTGTTGCAACGGCGTTTTTATCTGCGTATCGACCTTATTTACTTAAAGAAGCAGTGGCGGATTTCACAACAAATAAAAGTGAAGATACACTGTTGTACTTCACGTTATTAATGCTTGCTGTTTTAATCGCAGAAGTGTTTTTACAAGTCTTGTTTATTTATTTTGCCAATTGGATTGGTCAACATATTATTAGAGATATGCGCGCGAAAATATTTAGACAAATTTTGCAATTTAGAATGTCGTATTTCGATACAACTTCAGTCGGAAGATTAGTGACAAGAGTGGTGTCTGATATCGAAACGATTGCGAGCTCTTTTAGTCAAGGTTTGTTTATGATTATTAGCGATATTCTAAAAATGTTGGTAGTAATTGTCGTAATGCTTTTAATGAATTGGCAATTGGCATTAATTGCGTTAGCAGTTTTACCCATCTTAATTTATGCGACAAAGCTATTTCAAATCGCAATAAAATCAACGTTCCAAGAAGTGAGAACTCAAGTTGCAAATCTAAATGGATTTGTGCAAGAAAGAGTTACAGGAATGAAAATCGTACAACTTTTTAGTAGAGAAAAAATAGAGTACGAAAAGTTTATGGAAATAAACGATAAACATAAAAAAGCCCATGTAAAAGCGGTTTGGTATTATTCTATTTTCTTTCCAGTAGCAGAAATTTTATCGTCAATTGCAATCGGATTATTAGTTTGGTATGGGGGTTTACAATCCGTAAATAATGTAAATGTAGAGCCAGGAGAAATCATGAGCTTTATAATGATGACGCAAATGTTGTTTAGACCTTTACGTCAAATTGCGGATAAATTTAACACGCTTCAAATGGGGATTGTTTCTGGCGAACGTGTTTTTGGTGTGATGGACACAGATAGTAGTATTGATAAGAGTGGAACAATATTTGCAAATAATTTACAAGGAAAAATAGCGTTTAAAGATGTTCGCTTCTCATATATAAAAGACGAAGAAGTTTTAAAAGGAATTTCTTTCAATGTAGAAAAAGGGCAAACTGTTGCTATTGTTGGAGCAACTGGTGCAGGGAAATCAACAATTATCAATTTGATAAATCGTTTTTATGAAATCAATTCTGGGACAATTTGTGTTGATGAAGTTTCTGTAAAAAACTACGAAATAAATTCACTTAGAAATCAAATTGCAGTGGTATTACAAGACGTATTTTTGTTTTCTGATTCCATCTTAAATAACATTACTTTAAAAGATGATAACATCACTTTTGAAGAAGTTGAAGAAGCAGCGAAACAAATCGGAATTCACGATTTTATAATGACTTTACCTGGCGGATATCATTATAATGTAAAAGAACGAGGTGCCATGTTATCTTCTGGTCAACGTCAATTAATTGCATTTTTAAGAGCGTATGTAAGTAAGCCAAGTATTTTAATTTTAGACGAAGCAACATCATCTGTAGATTCTCATGCTGAAAAAATGATTCAATATGCAACGGACACAATTACTAAAGGAAGAACGTCAATTGTAATTGCGCACAGATTGGCAACGATTAAAAAAGCCGATAAAATTATCGTAATAGATAAAGGTTTAATCGTTGAAGAAGGAACACATAAACAATTACTGAAAAAGGTTGACGGATATTATAAAAATTTGTACGAAAAGCAATTTAGTAGTGTAGAAGCGGTTTAGTTCAAGTCGCCTTTTATTTTTTCAATCAACTCGCTATAATCTGTGTACATTTGAAAAGACCCATCTTTTATATACGATATTTCTCCTGTCTCCTCAGAAACTAATAAACACAACGCATCTGTTTTTTCTGTAACACCAATTGCTGCTTTATGACGCAATCCAAAACGCGCAGGAATTTTCTCATTCGATAACGGTAAAACCACACGAGTTGCCACAACAAAATTATCTCTAATAACAGTTGCTCCATCATGCAAAGGACTGTTTTTATAGAAAATACTTTCTAAAATTGCTCCGTTTAAAGAGGCATTCATGTTGTCACCAGAATTGATTAAAAAATCTAAATTATTTGTGCGTTCTATAACAATTAATGCGCCAGTTTTAGTTTTTGATAATTTGACACTTGAGTTTACTAATATTTCTACATCAGTTTCAGATTCAATTTCTGATTGTAAAAATTTCAATTGTTTTAAAAAACTTCTTTTTGATGAGAAATTTGTAGTTCCAATCATCAATAAAAACTTCCTTATTTCTTGTTGAAATACAATGATTAAAGCGATAACTCCACCACTTAATAAGTAGCCTAAAATTCCACTTAGCATTTCCATTTTTAACGCTTGTGTTACTTTCCAAATCAAGAAAATAAATGCAATTCCAATAAAAATATTAATAGCAACTGTGCCTTTTAAAAGTTTGTAGATGTAATATAATAATGCAGCAACTAGAAGGATATCTAGAATGTCTAAAAAAGAAAAATCAATAAAGTCTAACATATATTATTTGCTGATGTTGTAAATGTACAGAAAAATTAAGACAGTTGCTCAACAATTTTAATTGCTTCCATGGCTTCTTTTACATCATGAACGCGTAAAATGTTTGCGCCATTTAATAAAGCAATTGTGTTTGCAGAAGTTGTTGCGTTTAATGCTAATTGTGGAGTTGTGTCTAAAGGTTTGTATAGCATCGATTTTCTAGAAATCCCTGCTAAAATAGGAGCATCTAAATTTTTGAAAAGCGATAAGTCTTTTAATAATTGATAATTGTGTTCAATGGTTTTCCCGAAGCCAAAACCAACATCAATAATAATATCGTTTATTTTTAATTGATGTAATTTGAAAATTTGCGCTGCAAAAAAAGAAATTACTTCTTTAGTTACATCTTCATAAACTGGATTTTGTTGCATGTTTTGAGGCGTTCCTAGCATGTGCATAATTATATACGGAACTTGCAATTCTGCAATTGCCGTAAACATTTTTGTATCCATTTTGCCGCCAGAAATGTCATTGATAATTGCTGCGCCAGCTTTAATAGTTTTTTTAGCGACATTACTTCTAAAAGTATCAACAGAAATAATAATTTCAGGAAAATGTTTTACTAATAATTCAATTATCGGAACAATGCGTTGTAATTCTTCATCTTCAGAAATATGTATTGCTCCAGGTCTTGAAGAATATGCACCAACATCGATAAAAGTTGCGCCCTCAAAAAGCATTTTTTCTACTTGTAATATAATGTCAGATTCATTTTTATACTTTCCACCATCAAAAAAAGAATCTGGCGTAATATTTAAAATCCCCATTACTTTTGGAGAAGAAATATCTATCAATTTACCGTTGCAATTCAATGTCATTTTAGCGAACAACTTTATTAATTATAAGCGCTTTTTCTGGTGCTTTATATGCTTGCATTTGCTGCATCAAACCTTTCACAGTTTTGTCAACGATCAATAATTCTCTGTTTTGTGTCTTTAAATATCCTTCTTTAACCATCACATCTAATTGTTGTAATGTGTGATCAAAAAACCCGTTTACATTTAAAATACCAATTGGTTTTTGTTCGATTTGTAATTGACCTAAAGTCAACGCTTCAAACAATTCGTCTAAAGTTCCAAATCCGCCAGGCAACGTAATATAACCATCAACCAATTTGCTCATTATTACTTTTCGGTCGCTCATTTTTTTGGTAGTAATCAATTCAGAAACTCCTTTATGAACCACTTCTTCTTTTTCTAACAACTTCGGAATTACACCAATAACTTCGCCTTTTTCAGTAAGAATTGTGTCGGCAATAACGCCCATCATTCCAATTTTTCCACCGCCATAGACTAAAGCAATATCATTTTTCACAAATTCTTTTCCCAATTCAATTGCTGCTTCTTTATAAACAGAATTAAATCCAACGCTAGAACCACAAAAAACAACTACTTTTTTCATAAAAGATGATTTCAAAATTTCTTCCGTAAAAATAAATGAAAAGCTTTGAAGATTTACTATTTTTACACAAATACTTTTATCAAA
>JAQXEU010000053.1 GCA_029250685.1 Polaribacter sp.
GCGTGCAAAGATACACACACTTTCTAATCCCACAACCCTTTTCTGAAATCTTTTTAAAAGTATTTTTTAATAACCTTAAAAACAACAAATTACAACACCAAAAAAAATAAAGAAATTTATGGTTTTACTTAGAACGCTTCTTTCTCATCTTTGAAAACATTTTTTTGTAAACTTCTAGGTTAACATATCCCTTATTTAAAGCATACATTCTATCTATATTTATTGGAAGTCTTGATTGTTTTTCTACTAACCTTTCTTGAATGAAAGCTCTTTGCAACACATCTTCAATCAAAAAGTCTTCGTTATTAAACAAAGGATTGTACTCTTTCTTTAAAGAAAGCTTAAAAAGATTTGCAGTTGTATTGTACCAAAATGCATTCCAACCACTTTTTAATTCTTTTATTTGACTAAAGGTAGTCTTGCCAGTTTGTCTATGAATCAATTTTAACAGAACTCTACCCTCTGTTCTTGTCATACTTTTTAGCTGATTCGTAAACTCACCCTCTAAATATCTTTGAACAACTTTAATATACTTCTTCTTTTTTCTTTTACTTTTAATTCTTGTAAGCCTAGAGTTTAAAGTATCTAATCTTTTAGCTGCAAGTATTGCAAATGGATAGGCTTTAAAAACCTTCTTTCTAAACCAATAATAGTAATTGACATCTTCCCTTACTTTAAACTTTGTTTTAGGTAATAATTTGACTTCATCTAAATCAATCATTAAAGTATCACCTACTTTTATCAAAATGTATTTTTCTGATAATGGAATTGAATCTTTCTTTTGTCCGAAAGAAACAAAAGAAAACAATACTATATATATGTATAAAAATGTTTTCATATTTTAAAGTTGATAAATATACTTCTATTTTAAACCACACAAAAAAGAGACCACAAAAATTTAAACATAAAAAGTCTTAAAAAAAACATCATAAATAAAGAAAACTTTTATTTTTACACAAAACAGAAATTAAGATGGCAAAAAAATCGATATTAAATAAAAAATCAATTTTATTTTTAGAAAAATACCTAAACAACGCTGCTCCGACTGGTTACGAATGGGAAGGGCAAAAAATTTGGATGGATTATCTAAAGCCATATGTTGATGAATTTATTACAGACACATACGGAACTGCAGTTGGAGTTATCAATCCTGATGCAAAATTTAAAGTTGTAATAGAAGGACACGCTGATGAAATCTCTTGGTATGTAAATTACATTTCAGATAATGGATTAATCTATGTGATTAGAAACGGAGGATCTGATCATCAAATTGCACCGAGTAAAATTGTAAATATTCACACAAAAAACGGAATCGTAAAAGGAGTTTTCGGATGGCCTGCAATTCATACAAGAAATAAAGCAAATGAGGAAGCACCAAAACCTGATAATATTTTTATCGACACAGGCTGTTCTACAAAAGAAGAAGTTGAGAAACTTGGAGTTCATGTTGGTTGTGTAATTACCTATCCAGATGAATTTCATATTTTAAATGGAGACAAATTTGTTTGTAGAGCTTTAGATAATAGAATGGGCGGATTTATGATTGCAGAAGTTGCTCGTTTATTAAAAGAGAATAAAAAAGAATTACCTTTTGGATTATACATTACCAATTCGGTACAAGAAGAAATCGGTTTACGTGGTGCAGAAATGATAACGCAAACAATTAAACCAAATGTAGCAATTGTAACTGATGTAACTCACGACACCACCACTCCGATGATTGATGTTAAAAAAGCTGGTCATTTAGAATTAGGAAAGGGTCCTGTGATTGCATATGCGCCAGCTGTTCAACAAAAATTACGCGATTTAATTACAGAAACTGCTGAAGAAAACAAAATTCCTTTTCAACGTTCAGCTTTATCTAGAGCTACCGGAACAGATACGGATGCATTTGCATACAGCAATGGCGGAGTTGCTTCTGCTTTAATTTCTTTACCGCTGCGTTATATGCACACAACTGTAGAAATGGTTCATAGAGATGATGTGGAAAATGTTATTAAAATGATCTACGAATCGTTATTGAAAATAAAAGACGGAGAAACCTTCTCTTATTTCGATTAATTATGAAGTTACAAGATCAAAAAAATCTATTCGATATTCCTGAAGGAATTCACTATCTTAATACAGCGAGTCTTTCTGCTTCATTTAAAAGTATTGAAGAAGCAGGAATTAAAGCTTTGAAAGAAAAAAGTAAGCCATATTTAATTCCGACTACAGATTTTTTTGATCCTGTTATCAAACTTAAAAAATTATTTGCTCAACTCATTGATGCAGATGAATACAATAGAATTGCAAATATTCCTTCCGTTTCTTACGGATTATCTACAGTTGCTAATAACATCAAATTGAATAAAGGTGATGAAATTGTACTTATCGAAGAGCAATTTCCGAGTAATTATTATGTTTGGGAAAAACTCGCTTATAAATATGAAGCCGTTATTAAAGTTGTAAAACAACCAACATTTCAAGGAAATAAAGGGAAACTTTGGAACGAAGCAATTTTAAATTCCATTAATGATAAAACAGCATTTATTGCTTTAGGAAATATTCATTGGGCAAACGGAACCATCTTCGATTTAAAAGCAATTAGAAAAAAAACCAATCAACACAATGCATTATTAATTGTTGACGGAAGTCAATCTATCGGTGCAATGGAATTTTCTATCAAAGAAATTCAACCCGACGCTTTAATCTGCGCTGGCTACAAATGGTTATTCGGGCCTTATGGTTCCGGATATGCTTATTTTGGAGCATATTTTGATGATGGGAATCCGATTGAAGAAAACTGGTCAAATCGTTTTAATAGCGAAAACTTAAGCGGTTTAGTGAATTACGAATCAAGATACAAACCGTTAGCAAATAGATACTCAGTTGGTGAGCATGCTAGTTTTATCTACATTCAAATGCAAATTGCTGCGTTAAAACAAATAATTGATTGGACTCCAATAGCAATTCAAGAATATTGTAAAGAAATTACTACAGATTTTGTAAAAGTACTTTCTGATAATGATTGCGAAATTGAAAATTCTGATGTAAGAGCACATCATTTATTTGGAGTTAAAATTCCTGAAAGAATTGATAAAGAAGCATTAAAAGAAACACTTTCTAAAAATAATGTTTACGTTTCTTTTAGAGGAAACTACATTAGAATTTCATGCCATTTATTTAATACATCAGACAATTTAAAGGTAGTATCTGATTGTATTTTAGCTGCTTTATAACTTTTTACTTTGGATGAAATTATCGACATTTTAACTCCGGACGGAAAATCAACCGGAAAAACAGCGTTAAAATCTGAAGCGCATCAAAAAGGGTTGTACCATCAAACAATTCATGTTTGGTTTTATACAGATGAAAAAAAAATACTACTTCAAAAAAGAGCTGCAGTAAAAAAAGTTTTTCCGAATCGTTGGGATGTTTCTGTTGCTGGTCATATTGGTGCTGGAGAAAAAATTGAATCCGCAGCAATTAGAGAGGTAAAAGAAGAAATCGGAATTGATATCAAAGAATCTGATTTATTCAAAGTTGGCTTTCGAAAAGATGAAATTGTGCATCCTAACGGAATTTTAGACAACGAGTTTAAACATCTATTTTTATGTAAACTAACTAAAGGTGTTTCTGAATTAACAAAACAAATCGGTGAAGTTGATGATTTACAAATTTTTGATATTTCTATATTAAAAGACACCACAAAACATGGCAATTTTATGGTTCCAAATATGAATTTTTATTACGATTTTATCTTTGATAAAATCAATACTATTCTTTAGGTTTTACAAAAAACGAATCAGATAATGCAGTCTCAGAAACTACTGGTAGTGTAAATTCAGTTGCTGCCCCTCTTGGTTCCGTTGGAATCCCTTTATCATCTTGTTTATACCAAGTAATTGCTTTGGGTAATAATAAATTATTGACAGAAATCCAGTCGTGATATTTTATCATTCTGTATTTCTCAGAAGGTTTTTTAGAATTAAAAGTTACCGTATACGCCAACCATTCCATTTGATATGTATCTTTATTATAGTAAATAACGTAATTATCATCTGGTGATGAACCTATATTTGCTTTGTAAGAAATTTTAATTCCAGGATAGTTTTTTCCTTCAAAAACTAAATCGTCTGTTTTATCGTACATAATTCCGTCATCAGCCAATACAAAAGGCATTGCATAAAAATAGAAATACAAGTTATAGTAGAAATCTTTTCTACTTTTAAATGACTTCTCTTTAGCTTCATGCAACCAAATATCTTTTCCGTCAAAACCTAAAGAATAATTTGGGGAATTAATTACTGTTTTACGAGAATGTAAATCAACCGAATGTACTTCTTCTCCTTTATTAAAAGACAAAGTTTTTTGTTTTCTCCATAATTCTATCCCGCCATGCTTTTGCATGATTTTTGCTATTTCAGCTGGGAAGTTTTCTTTTTTAATTGCTAATTTAGTTTCCGTCTTACACGAAATCATTACAAGAGAAAAAGTAAATAATATGATACCTTTTTTCATTAGTTCGTTAGTTATAATTTTAATGTTTAAAAGTCGTTCATTACACAAAAAGATTACAAATTAAAGCAATCAAATTTTTAAATTTTTGCTTGATATGTATATAGGTCATAATATCTCCCTTTCTTAGAAATTAATTCATCATGCGTTCCACGTTCTGCAATATTACCCGCTTCAATTACCAAAATTTGATCAGCTTGTTTAATGGTACTTAACCTGTGCGCAATTACAATTGTAGTTCTTTCTTTCATCAATTCTGATAAACTTTTCTGAATCAATGCTTCACTCTCTGTATCTAAACTTGATGTTGCTTCATCTAAAATTATAATTTTTGGGTTCGCTAATATCGCCCTAGCGATTGCCAAACGTTGTCGCTGTCCACCAGAAAGCTTTACACCTCGTTCGCCAATCAATGTATCTAAACCTTCATCAAAACGATCTGTGAATTCATTTACATAAGCCGCTTTAACAGCATTTTGCAACTCTTTTTCTGTTGCATTTGGACGAGGAAATAAAATATTCTCTCTGATGGTTCCTTCAAACAAAAACTCATCTTGCAACACAACGCCTAAGTTTTTTCTATAACTATTTAATTTTATTTTAGAAACATCTTTATTATCAATCGTTATCAATCCTGATTTTGGGTTTAAAAAAGTTGCTGACAAACCTGCAATTGTAGATTTACCAGAACCAGAACTTCCAACTAAAGCTGTAACTGTTCCTCTTGGAACATCGAAACTAATGTCATTGATCACTTCTTTTCCTTCATCATATGAAAAAGAAACATTTTTAAATTTAATATCTCCTTTTACTTCTTTTAATTCAATGGTTCTTTCTTCATCATCTTCTTCTGCTTCCATATTCATTAATTCTTCGGTTCTATCTAAACCTGCCAAAGCTTCTGTTAATTGACTTCCTATATTACTCATTTGAACAATGGGGGCAATCATAAAACCAAGAATTAATGTAAAGAATAAAAACTCACCAGAAGTCATACTATCATTCATCATGTAATAACCTCCAATCCCCATAATTCCGGTTGTAGCAACACCAATTAAAAAGGTTGATGAGCTTGTCATGATTGCAGTCGCGGTTAAACTCTTTTTGACATTTTGAAACAGTTTATCAACACCTTTTTCAAAGGTTTTATTTTCTTGATCTTCTGCATTGAATGCTTTTATAACTCTAACACCAGCTAATGTTTCTGTCAACCTCCCTTTAACCTCAGCGTTAATTTTACCACGAGTTCTAAAAATTGGGCGGATAAATTTGAATGCTTTTAATGCAACGATTCCGAAAATAGAAATCGGCAAGAAAACAAATAATGTCATCCACGGATTTAAATTGATTAATATGACTAAAGAAATTACTGCAGTAATTGTCCCTCCAACTAATTGAACCAAACCTGTTCCGATAAGGTTTCTAACACCTTCAACATCACTCATAATTCTAGAAACTAATGCGCCAGATTTTGTATTATCAAAAAAACTAATTGGTAACGACAATACTTTCTTTTGCACCTGCGCTCTTAATTCTGATATTAAATATTGCGCTTGTACACTTAAAATTCGTGTCAATAAAAAAGAAGTAATTGCTTGTAACAAAATGGCGACTAAAACAATACCTATTAATGTGTATAATTTATCATAATCTTTATCTGGCACAACTTCATCAAGCAATATCTTACTTTGCCATGGCAATATTAAACCAGATAAACTTTTTATAACTATTAAAATCAATCCAATAAAAACCAAGTTTCTTCTAGGCCAAATGATGGTTTTAAATGCTTTACCAATAGTAACTTTTGGTTTCTTTTTATGTTGTTTTGAATCTTTTAAATGTTCCATGGTGTAGTTTAAGAATATGTATACTTTTTGATAGTCAATTTATATGCCAATGAAATAAGTATGACATATTAGCAATAAGGTTGATCAATGATGAAATTCATCTTATAATTTATTATCAATAATACTTTGCACAACTTCAGGATTTAACAAGGTTGAAATATCTCCTAAATTATCCATTTCATTATGTGCTATTTTTCGTAAAATTCTACGCATGATTTTTCCAGAACGTGTTTTTGGTAACCCTTCTGTAAACTGAATTTTATCCAACTTTGCAATCGGGCCAATCCTGTCAGCAATTAATTGATTTATTTCTTTGCTTAAATTTTCATGATTTCTGGATTCTCCAGCATCTTTTAATGTTACATATCCATACAAAGCACTTCCTTTAATATCGTGTGGAAAACCAACAATGGCACTTTCTGCAACTGCAGGATGTTCATTTATTGCATCTTCAATTGGCGCAGTCCCTAAATTATGTCCAGAAACAATAATGACATCATCTACTCTACCGGTAATTCTGTAATAACCAACTTCGTCTCGAAAAGCACCATCACCTGTAAAATACATATTATCAAAAGCTGAAAAATACGTTTCTTTATAACGTTGATGATTTCCCCAAATAGTTCTTGCCATACTTGGCCAAGGAAATTTAATACACAATCGCCCATCAACTTGATTTCCTTTTAATTCATTTCCATTTTCTCCCATTAAAGCAGGTTGAATCCCGATAAAAGGCAACGTTGCATATGTTGGTTTTGTAGGTGTAACATACGGAATTGGAGTAATCATAATCCCGCCTGTTTCTGTTTGCCACCAAGTATCAACAATCGGACTTTTCTTTTTTCCAATATTGTCATTATACCAATGCCAAGCTTCTTCATTGATTGGCTCTCCAACAGAACCTAATACTTTTAAAGAAGATAAATCATATTTTTCTACCAGCTTAGTTCCTTGTTTTGCCAACGCTCTAATAGCAGTGGGAGCTGTATAAAACTGATTAACTTTATATTTCTCTACAATTTCCCAAAAGCGTCCAAAATCTGGATAACTCGGAACGCCTTCAAACATAACAGTTGTGGCTCCGTTTGCTAACGGACCATAAATAATGTAAGAATGTCCAGTAATCCAACCAACATCAGCAGTACACCAATAGACATCATTTTCTTTATATTGAAAAACATTTTTAAATGTGTACGCCGTATAAACCATGTATCCTGCAGATGAATGCACCATTCCTTTTGGCTTTCCGGTTGATCCAGAAGTATATAAAATAAATAACGGATCTTCTGCATCCATCACTTCTGCATTTCCTTCTTTTGATGCCGAATCTAATAACGGTTGTAACCAAAAATCTCTTCCTTCTTTCATAGAAATACCCGAATTGATTCGTTTTGCAACCAACACATTTTCAACTCCGGAACAACTTTCTAACGCTTCATCTACAATTCCTTTTAAGTCGATTGTTTTTGCGCCACGATAAGAACCATCTGCTGTAATTACCATTTTACAATCACAATCATTAATTCGAGTTGATAGTGCTTTGGATGAAAACCCTGCGAAAACCACCGAATGTATTGCGCCAATTCTTGCACAAGCTAAGGTTGCTATTGCTAATTCAGGAATCATTGGAACATAAATACAAACTCGATCTCCTTTCTTAACTCCCTTACTTTTTAGAACATTTGCAAACTGATTTACACGTTCATATAGTTGTCTATAACTTATATGTTCTGCTTCATCATCTGGATTATTCGGTTCAAAAATAATTGCCGTTTTATCTCCTCGTGTTGCTAAATGTCTGTCGATACAATTTTCTGTAATATTTAATTTTGCGCCTTCAAACCATTTTACTTCAGGTTTAGAAAAATCCCAATCCAACACTTTATCCCATTTTTTTCTCCATAAAAAATGTTCTTCTGCGATTTCTTCCCAAAAACTTTCTGGCTCGCGAATAGATTTACGATACACTTGATAATACTCTTCTAGATGTTTGATGTGATAATTACTCATTATTGTTTCGTTTTTCTTAAGACATTCTAAAAATAGAAAATTATATTTGCTTTATGAATTTTCAAGAAGCTTTATCGCTCATAATTTCAAATTGGCACATTATTGCCTTATTTTTTGTAATTGCTGTCTTATATTCTTCTGTAGGTTTTGGTGGCGGATCTAGTTATTTAGCAGTTCTAGCTTTAACAGGGTTAATTTTTACGCAAATTAGAGCAACTGCTTTATTATGTAATATTATTGTTGTTTTTGGAAATGTCTTTTATTATCAAAAACAAAAAAGCTATAATTATAAAAAGGTAATTCCGTTGGTTTTATTTAGCATTCCTTTTGCTTTTATTGGTGGGTATTTAAAAATTAGTCAAACTTTCTTTTTTATTTTATTAGGATTTACATTGCTTTTTGCTGCAATTACCATGTGGGTTTCTAAAAGAATTGTGGCTTCTGAAGAAAAAGCAACAGAGATGAATTTATCTAAAAATGCTGGTTACGGCGGAATAATCGGTTTTGTTTCTGGAATGGTTGGAATTGGTGGTGGAATATTTTTAGCCCCCTTATTGCATCTTACAAACTGGGACACTCCAAAAAAAATTGCTGCAACAGCGAGTTTATTCATTTTAGTGAATTCTATTGCTGGCTTAGGTGGACAATATTTAAATCCAGAATTTACAATTGACTGGAAATTAACATCCGTTTTATTAATTACCGTTTTTATTGGCGGACAAATTGGAAGTAGATTGAGTAATAAGTTCTTAAATCCTATTCAATTAAAAAAAGCTACTGCTATTTTAATAGCCTTTGTAAGTCTTCGAATACTCTGGAAATATATATTATAGCAACTTCTTTAGGCTTTTTTATTATTGGTAAAACTAAACACTTTTTTATATTTTAAGATAATTTTAGTATTTTGTTTAATTATTTTAACTTTTTATTAAACAAAACTGATTTATTATGCTGTAGGTTTGTATCGAACTTAAAAATCAAATAAAATGAACTTTAGAAAAATAGTACCAGTATTAATGTTATCAGTAATAATTTCAGCACAATCTTTTGCGAACAATTCAAATCCTGAAAACGGAAAAAAGAATACAGCAATCGTTAAAAAAACTGACAAAACAATTGTAAGTGTTGCCGCTTCAAACTCAAATTTCACAACATTGGTTGCTGCTGTAAAAGCCGCAGGTTTAGTTGATGTATTAAATAGCAAGGGACCATTTACAGTATTTGCTCCAGTTAATGATGCTTTTGGCAAGTTGCCAAAAGGAACTGTTGCTACTTTATTAAAACCAGAAAATAAAAAATTATTAACTGCAATTCTAACATATCATGTTGTCGCTGGAAAATTTAAAGCAGCAGATGTTGTTAAAGCTATTAAAAGTAATGGCGGGAAATTTGTAATAAGCACTGTTCAAGGTGGAAAGCTTACAGCTTCATTAAAAAATGGAAAAGTAATTTTGACAGATGTAAAAGGGAATGTTTCTAATATAGTGTTAACAGATGTAGCTGCATCAAATGGTATCGTGCATGCAATTGACACAGTAGTAATGCCACAATAAAAATATAAGTTAAGTTGGTTGATTAAAGTTGCTACAGAAATGTAGCAGCTTTTTTTTATTTATAAGTGATCTATCTCAATTTGAAAATCGTATTGCAAATCTTCATGTAATGTTGCCACAACTTTTTTTATCAATACAACTTGTCGATCAAAAGTATTTGTTAACCTAGTACTTTTACTAATTGAAGGTTTAAAGTTCTTCAATTTTTTACAGAAATAAATTAATAATTCTACTTCAGTTTCTTTTTTTTGAGAATAACGAATAAACTTTTTTGTGAGCGTTAAAATTTTACGAACACTTTTTCTAATATAGAAGTAACTTTTGGTGTTTATTTGATCAAACAAATCATCCATTTGCTCTTTTACACTTTCAATATATGATTCTTCATCCGAAGATTCAAATAATAAATACGTAAGTAATTCTTTATTTTCTTTCTTGAATTTTGATAAACGCAAACATAAATCAATCAGCTCTTTTGAGTCTTTATAACCCAATTCGTCTTTGATTTTTTTTACAGTAACTGCTTTCATTTATTTAAATAATTCAAGAGTTACCAAATACGCACAATGATCTGAGGCAATTGTATCACAAATGGTTTCTTTAGAAATTACTTTCCATTTTTTCTTTGGATAATATAGTACGTAATCGATTTTTTTAATCGGATTATCAGAAGGAAAAGTCAATTTTGGGTTTGATTTATTATAAGATGCTTTCCAAAATGATTCTAAAATATTGATCGTATTACTGTTTGGTTCATCATTTAAATCGCCCGATAATATAGTAGGATATTTATTATTAGAAAATGCCTTATTGATTGCTTTTGCCTGCGAAACTCTATCGGTATCTTCTTTTAAATGATCTAAATGTGTGCCGATAAAAGAAATAGTATCTCCAGATTCTAAAACCGTTGTAATTTCTAAAGCAGCTCTTGGTTCGTTTCCTTTTGTGTATGGGAGAGCAACATTTCTGGTTGATAAAAATGAATACTTAGACAAAATTCCTTCGCCATATTCGCCGCCATCATAATACATTGCTCTTCCAAAAACCGAAGCCATTTTTGTACGAAAGCCCAATTCTGTTGGTAAATCGTATTTTTTTGCTCTGTTGGTTTTAAAATCTACTTCTTGAAGTGAAACAAAATCTGCACCCGCTTTTTTAATTACGTTTGCAATAATGTCTAAATCGAAACTTCCGTTGGTTGTCTTTCCATGAAGAATATTAAAACTCAATATTTTCACAATTGCTTTTTCTTCTTTTTGGGCAAATAAATTTCCCAAAAAGAAGAAAAGCATTATAATTGATATGAATTTTCTTTGGTTCAAATTTTAGTTTTCACTCGGAATTTCTACCATTTCGTTTACATCGGCATCATAATCTACACCATTAACTTTAAATCCGAATAAATTAAAAAAGTCATTACTATACCCCTCTAAATCTCCAATATCAGATAAATTTTCTGTCGAAGCAATTTTCCAAAGTTTAGCAACTTCAGTTTGAACGTCATCACGCATTTCCCAATCGTCTATTCTAATTCTTCCATTTTCATCTAACAACATTTCTTTGCCATTAAATAAACGTTCGCTATATAAACGCTGAATTTGCTCAATACATCCTTCATGAATTCCTTTTTCTTTCATGATTTTATACAACAAAGAAATGTATAAAGGAATTACTGGGATTGCTGAACTCGCTTGAGTAACCAATGCCTTATTTACAGAAACATATGCTTTTCCACCGATTGCTTTTAAATCGTCAGAAATTGTAAAAGCTGTAGCTTCTAAATCGTCTTTTGCTGCTCCAATAGTTCCTTTTCTATAAACTGCTTCTGTTAATGAAGGACCGATGTAAGAATAGGCAACTGTGTTTGCTCCTTCAGATAATAAATTTTCAGATTTTAATGCGTCCATCCACATTTTCCAATCTTCTCCCCCCATTACTGCAACTGTATTTGCAATATCATCTCCTTCAGCTGGATTGATAGAAATTTCAGTTACATTTCCTGTATGAAAATCTACTGTTTTATTAGAGAAAACGCTTCCAATTGGTTTTAAAACTGATTTATATCGTGTTCCAGAAACTGGATGTGTTCTTACGGGTGAAGCTAAACTATAAATTACCAAATCAATCTGACCTAAATCTTCTTTGATCATGTCTAAAGTCTTGCGCTTAATTTCGTTAGAAAACGCGTCACCATTGATACTTTTCGCATACAAACCAGCTTCGTGAGCATGTTTTTCAAAAGCTGCTGTGTTGTAATAACCTGCAGAACCAGTTCTTCCTACTGTTGAAGGTTTATCAAAAAATACTCCAATTGTTGCTGCATCTGATCCAAAAGCGCTTGATATTCTTGATGCTAAGCCAAATCCAGTTGAAGAACCAATTACCAATACTTTTTTTGCGCCATTGATTGTTCCTTTTGATTTTACATATGCTATTTGATCAACTACATTTTGCTCACAACCTGTTGGATGCGCTGTTAAACAAATAAATCCTCTTGTTCTTGGTTCTATAATCATGTTTGTTTTATTTAATGATTGTCTAAAATTCTTTGACCAATCATGTTTATTATTCTTTTATTAAATTCTAAATCATTTACTTTATAAACATCAAACTCGTCTTTTGTAAACTGTCCAATAACTAACCCAAGTAATTGGTTTCTTAAAACTGTATTGTTTTTTGTGATTAAATTTACGTAATTATTTAATTCTACTTTTTTTAAGTTATTAATATCCGTTTTCTGTTTTTGAGAAAAATGACTAAATACTTGTAAAATAGTATTGTTTTGTAATTTTAAAACTGGGCGTAATGTTCTATTTTGAAAGTCTTCATCTGTGCTTATTGATGACAAATTTAATACAGGACGAATACTAACTTTCTTATTATCCATTTAAAAAAGCATTTACATTTTTTTCTATTCGATTTAATACATTATCAGTTGCAGCTTTTACAAAGACTTCTCCTGTAATTTGCTCGTACAATTCTATATATCTGTTAGAAATCTCTGTGGTTTTTTCATCAGACATTTCTGGGATTTTTTGTCCATCTAAACCTTGAAATCCGTTTTCAATCAACCATTGACGTACAAATTCTTTAGACAATTGCTTTTGATTTTCTCCTTTTTCTTGACGCTCTGCATACCCTTCTTCATAAAAATAACGAGAAGAATCTGGTGTATGAATTTCATCAATTAAGACAATTTTACCCTCTTTTGTTTTTCCGAATTCGTATTTAGTATCCACTAAAATTAATCCGCGAGAAGCAGCAATTTCTGTTCCTCTTTGAAATAAAGCGCGTGTATAGTTTTCTAAAACAATATAATCTTCTTCAGAAACAATTTGATTTGATAAAATTGCTTCACGAGTAATATCTTCATCGTGATCACCATTGTCAGCTTTTGTTGACGGTGTAATAATAGGTTTTGGGAACTTATCGTTCTCTTTCATTCCTTCTGGCATTGCAACACCACAAAGAACTCTTTTTCCAATTTTATACTCTCTTGCCGCATGACCAGATAAATATCCACGAATAACCATTTCTACTTTAAAAGGTTCACATAAATGACCAATGGCTACATTTTCATCTGGATTTGCAACCAACCAATTCGGAACGATATCAGCAGTATCATTCATCATTTTTGTTGCAATCTGATTTAATATTTGTCCTTTAAAAGGAATCTGACGCGGTAAAATCACATCAAATGCTGACAATCTATCAGAAGCAATCATTACCAATACATCATCATTAATATTGTAAACTTCTCTTACTTTTCCTTTATATACAGATTTTTGCTTTGGAAAATTAAAGTTTGTTTCGTTAATTGTGTTCATTAATTATTGTGTTGTTATTACTTGCAAAAGTAAACTTTTAATTACTTTTTACTCCTTCTTTTTTAAGACTTTTATTTGCTTTAAATTATCTGAAATCGGTGTTGCTGTAATTACTTTTTCACCTGGAATAAAGTAGAAAAAATAAGCAGAATTTTGTCCTACTTTCTTCACATCTAATCTTGTGTTATCTTTAAAAATTAATGTATAATTTGGAATAATCTCTTTTGCACTTAATTTTTGCTTTGTTCCTATTCCCATTCCTGTTCTCATAGAAACAAATAACAAGAAAAAGATAAACATCATCCCTGGAAGTACATTTTTTTTCTTCCCTAGCTCCTCATATTTCTTATCCCATTTTTCAATATTATATATTTTTTTGTACCATTTTTTTCTCTTAAATAAGCGTAAAATTTAAACATCCATTTGGTGAAATATAAATACATCAACCAAAACATAATTCCTAGAAACAATGAAATAAACCAGTTGTTTGTCAATAAACTTATTGGAGAAATTAACGCATCTAAAATGGTTGTATAATTTAAGTATGAAACACCAAATATCCCGTAAAAAATAGCGTCACTTACTATACCAAGAATAATTAAATATAAATATCCAATGTAAAAGTAATCTTGCAGTCCTAATTTATCTTCTTCTATTTTTATCATTCTGTTTCTATACTTTTATAAGCTTTTATAATACTTTTTACCAAACGATGACGAATCACATCTTTATCATCTAAATACACTTGCGCAATTCCGTCAATATCTTTTAGCGCCAACAACGATTCTTTTAAACCAGAAACTTGTTTTCTTGGTAAATCTATTTGACCAGGATCTCCATTGATAATAAACTTTGCATGTTTTCCCATTCTGGTTAAAAACATTTTCATTTGATTGTGTGTGGTATTCTGTGCCTCATCTAAAATCACAAAAGCATTATCTAATGTTCTACCACGCATAAATGCTAATGGCGCAATTTGAATCACTCCTTTTTCTAAATGAGATTCTAATTTTTCATGCGGAATCATATCACGCAATGCATCATATAAAGGCTGCATATAAGGGTCTAATTTTTCCTTTAAATCTCCTGGAAGAAAACCTAAATTCTCGCCAGATTCTACTGCTGGTCTTGTTAAAATTATTTTTCTAACTTCTTTCTCTTTTAATGCTTTTACTGCCAATGCAACTGCTGTATATGTTTTTCCTGTTCCGGCTGGACCAACAGCAAAAAGCATATCATTTTTTTGCATTAAAGAAACCATTTTTCGTTGGTTTACAGTTTGTGGTTTAATTAACTTACCATTGACACCATGTAATAAAACATCTTTAGCATTTGTAGATATCGTTTCTTCTTTACCTGTTGATGTTAAAATACGTTCGATACTGTTTTCATCTAACTTATTGTACTTATTAAAGTATTTAATTAGCATTTCTAATCGCTTTTCAAACTCATCTAAAATATCAGACTCGCCATAAACTTTTAATTTAGCGCCTCTTGCAACGATTTTAATTTTAGGGAAAAACTTTTTTAATAAAGAAATTGTACTGTTTTGAGCTCCAAAAAATTCTTTTGGATCGATGTCGGTTAGGTCAATTATTCTTTCTGTCAAATGATTCTATTTTAATAGGTTAACAATTTTTGAATTGTAATTAATAACATAAAGTAAAACGAGATATAATCTATCTACTTTTTATACAAGAAAATTACGGATAAAATTTTAGAAATGATTAGCTTTGTGTAAAATTTTTATCAATTTTTAAACAACTAATTAACAGGTCGTCTTTACATGTCTTTAATTACATTAACAACAGATTTCGGAACTAAAGACCACTTTGTAGGTGCTGTTAAAGGTGCTATCTACAATGAGTTGCCTGACGCAAAAATTGTTGACATTACCCACGAAATTTCTCCATTTAACATTACAGAGACTGCATATATCTTAAAAAACTCTTATAAAAGTTTCCCTGATAAAAGTATTCACATAGTTGGCGTAGATTCTGAATTGAGCCCAGAGAACAAACACATTGTGATTTTATTAGACAATCATTATTTTATTTGCCCGGATAACGGATTAATTTCAATGATTGCTTCAGAAATTAACCCAACACAAATTGTTGAAATCAACATTCATGATCGAATTGAAAGTAGTTTTCCTGTGTTAGATGTTTTTGTACAGGTTGCTTGTTTTATTGCTCGTGGAGGAAGTTTGGGTGTTATCGGAAAAGAGATTCAGTCGTATAAACAAATGACTGAAATTCAACCGAAGATCAATTCAAATGAAACAAAAATCACTGGAAGCATCATTTATATTGACAATTACGGAAATGTAATTAGTAATATTAGTAAAAAACTATTTACAGAAATCGGAAAAGGTAGAGATTACAAAGTAGTCGCAAGACGTTATTCGTTTGATAAAATCAACAAAAAATACAACGACATTATCAATTATCAAATTGATGAAGACAGAAAACATTACGACGGGAATAGGTTGGCTCTCTTTAATTCGGCCGGATTTATAGAAATTGCTGTTTATCGAAGTAACTTAAACACTGTTGGGGGTGCTTCTTCTTTATTAGGATTGAATTACAGAGATACAATTACCGTAGAATTTTATTAAAACTTAAAAGAAAAATATTCATGTTTGTTAGAATTGTAAAAATGGGATTTCACAAAGAGAATGTTGACACATTTCAAGCAATTTTTGATGACAAGAAAGAGAAAATAAGAAGTAATAACGGTTGTCAACTATTAGAATTGTATCGCGATAAAAACGATCCAACAATTTTCTTTACCTATAGCTATTGGGGAGCTGAACAAGATTTAGAAAACTACAGAAATTCTGAATTATTTAAAAGCATTTGGGCAGAGACAAAAAAACTTTTCAATAAAAAACCAGAAGCTTGGAGCGTTGATAAAACGGTGAGTTTACCTTAATGAATTATCCAACAACTTTTCCTGAATTACAAACTGAAAGATTGATTTTACGTCAATTAAAAACTGATGATGTAAACGCAATTTTTGAATTACGATCTAGTGACGAAATCAATAAATTAATCACTAGAAAAACACCAAAGAACCTAGAAGACGCTGCCGAATTTATAAACGTTTGTCATCAAGAATTTGAAAAGCAAAACAGAATTTTCTGGGCAATGCAATACAAAGAAACGAATGAGTTAATTGGTACAATTGTTTATCATAATATTTCATTAGATAAATATTACGCAGAAATCGGTTACGAAATGAATCCGAAATTTCATAAAAAAGGTTTCATGAATGAAGCGATGCAAGCAATTATTTCATTCGGAATTAAAACAAAGAACTTAAAAGTTATCGAAGCTTTTACACATCAAAATAATATGGCATCTATTGCGTTGTTAGAGAAACACAATTTTGTGTTACAACCAGAAAGAAAAGACGAAGGTTTTGAAAATAACCGTATTTTTCGCCTTGAAATAAATCAATAACATGATTCCAATACTTAAAAAAGAATTCAATTTATTTTTTGCTTCGCCAATTGCCTATTTGGTGATCGGAGTTTTCTTGTTGGTAAACGGATTGTTTTTGTGGGTTTTTAAAGACGATACAAATATTTTAAATGCTGGTTTTGCAGATCTAAACAGCTTCTTTTATTTATCGCCTTGGATTTTATTATTCTTGATTCCTGCAATAACCATGAAAAGTTTTGCAGACGAATTAAATACAGGAACCATTGAAACATTACGAACAAAACCAATTACAGATTGGCAAATTGTACTAGGAAAATTTACTGCTTCACTCCTACTAATTATTGTTGCGCTAGCACCGACTTTAACCTACGTTTATACAATCATTCAATTAGGAAATCCCGTTGGGAATATCGATTTAGGAAGCACAATTGGTTCGTACATCGGTTTATTATTTTTAGCAGCAACCTATACATCTATTGGATTATTTACATCAACATTTTCTAAAAATCAAATTGTGGCCTTTATTTTGGGCGTTTTTATCACCTTCTTTTTATTCTACGGATTTGATGCAATTGCAGGATTATTTCCAGAGAATAGTTATACAATACAGTTATTAGGAATCAACGAGCATTTTAAAAGCATTAGTCGTGGCGTTATCGATACAAGAGATGTTTTGTATTTTATTTCTTTGAGCGTTTTCTTTTTATTACTAACTAAAAACCAGTTACGTAATGTCTAAGAATTTAAAATTTATTGTAAAACTATTGATTGGTTTAATGTTGATCAACTTCTTAGGAAATCAATTCTATAAACGTTTTGATTTAACTCAAGATCAACGCTATACATTAACAACTACAACAAAATCTATTGTAAATTCTGTTGACAAGGTTTTAAGTGTAAAAGTATATTTAGAAGGCGATTTTCCTGCGGAATTTAAACGCTTACAAATTGAAACCAAACAGTTTTTAGAAGAATTAAGAGCTGTGAATTCTAACATTAGAATTCAGTTTATAAATCCAGATGCTTTCAGAGAAGATTTAATCAAAAAAGGTTTTACACCAAGTAGATTAACTGTTGATGAAGGTGGTAAATTATCGGAAGCGATTATATTTCCTTGGGCAGAAATTTCGTTTCAAAAGAAAGGATATTTAGTAAACTTATTACCAAGTTCTAATTCAAATTCACAAGACGAACAATTGCAAAATGCCGTTGGAAATTTAGAATTTTCTTTTGCAAGCGCGATTAAAAATATCAGTCGAAAAAACAAGCAAAAAATTGCAATTCTTGCAGGAAATGGTGAATTAGAAGATCAATATTTATATAGTTTTCTAAAAGATGTTTCTAGTAAATATAGCTTAGCGAAATTCACGTTAGATTCTGTACTTACAAATCCGCAAAAAACATTGCAAGATTTAACGAGTTTTGATTTAGCAATTATTGCAAAACCAACGTTGAAGTTTTCTGACAACGAAAAATTAACGCTAGATCAGTTCATTATAAATGGTGGAAAAACACTTTGGATGATTGACAATGTGCAAGCAGAACAAGACAGTTTATTACAAACGGGGAAAATGTTGGCGTATCCAAGAGATTTGAATTTAACAGATTTATTATTTGCATATGGTGTTCGAATTAACACCAGTTTAATTAAAGATTCTTATGCCGCGAAAATTCCGTTAGCAACCGGAAATGTTGGCAATCAAACACAATTTCAATATTTACCTTGGAATTTTCATCCGTTGGTGAATGGAAATAGAAATCATCCAATTACAAAAAATATTCGTCCAGTTCGTTTACAGTTTACGACGCAAATTGACACCTTAAAAAACAACATCAAGAAAACACCTTTATTAGCAACTTCTTTATTGTCAGGAAAATTTGGAACTCCCAATTTTATCGATTTGAGAACCATTGCTGATGATCATAATCCAAATGATTATAGAAGCGGAAAACAATTAACTGCAGTTTTGTTAGAAGGCGAATTTAATTCGGCTTACAAAAACAGAGTTCAACCTTTTAAAACACCACTTTTTAAAGCACAAGGTTCAGCAAATAAAATGGTTGTAATTGCTGATGGAGACATCGGTAAAAACCAACTTTTAAAGAATCAACCCTACGATTTATCAACTGATAAATGGACGCAAGAAACTTTCGGAAACAAAGAATTTTTACTAAATACAATTGATTATTTATTAGATGATGATGGCTTGATTAACTTAAGGAATAAATCTCTTAAAATTAATTTATTAGACAAACAAAAAGCTTTTGAAGAGCGTTCTTTTTGGCAATTTTTCAATGTGCTTTTACCGTTGTTATTATTAGCAGTTTTCGGATTTGTTTTCAATTATATCAGAAAAAGAAAATACACCTAATATGTTTTCTTAATTCCTTTTCGGAATGACAAATGATGCTAACAACCTTCGTCGCAACAATTATCATCCTTTACCAACTTACAAGAAATAACGGCTAATAAAGCACCAATAATTGGCGCAGCAATATATAACCATAAATGTTCATAATGTCCAGAAACAATTGCTGGCGCAATAGAACGCGCAGGATTCATAGAAGCTTTTGTCATTGGTCCTGCAAACATTGCTTCTAACAAAACAACGCCACCAATGGCAATTCCTGCCATCGTTCCAACTTCCTTACTTCCTGTAGAAACGTTGATGATTACCAACATTAAAAAGTAGGCTAAAATCAATTCTAACACAAATGCGCGCCACATATCTAACGTGGGAATTGTCGCTCCATAAAACTCAGATTCTGGGAATAAAAACCACAAAATTAAACTTGCGGTTAAAGCGCCTAAAATTTGTACAAAAATAAATTTCGGAACTTCTTTCCAAGGAAATTTTTTAGCATATGCAAAAGCGATTGTAACAGCCGGATTAAAATGTGCGCCAGAAATCTCTCCGAAAGCATAAATCATCGCCATAACAATTAACCCCCAAGTAATTGCAATACCAACATGCGTAACATCACCACCAGTAACTTCGTTTATAGTCATCGCCCCAGTTCCACAAAAAATCATGGCAAAAGTTCCAATAAATTCAGAAATATATTTTTTCATTGTATAAATTCTAATTTTGGCAAATATACAATCTCTATGACAACTTATTCTGAATAATTTCTTGTCAGAAAAAATATCAAATTGGTAAATTGTAACAAATGCATTATCTTTTCGTCGTTTTTAAAAAGAACATCATCAATAATGAAGCAATTAAAACCAATTATTTTCAGCTTACTTTTAGTTATTTCTGTTTTTTCAGGATTTAAAATGCACAAAAGTGAACAAGCGCTACAACAATATAAAAACGATTTAATTGAACTTTCTAATGTTACCTACGGAATTTTAAACGTTGATACTTGGGAGAATCTATTGGCAGATATTATTGTTAGCAAGTTAGATGATTTTGATAGCGATGAAGGTGACGGTGAAGAAATGAAGCAAAGTATTTCTGTTCTATTAAAAACCTTAATTGATGATTATGAAAAAACGGTAGAGAAGAAAAATTCTGGCGGACTTTTTGCTTCCGTAAAAAACTCATTATACGCTTCTGCTTTTGATGGAATCAGAGAAGATATCCCCGCATTGACAGACAAAGTAATGGCTTTTTTAGATGTAAAAAACAATAAAGAAGGCATCAAACAATACATTATTGTGTTGTTAAAAAAATACACAAGCGGTACTTTTGAAAGAACAGATTATTCAAAAGTAAATACGATTGTAGAAAATTATGAAGGTGAAAATAGCGATGCAACAGTTACTATTTTACATCAAAAATTAGCTAATGAAAATAACGCGAATCAAATTTACAAAGTACTTTTATTAATTTCTTTTTTAGGTTTTATCATTGCATTTTTCTTTTCTAAACATATTACTAAAGCTGATTATTTATTAGGAATTCTTTTTAGTTTCTTATTACTATTCTTAGGAATCTCTTTACCAATGATAGAAATTGACGCGCGAATTTCTGAAATGAGTTTTTCAATTTTAGAGGAAGCAATTAGTTTTAAAAATCAAGTATTATTCTACAAAAGCAAAAGTATTTACGAAGTTGTAACTTTAATGATGGCACAGAAAACTATTAGTTTAATAGTTGTTGGAAGTTTAATTTTCTTGTTTAGTGTCTTATTTCCAATCACAAAATTGATTTCTTCGATTCTATATATAATCAACAAAAAATTAAAGGAAAATAAAATGATACAATTCTTTATTTTTAAAACAGGGAAATGGTCAATGGCAGATGTTTTTGTGATTGCAATTATGATGACTTTTATTGGATTTGAAGGAATAGTAAATGATCAATTAAGCCAGTTAAAAACAATTTCTGAATCAGTTGACATTTTAACAACAAATAACTCTAGTGTACTTTTCGGATTTTATGCTTTTACTGCTTTTGTAATTTTAAGCATTGCTATTTCACACAGAATTCACAAAGAAAGAAGCTAACTTAAAACAATTGTACATTCATCTTTTTTGACTATTTTTAGTTTTTAATCTAAAAATCATCAACATGAAAACAATGACTTGCAATCAATTAGGTGGTGCTTGCGATCTTACTTTTAGTGCAAATACTTTTGAAGAAATTGCCCAACAAAGCAAACAACACGGAATGGACATGTTTCAAAAACAAGATGCAGCACATCTTGAAGCTATGGCAAAAATGCAAGACATGATGAAAGACCCAAACGCTATGCAAACTTGGTTTGAAAGCAAACGCAAAGAATTTGACGCGTTGTAATTAACAAAAGCTTAGACACTTTTTATTCATATTAATTCAAATTTTGTAATTTTAGAAAACTTAATAACCAAAATAATTATCATGAAAAAACTAACCAAAGAAGACATTAGTCCAGAAGTATTTGATTTATATGACGATTATGCACATAACAAAATTGACCGAAGAGGATTTATAGAGAAGTTAGGAATCTACGCTGTTGCAGGAGTTACCGTTCCTGCTTTATTGAGTTTTATGTCGCCAAATTACAAAGATACCATGACGGTTTTATTTGATGATGATCGCATTGATTCTAATTACATCAATTACGATTCTCCAAAAGGTGGCGGAAGTATAAAAGGACTATTGTCAATTCCTGCAAACACAAAAGGAAAAGTTCCTGGAGTTGTTGTTGTACATGAAAATCGAGGATTGAACCCTTATATAGAAGATGTTGGACGAAGAACTGCTGTCGATGGTTTTATTTCGTTAGCGCCAGATGCTTTAACTCCGCTTGGTGGCTATCCTGGAAACGATGATGATGGAAGAACCATGCAACGCAAACGCGACCGTAATGAAATGTTAGAAGACTTTATTGCTGCGTATAATTATGTAAAAAACCATAAAGATTGCAATGGAAAAGTGGGGGTAGTTGGGTTTTGTTTCGGTGGATGGATTTCGAATATGATGGCAGTAAGAGTCCCAGATTTAGGAGCCGCTGTTCCTTATTACGGAAGACAGCCAAATGACGAAGAAGCGGCATTGGTTAAAGCACCTTTATTACTTCAATATGGAGAATTAGACAAAAGAGTAAATGCTGGCTGGAAAGCTTTTGAAACTATTTTAAAGAAAAATAATATTGAACATCAAGCACATTTTTATCCAAATGCGAATCATGGTTTTCATAACAATACAACACCACGATTTAAAAGAGATGCTGCTGAATTATCTTGGAAAAGAACGATTGCTTTCTTTAAGAAGCATTTGTCTTAATATTTTATGAATAGACTTATAAAAATTGATTTCCTTTTTTTAGGTTTTCTTTTAACGACGACAATTTTATTAATTTGTTCTTGGAATCAAACAGAAAATGTGATTGATTTATTAATCACTAGAGGAATAATTTTTGTAATCAGTATTGGGTTTATCTTTTTAAACCCAATATTAAAATCTTCAATATTCAGTCTGTTTAGAAATATTTATCCAGTATTATTTGCTGGATATTTTTATACAGAAACAGTACATTATAACAAACTTTTTTTTGATAATTTAGATTCCCTTTTCATACAAATGGATGAATGGCTATTTGGTTTTCAACCAAGTTTAGAATTCTCAAAAAACTTTTCTAGTTCTTGGTTCGCAGAGTTGATGTACTTCGGATATTTCTCTTTCTATTTTATCATACTTGGGTTTATCATCATCATGTACTTCAAACACAAAAAGTTCTTTGTAGAAAATGTATTTAAAGTGACATTCTCTTTATTATTTTTCTACTTTTTATTTGCAATTTTTCCATCTACTGGACCACAATTTTATTTCAATGAAATTGAAAGAGTCGTTCCAATGAATGGATTTATTTTTCAAGATATTATGCATGCAATTCAAGCTGGAGCAGAACAACCAACAGGTGCTTTTCCAAGTTCTCATGTTGGCGTAACAGTAGCAATCTTGATATTAGCCCAAAAAAAACTACCGCTCTTTTTTAAGTTTTGTTTACCTCTAACAGTCATTTTAATTTTATCAACCGTTTACATCAAAGCACATTACGCTGTTGATGCTGTTTTCGGACTTTTAATTGCGCCAATTATAGTATATTTAGCAACTATTATGTACAATTATCCTCCAAAAAAGAAACTCATCAACTAACAAATTTTATGATTCATCTTAGAGAAGTTGTTCATTATAAAGATTTAAAAACCTTTATAAAACTACCTTATATAATTCACAAAAATCACAAAGAATGGTTGCCGCCGTTATTAACTGATGAATATAAAATCTTTGATAAAAAGAAAAATCATTCTTTTGAACATTGCGATACTATTATGTATTTAGCAATCAAGAACGGGGAATTTGTTGGGCGAATTATGGGAATAATCAATCATGCATACAACAAAGGAAACAGCGAGAAAAATGTTCGCTTTTTTGCTTTAGAATGTTATGATGATGCTGAAGTTTTCGACAAGTTAATTGAAGCAGTTGAAATTTGGGGAAGAGAACATGAAATGGAAAACATTGTGGGACCTTTAGGTTTTTCTGATAAAGATCCACAAGGTTTTTTATTGGAAGGATTTGATGATCCTATGACAGTAATGGTAACTAATTGTAGTTTTGAATACATGATTTCTCATTCTGAAAGAAATGGTTATCAAAAGAAAATCGATTTATTTCAATATAGAGTCCAATTAAAAGATAAAACACCGGAAATCTATCTAAAAATTGCAGAAAGGGTTAAATCTAGAGGTTTTAAAGTGGTAGAATTCACGAAATCAAAAGAATTAAAACCTTATGTGAAAACGGTATTCGATTTAATCAACGAAACTTACACAGATATTTACGGATTTGCGCCTTTAGATGACATAGAAGCAAAAGAATTTTCTGATCGTTTTTTACCATTGTTAAATCCAAACTATCTCAAATTAGTTAAAGACAAAGATGATGTTGTTGTGGCATTTTTAGTTGCGATGCCAAATATTACGAGTGGTTTTAGAAAAGCAAACGGAAGGTTATTACCTTTTGGCTTTTTACACCTTTTAAAAGCGTTAAAAACTGCAACACAATTAGACATGTTATTAGGATGTGTGAAACAAAATATTCGTAATTTCGGATTGGAGGCTTTAATGGCTGTTGCATTATTTGATTCTGCAAGAGAAGGAAATCTAACTGTGATGGATAGTCACGTAACTATGGAAGGAAACAAACAAATGCGTGCAACATACGAACGTATGAATCATGAGATTTACAAGAAATATAGAATTTTCGAAAAAAGATTATGAGTAACAAACCAACACTTGGATTAAAAGAAAACTGGATTCAGTTTACAATTCTTGTTATTGTAAATGCATTTGTTGGTGGAATGGTTGGTTTAGAGCGTACCATTTTTCCAAAATTTGCTGAACTCGAATTTGGGGTTGCTTCTAAAACAGCAATGCTTTCTTTTATCATTGCCTTCGGAATTACAAAAGCAATAACCAATTACTTCACAGGAAAACTAGCCAATAAATACGGGCGAAAAAACCTATTGATTTTAGGTTGGATATTTGCATTGCCAATTCCGTTTATTTTAATGAATGCTAATCATTGGAACTGGGTAATCTTCGCTAATGTTTTATTGGGAATTAATCAAGGATTAACTTGGAGTAGTACTGTTGTGATGAAAATTGATTTGGTTGGTGAAAAAGACAGTGGTTTAGCAATGGGAATCAACGAATTTGCTGGTTATTTTGCAGTTGGCGTTGTGGCGTTTTTAACCGGAATTGTTGCGCAGAATTACGGAATTACTCCGTATCCTTTTTACCTCGGGATTGGAATTTCTGTAGTAGGGTTATTACTTTCAATTTTGTTTGTAAATGATACTCGAAAATTTGTCGATCAAGAACAAAAAATTGATACAAAAAATAGTTTAGAAAATGTTTTTATAGAAACTACATTCAAGAATAAAAACTTAAGTGCAATAACGCAAGCTGGTTTAGTGAATAACTTGAATGACGGAATGATCTGGGGAATATTACCCATTTTATTATTCGATTTAAAATTCGACACAAAAAGTATTGCAATTATTGCTGCAGTGTATCCAACAGTTTGGGGAATTGGGCAATTATTTACAGGAAAAATGTCAGATGTATATTCAAAAAAGAAAATGCTTTTTTGGGGAATGTTAATACAAGGTTTTGCAATTATTTCAATAATTTATACAACAGGTTTTTTAAATTTAATTTTTATTGCAGCAGTTCTAGGGTTCGGAACGGCACTAGTGTATCCAACATTTTTATCTGCAATTGCTTCTACCACTACTCCAACACAACGTGCAGAAAGCATTGGTGTTTTTCGTTTATGGAGAGATTTAGGCTATGCAATTGGCGCCATTTTATCTGGAATTATCGCTGATGTTTGGGGAATAGAATATGCAATTATAGCCATCGGAATTATAACAATTCTTTCGGCTCTTGTCATTAAGTTTAGAATGACTGAATAAAAAACAGCCTTCCGGCTGTTTTGTATTAATCGTTGTCTTCTAAAGTAAATATATTTTCTACTGGTTCTTTAAACAATCTTGCAATTTTTAAAGCTAATACTGTCGATGGAACATACTTTCCTTTCTCAATGGCGTTTATAGATTGTCTTGTTACTCCAATCTTCTCTGCTAAATCTGCCTGCGTTAAATCATGCATAGCCCGTTGTACTTTTAATCTATTCTTCATTACGTAGATATTTAGATTTTAAGGCGGTAAATCGAATTACAAAAAATACTAAAGGTGTAAACATATTAAAAAATAATATGTGTAGGAAACTCGTGTCATATACAAAAAGAATTGCAACTAACAGAATGCTATAATTTACAATTAATGCCCAAACTAACGAATCTTTTCTAAGCTTATAAATAAACTCATCTTCAATTTTCTCTTTTGTAAAACCAACTAAGAATCCACCAACAATGATAAATATTGAAACCAATTCATCAAACACTCCGTTTTCAACAATTTTAAAAAAAGAAGAATCTTTAAAAATTTGATCATCGTAAATAGATAACACTTTAATTTTTAAATACTCACTAGCATCAAAATCTGTGACATAAATAATGAGTCCTCCTAAAATACCAAGTGTAAATAGTATCCAACCCAGCGTTTTGTATTTGTTTGGCAATAAATAATTTGTTTCCATTTCTCTGTTATTTAAATATTAAAACACAAATGTAATGAAAATATTACAAAATGTATAGTTTTCTTTACTTTTTGATTAGAAAACATTACAATGTTTAAATAAAAAAAGGCAGTAACTGAGTTACTGCCAGGTATTTAAGTTTAAAAAATTAATTTATTATTTCAACTTTTCTTTTCATAGTTGTTTGTAGAAGAATCGCAATTGACATAACCAATACACAACCTAATAAATTCAACCACAAATAAGGCAACCAATCCATAAAGAACACGCCAATAATAATAATTTGTGTAATTAAAGCAGCGATAAACACTGCATTACCTTTCACAAATTTTATAAAAAACGCTAATAAGAAAATCCCCAATACGTTTCCATAGAAAATAGAACCAATAATATTTACTAACTGAATTAAATTATCAAAAAGATTGGCAACACAAGCCACCAAAATGGCGAGAATTCCCCAACCTAGTGTAAACCATTTAGACATTTTTACATAATGTTCCTCTGATTTTTCATCTTTTACATTTCTTTTATATAAGTCTATAACAGAAGTAGAAGCCAATGCATTTAATTCTGATGCTGTAGAAGACATGGCTGCTGATAAAATAACGGCCAACAGTAAACCAATTAAACCTCTTGGTAAATTGTTTAAGATGAAATGAATGAATACATAATCTTTATCATTTGTTTCAACTGAATCATCTGCTTTTTTAATAATCGTTTTTGCCTCTTCTTTTAATGCAACACTTTTTATCTCTAATTCTTTTATTCGGTTTTTATCTTCAAGTTGAACACCATCTAACACCAATGCTTTTTTATCATTCTCTAATTCTCTGTATTTATTTTCTAACTCTTTATATTCAGAAGCATACTCAGAATTCAATACAGCTTGACTTGCTGTTGGATTAAAGTTTAAGGGAGCAGCATTAAATTGATAAAAAACAAACACCATTACACCTACTAGTAAAATAAAGAATTGCATTGGCACTTTTAACAGACCATTAAACAACAATCCTAACTGACTTTCTTTAACAGATTTACCTGATAAATAGCGTTGCACTTGACTTTGATCTGTCCCAAAATAAGACAACATTAAAAATGTCCCTCCTAAAAACCCCGTCCAAACGGTATACCGATTGCTTAAATCAAACGAAAAATCAAGTACTTCCAGTTTTCCACTTGCACCTGCAATATCTAATGCATTAGAAAATGAAATATCTTGTGGTAATTGATCAACAATCATATAAAACGCCACCAACATCCCAAAAAAGATGATGATCATTTGTTGCTTTTGCGTCACATTTACTGCTTTGGTTCCCCCAGTTACAGTGTAAATAATTACCAAAACTCCGATGATAATATTTAGCGTAACTAAATCCCAACCCAACACTGCGGATAAAATAATTGCAGGTGCAAAAATGGTAATTCCGGCTGCCAATCCACGTTGCACTAAAAATAAAATTGCAGCTAAGGTTCTGGTTTTTAAATCGAATCTTCCTTCTAAATATTCGTAAGCGGTATAGACTTTTAGCTTGTGATAAATCGGAATAAAAACCAAGCAAATAATGACCATTGCAATTGGCAATCCAAAGTAAAATTGTACAAATCCCATTCCGCTATGAAAGGCTTGTCCAGGTGTTGATAAAAAGGTAATAGCACTAGCTTGAGTTGCCATTACAGACAAACCAATTGTCCACCATTTTGTATCGTTACCTCCTTTTATATAATCTTGTACACTTGTATTTTTTCTCGTTTTATAAGCACCGAAAATCACGATAAATGATAAGGTAGCAGAAAGTACAATCCAATCTAATAATTCCATAATTTATGCGCTTAATTTGAAAAATATGATGTGATAAAATAAAATAGAATGATATACACTAAATTGGCTATGAGCACAACACTGTAGATTTTTTTCCAAGGACGTTTTTCGGTTTCCATATTATTATTCTTTAATTTCTGTTTGCTTTTGAATATTCTCTTTTCCAATAGATAACATATTTGCAAAGATTTTATACGCTCCAGAAACGCCTGCTGGCAATTCTCTAAAGAAGCTTAAACCTGTATACATATAATGCCCTTTTCCGTATTTCGCGACTAATAAACTTCCGTTTTTAGCGGTTTCTCCTTTATCATTCATTGATAAAACTGGCGTGAATTGCTTAGCCCATTTATTCGGAAAATACAAACCACGTTCTTGCACCCAACCATCAAAATCTGATGTTTCAATTTTATTTGGAAAATTCATTAACGAATGATTTTTCGCCAAGATTTTCACCTCAGCAGTTTCATCGGTAACACGATCTCTAGAAACTGACAAATCAAACGGTGCTTTTACATCAACACCCCTTCTACCACTTGTGTTGTATTGCACAATCATATTCCCGCCTTTTTCTACATAATCTAACAAGAATTTCTGTTTAAATTTTAAAACCTCAACCGTATTGTACGCTCTAATCCCTAAAACGACAGCATCAAATTTATGCAAATTTTCTTCATTGATTTCTTCTGGGTTAATTTCAATAACATTATAACCTATTTGACGTAAGCTTTCTGGAATTGCATCACCAGCGCCTTTAATATAACCGATATAATTTCCGTTTTTCTGAATATTTAATCGAACAATTTTTGCTTCAGAATTCATCAATACAGATTGCTTCGGAATGTGATTGTAATTAATTTCAATCAATTCTTTTGCATATTTCTTCCCGTCAATAATTGCAATACTTTTTAAGGTCCCTTCTGATTGTTTTGCGGGTGGACTTACCATAAAATCAACGGTAAGATTATCTCCTTTTTGAGCAATTGAAAACGGAATTTGCTTCGGAGAAACATTCCAGTTATTAGGAATTTCTAATTGTACATTTCCTTTGACATTTTTCTTTCCGGCTCTGACAACAACTTGCACTTTTTGTGGTTTACCGTCAGAAAAAATAATCACTTTGTTTGCCAATTTTGTGGTTACTTCTGGTAATACTTCAAATGGCTCATAAATTTCTCCAACATCTCTTTTAGAATATCTATACACTACATCTTTTGTAAAAGTAATATCGTGTTCCCAAATATTCAAATTGAACTCAATTTGTAATGGTCGGTTCGATTCTGGATTTCCAATTTGTGTAGGATTCTTTACCGCATACATTCCCAAAGTTCCTTTATTTCTTAACCAATAAGGATCAGAATACAATTTATTCTTAGAATTGATTTTATCTGTAATATTTAAACGAACATTATTCTCTAATGATTTTTCAGTCGATTTTATAACGCTAACACCATTCTCTTTAAAACTATAACTTTCAAAAAAAGTAGTGATATTGCTTCTGTTTAATGCTTCAATTCTAATTTCTACTTCTTCATTTGGCGTTGTACTAGAATTGGTTGCAGAAACTTCTAAATACAAACCTGCTGCAGCTAAAATAATTTCTTTGATTTGTTTGATTTTAATTTTTCTCCAATGAGAATCTTCTAACAATTTAATTTTATCAAAAGCTTTTAATATTTCTGGTAAGTGCTTTGATGGATTTGAAAAATCAAAATCCTTTTCAACTTTATATAAAATATTTCCAATTTCTTGTCCTCCTTTTATACGATTCCATTTTGTATTAATTCCTGAGAAAATATCGTTAGGATTCGTAGGTTTATCACCTTTTAAAAATTCCACATATTCTTGTTGACTTCCACGCGTTGTTAATCTACCAAAACCTTGACATAAATGTTGACTACTTGCTAAGGCAGCAACTTCGTTATTTGACAATCCTTTTAAGGGATAATACACACCAACATCAAAAGATGCTAGTTTACCTTTGGTTGCTTCTTCAAATGCTGCTTGATTTCTAAAAGACCATGGAGATGTATTATAATACAAACGTTTTGGCTGCCAAGTTTCAGTGTTTTTAAGTTGATTCGAGAATTTATTTTTATCGCCAGCCAAATCAAAAGCTTCTACACTTAACATTGCCGAAGTTGTATGATGTCCGTGCGTTGTTCCTGGAGTTCTATGATTAAATCTGTTGATAATTACATCAGGCTTAAAAGTTCTAATTGCCCAAACAACATCACTCAACACTTTTTCTTTTTCCCAAAACTCTAGAGTTTCTTTTGGGTGTTTAGAATACCCAAAATCGTTTGCTCTGGTAAATAATTGTTCTCCACCATCAATGCTACGAGCTGCTAATAATTCCTGCGTTCTTATCAATCCTAATAGTTCTCTAATTTCTGGACCGATTAAATTCTGACCACCATCGCCACGTGTTAAAGATAAATATGCCGTTCTTGCTTTTTCATAATTTGCCAAATAAGAAATTAATCGTGTATTTTCATCATCTGGATGTGCCGCAATATATAACGCTGAACCTAAAAAATTTAATTTCTGTATTTTCTCGTAAATCTGATTTGAAGTTAACTTTTGTGGTTTTTGTGCAAACAACATTGTTGAAAAGAACAATGCAACTATTGTGAAATATGTATATTTCTTCATTAAAAAGCTTTTAAGTAGTCAAAACAAATATAGCATTTATATGTTTCTGAATGAGTTTCTAAAAAAGGTATTAACATAATTATAACGTTTATTTTATCAAGATAAATTGATTAAAAACTGTTGATAAATATATTTTTAAAATCACTTATTTAGAATATATTTGTAATTCACTTTTCTTAACATCCTCTGTAAGAGACAATCGAAGAAAAAGTGCTATTTTAAAAAACAAATCAATGAAATTTATAGTATCAAGCTCGCAATTATTAAAACAACTTCAAGTTCTTGGAGGTGTAATTAATAGTAACAATACATTACCTATTTTAGATAATTTCTTATTTGAATTATCAGAAAACGAATTAAAAGTTTCTGCATCTGATTTAGAAACAACAATGAGTGCAATGGTAGAAGTAGAATCTGATTCTAAAGGATCTATCGCTGTTTCTGCACGCTTGTTATTAGATACTTTAAAAACATTTCCAGACCAACCTTTAACTTTTAAAACTGAAGGAGAAAGCACTATTGAAATTAGTTCTAATCAAGGAAAATATGAGTTGGCATTTTTTGGTGGAGAAGAATTCCCAAAAGCAGTTTCTTTAGCGGCACCAAGTAAAACTGTAATTCCGTCTGGAATTTTAGCAAACGCTATTTCTAAAACAATTTTTGCAGCTGGTAACGATGATTTAAGACCTGTAATGAGCGGAGTTTTCTTTCAGTTTAGCACAGAAGGTTTAACTTTTGTTGCAACGGATGCACACAAATTAGTAAAATATACTCGTACAGATGTCACTGCTAATGAAAGTGCAGAATTTATCATGCCTAAAAAACCTTTGAACTTATTAAAAGGAATTTTAAATGGTAATGACAGCGATGTTGCTATCGAATATAACAACTCAAATGCAAAATTCACTTTTGACAACTTTGTATTGGTATGTAGATTGATTGACGGAAAATATCCAAATTACGAAGCGGTTATCCCAAAGGAAAATCCAAATAAATTAACGGTTGATAGAGCTTCTTTTTTAAACTCTGTAAAACGTGTGTCTATTTTTTCTAGTAAAACTACACACCAAATCAGATTAAAAATGGCAGGAACAGAATTAAACATTTCTGCAGAAGATTTAGACTACGCGAACAAAGCAGACGAACGTTTGTCTTGTGATTATCAAGGAGACGACATGCAAATAGGTTTTAACTCACGTTTTTTAAGCGAAATGCTGAATAACCTAAATGCGAACGATGTATTAATCGAAATGTCTTTACCAAACAGGGCCGGAATCTTAACGCCTATTGACGGTACTGATGAGGGAGAACAAGTAACAATGCTTGTAATGCCAGTGATGCTGAATAGTTAGAACACGAAAGCATATATAATATCAAACCACAACTTTTTAGTTGTGGTTTTTTTATGCCCAAAATTCATGAGAAAAGGAATTACTATATTTGGGTGACAACCAACTACCAACCTATGGTTCAATATCCAAAGGAAAAAAAGCTGATATTGTTGTGTACAATGAGAATCCATTGGAAGACATTGAGAATATAAGTCACATATATCTTACCATAAAAGATGGGGTTATTTATCAGGAAAAATAAAATTCATAACAAAAGGAATTACTATCTTGTGATTCCTTTTGATACAACTAAAACAATAACAATGAAACATCTAATTATCGCATTTGTTTTTATAGGAATTATTACTTCTTGTAATACAACAGACAAATCAAAAACAGACAAAACAGCACCTTTAATTGAAGTTAAATCGAATATCAATTACAAAGCAATTGATACAGATGAAGCTTTAATTGCAACTGCATTACTAGCTGCTCCTGAAGAAAGCAGAGCTGGTAGTAAAGTTATTGGCTATAATATGAAAGGTGAATTTGTCACTTTTAGAGAAGGAACTAATGAGTTTATTGTGTTGGTAGATAATGCTAAACAAAATGGGTTTAACGCAGCGTGTTATCATAAAGATTTAGAACCATTTATGGCAAGAGGAAGAGCCTTAAAAGCTGAAGGAAAAAATAGACAAGAAGTATTTGATATTCGTGAAATGGAAGCGAAATCTGGAAAACTACCGATTCCAACGGGTGCAACATTACATATTTATTACGGAGCAAAAACAATGTACAATCCAGAAACTTCTGAAGTTGAAGATGCAAGATTGCGTTATGTAGTGTATATGCCTTGGGCAACCTCAGCATCTACTGGCTTACCAAAAAGACCATCTGCCCCAAATCATCCTTGGATTATGGATCCTGGAACGCATAGAGCACATATTATGATTTCTCCTATAACAGAAGATTAATAAAATTACTTTTTCAAATAAAACAAAAACCACAGCTTTTAAGCTGTGGTTTTTTTATGTACTTTTAATTCATGAAAAAACTACTTTTCCTTTCAATACTTATTTTAGCAAGTTGTTCACCAAAAAAAAACACTGTAAAAGAAAGTGTCAGACCGGTTCATGATACCATTGGTTTTGCGCAATATGCTTGGCAATTAGATTCAATATACAATCGATTACAACTTAAAGACACGCCAAATAACAAAAGTTGGAAAACAGTTATTTCTCCGCATGACGATTATAAATATGCAGGGAAACAATACCACACCTCTTTAGAAGGCGTAAATGCAAATACAATAATCTTAATTGGTGTTGCACATAGAGCCAGAAATTATAATTTACAAGACAAAATAATCTTCGGCAGTTTTACACATTGGAAATCACCTTACGGAAAATTAAAAGTTTCTGATTTGAATTCTAAAATTCAAAACAAGTTAGCCAAAGAAAGTTTCATTGTTTATGATAGTATGCAAGAATTAGAGCATTCTTTAGAAGCGATTGTTCCGTTCTTGCACAAGAAAAACAGAAACTTAGAAATCATTCCGATTTTAGTTCCGTATATCAATTACGAAACTATTGATGCTGTAAGTTCAGATTTAGGCACCGTAGTTTCAGAAATTCTTAAAACCAATAACTTACACTTCGGAAAAGATGTTGCCATTGTAATTTCTAATGACGCTGTTCATTACGGAACAGAAAATTGGAGCAGAGATTTAGCACCTTATGGAGTTGATGACGAAGGAACAAAGAAAGCTGTAAATCATGACAAGCGTTTGATCAATGATTATTTAACGGGAGAACTTTCTATGGATAAAGTAAAAAATTTCACCAAAGAAACTGTACAAGAATCTGACTATAAAGAATACAAATGGGTTTGGTGTGGCAGATATTCTGTTCCGTTTGGATTGGCTTTTGCAAACAAATTAAATGTATTACAAAATGATGTTTCATTAATTGGAGCATTTTTAGACTATGCTTCTAGTATAGATCATAAATTAATACAAGTAGAAGATTTAGGAATGGGAACAACTGCAATTGCTACACAAAAACATTGGGTTGCATATGCGAGTATTAAGTATGAATAAATTATATTTAAACTTTTTAAAAAAAGCATTTGAATTTCCTAGCACACATTTATTTATCAAACAATATTCCTAATATTATTATTGGTAATTTTATTGCTGATCATATTCCTGGGAATCACTTTACACATTTTCATCCAGAGATTCAAAAAGGGATTTTATTACACCGAGAAATAGATACATTTACAGATGCGCATTCAATTGTCCGTAAGAGCAAACGCAGGTTACATCCTAGATATAGACATTACAAAGGGGTTATTATTGATATTTTTTACGATCATTATCTAGCAAAAAACTGGGCAAATTATTCTACTATTCCTTTAGCTGATTTTGCACAATCATTTTATGATTTATTAGAAGACAATTTTGAAATTTTACCTGATAAAACTAAACATTTATTGCCTTATTTGATAGAATATAATTGGTTGTACAATTATCAATATATTGAAGGAATACAAAAAGTATTAAACGGAATGAACAACAGAACTAAGCAAAAATCTCAAATGAATTTGGCTGTAGAAGATTTACGAAACTTACATTCAGAATTTGAAGAAGATTTTACGGTTTTCTTCGAAGATTTACGTAACTTTTCCAACCAAAAATTATTAGAATTAAACCAAACATAAATTTATCATGAAAAAATTACTTTCATTATTAGTCATTGCAATCTTATTTGCAAATTGTACCAAAAAAGATAAAGTTGTCGGATTAATTGCCGACAAAGCAATGGTCGTTTCTGCTCGTGTAGAAGCTTCACAAATTGGATCTGACATTCTTGCAAAAGGAGGAAATGCTTATGATGCAATGATTGCAACACAATTAGGTTTAGCTGTTGTGTATCCAGTTGCTGGAAACATTGGCGGCGGTGGATTTATGGTTTTTCGTCATCATGATGGAAAATCTGGCGCTTTAGATTTTAGAGAAAAAGCACCTTTATCTTCAGATAAAGACATGTATTTAGATGAAAAAGGAGAAGTAATTCCAGGTAAAAGTAGTTTTGGAGTTCATTCTTCTGGTGTTCCTGGTTCTGTTGCAGGAATCGTAGAAGTATATGAAAAATACGGAAGTTTACCATTTAAAGACTTAGTACAACCAGCAATCGATTTAGCCAGAAACGGTTTTAAAGTAACTAAAAAACAAGCCAGATCTTTAAACGGAACACGTAAACGTTTTGAAAAAGCAAATAATTATCAAATCTTATTTGATAAAGAATGGAAAGAAGGAGATTTGCTGCAACAAGAAGAATTAGCACAAACCTTAGAACGAATTAAAGATAAAGGAAGAGATGGCTTTTACAAAGGAAAAACTGCTGATTTAATTGTTGATTATCAAAAAGAATTAGGCGGAATCATCACACACGAAGATTTAGAAAAATATCAAGCAATTTGGCGTAAACCAATCGTATTTGATTACAAAGGATACAAGATTACTTCAATGACAATGCCCGCGAGTGGCGGAATTTGTTTAGCACAAATTTTAAAATCAGTTGAGCCTTATGACTTTTCAAAAATAGATCATAATTCAACAAAATACATTCAATTATTAACAGAAGCAGAAAGAAGATCGTATGCAGATAGAGCGCATTATTTAGGCGATATGGATTTTGTAAATGTACCAATTGATAGCTTAATTGCTCCAAAATATATTAGCGAAAGAATGCGTACTTTTTCATGGGATAAAGCAACGAAATCTTCAGATGTTTCTCATGGAAAAGTGTTGGGTTATGAAAGTGATGAAACGACACACTACTCTATTATTGATCAGTTTGGAAATGCAGTTTCTGTAACCACAACATTAAATACAGGTTATGGTTCTAAAGTTTTGGTAAAAGGAGCTGGGTTTTTCTTAAACAATGAAATGGATGATTTTTCTGCAAAACCAGGCGTGCCAAATGTCTATGGATTATTAGGTTCTTCTGCAAACGCTATCGCACCAGAAAAAAGAATGTTAAGTTCTATGACACCAACAATTGTAGAAAAAAACGGAAAATTAAAAATGGTAGTTGGAACTCCAGGTGGATCAACAATTATTACATCAGTTTTACAAAACATTTTAAATGTGGTAGAATATGATATGGGAATGCAAGAATCTGTAAATAAAGCACGTTTTCATCACCAATGGATGCCAGACAATATTAGAATGGAGCCAAACGGATTTGACAGTATTACCAAAGCAAATTTAAAGAAATTAGGATACGAAATCATAGAAAGAAATTCTTTAATTATTGGAAGAGTTGACGCTATTTTAGTATTGCCAAACGGAAAATTAGAAGGTGGTGCAGATCCTCGTGGAGATGATGCTGCTGTAGGATTTTAAAAACATTACAAATGCAAGTACAACCATTTCATTTAGCAATTCCAGTTAAGAATTTAGAATTGTGTAGAACATTTTATAGAGATATTTTACAATGTAAAGAAGGTAGAAGTTCTGAATCTTGGGTAGATTTTAATTTCTTTGGACATCAATTGGTCATTCATCAAAAAGACGGAATGTATAATGAAGAGCCTGTTACAAATCCCGTTGATGGTCACGATGTTCCCGTTCCGCATTTTGGCGTGGTTTTAACTTGGGATGACTGGCAAAATTTATCCAAAAAATTAACTGCTGCAAACACACAATTTGTAATAACACCAACAATTCGTTTTCAAGGAAAAGTTGGTGAACAAGCAACCATGTTTTTTACAGATCCTGAGAATAATGCGTTAGAATTTAAAGCTTTTAAAGACATGAGTCAGTTGTTTGCTAAATAATGCAATTAACAGAAACTCATATTGCAATTGCACTCGAAAAACCAATTCGACTACAAGAATATGCAGTTGGAATTTTTAAGACGATTCCGACTAAATCTGGAATTAAAAAAGCGATAAAAAAACAACTTGTTTTTGTAAATGGCAACCTTGCTTCTACTGCCCTATTCATTAATGGTGGAGAAATTATCGAGTTATTTTCTTTAGAAAATGAAAATGAATTCAAAAGATTAGATCTGGATTTAGAAGTACTTTTTGAAGACGATTACTTAGCCGTCATTTATAAACCAGCTGGGATTTTAGTGAGCGGAAATTCTTTTTCCACCATAGATAATGCCCTTGCTCAAAACTTAAAAAAGAGCAATCAAATTGATGCAGTTCGACCTCGACCTGTACATCGATTAGATTACCCAACAAGTGGATTATTATTGATTGGAAAAACAACTTCGTCTATTATTGCATTGAATAAATTGTTTGAGAACAAAGAGATTCAAAAAACATATCATGCAATTACAATTGGCAAAATGGAACAGAAAGGAGAAATTGATTTTCCTATTGATGATAAAAAAGCATTTACTGAGTTTGAAGTTTTAGCATCTGAAATATCTGAACGTTTTGGCTTCTTAAACTTAGTAAAATTAACTCCCAAAACTGGAAGAAAACATCAACTAAGAAAACATTTATTAGCAATTGGAAATCCTATTTTAGGCGATAAAGAATATTTTAAAAACGGACTTATTTTAAACGGAAAAGGATTGTATTTACATGCTTCAACTTTAGAATTTTCCCATCCGTTTACACAAGAAAGTATTTTAATTACAAATGAAAATCCTAAAAAATTTAAGAAGATTTTTCCTAAATAAGAATTAATATCTATTAAATACTTTTGATATGTCTTCATAAATCTGCAAATTTGAGTAAGCAAAAAACATACCATGACAAAAGCAGATTTAAAATCAAACGAATACAACCCATATTACGAAACGTATATTAGTCAAGTACCAAATGAAACTACATTAATTAGCGGTTTAGAGGAAGATAAAAAAATGGTGATTGATTTCTTTTCATCACTCCCAAAAGAAAAATTAGAATATCGTTATCAGCCAGAAAAATGGACAATAAAAGAATTATTGCAACACATTATTGATACCGAACGTATTTTCATGTATCGTTTGTTACGAATTGCAAGAAATGACAAAACTGCATTACCTGGTTATGAACAAGATGATTATGTTACACCTTCTGAAGCAAATAACAAATCAATTGAAAAACTATTAGAAGAATTTTCTATAACAAGAATGTATTCATTGAATTTAATAGAAAGTATCTCTGATAAAAATTTAAAGAATTTAGGAACTGCAAGTGATTCGCCTGTATCTGCAAGGGCTTGTGGATTTATCCTTTTAGGACACAGTGTTTGGCATATTGATATTATTAAAGAAAGGTATTTATAATGTTAGAAATCAGACCAAATTTCGAACATTGCAACAAAGATTTGCCAAGCAATGCTACCGAGGCAATGATTTGTACTTTTGAATGTACATATTGTAAAACTTGTGCAATAGAAATTTTCAAAAATGTATGTCCGAGTTGTTCTGGAAACTTTGTTGAACGTCCAATTAGAACTTCAAAAATGGTAGAGAAATATCCTGCATCAACCAAAAGAGTTTTTGAGCCAAAGGACTTAGAAAAATCGAAGTTGAATTCAGCAAAAAACAAAAATATTTTACCTCAAAATAGATAACCTATGATTACTTTTAAAACTGCAATGGCAACAGACGTTGAAATTCTTGCGCTTTTAAGTAGAGTAACCTATGTAGAATCTCATGGTCATTTTATTGATGATAAAAAGGATTTATTCAAATACTGTGAGCAAGCATATTCAATTAAAAAAACAGCTGAAGATTTAAATGATAAAAACAACTTATTTTACATTGTTTATGTAGATGATTTACCAGTTGGTTATTCAAAAATTGTTTTAAACTACCCATTTGAAAACAAAACTTCAAACCATAGTTGTCGATTAGAAAGAATTTACATTTTAAATGATTTTATCCCGATGAAAATTGGACAAGCATTTTTGAATTTCACCACAGAAGAAGCCAAGAAAAACAAAGCAACTTCTATGTGGCTTTCGGTCTATATAAAAAACAAAAGGGCTATTAATTTTTATACTAAAAATGAATTTAAAAATATTGGACAACTAAATTTCCATGTAAACGGAAAAGAGTATAACAACTCTGTCTTATCAAAAAAAATATAATTATGAAAGAATATTCTCAATCAAAACTAAATAGAGTTAAACGTGGGCAAAATAGAGCAACGTATGATGTTGAGAAAATCAATACAATTTTAGATGCAGGTTTTTTATGTTATGTCGGATATATTTATGAAGGAAAACCTATTTCAATTCCGATGGCATATTCTAGAAGAAATGACAAGGTTTACATTCACGGTTCAACCGCAAACAGAATGTTGTTATCCATTTTAGAAAGCGAAGAAACATCGATAACTGTAATGCATTTAGATGGATTGGTTTTAGCACGTTCAGGATTACATCATTCAGTAAATTACAGATCTGCAACGCTTTTTGGAAGCTTAAAAAAGATTGAAAAGGATTCAGAAAAAACAGAAATTTTAAAATGGATTGTAAATCAAATGGTTCCAAATCATTGGGATTCTCTAAGACCTATGTATCAAAAAGAATTAGACAGAACTCTAGTCGTAGAATTTACGATTGAAAGTGCATCTGCAAAAATCAGAGATGTTGGCGTAATTGATGAACCTGAAGATTATGAATTACCTTTTTGGGCAGGAATTGTACCAATAAAACAAGTCGCAGAATATCCAATTTCTGATGACCAATTAATTGATGGAGTTGAAATTCCAAAACACGTATTAGATTATTATAAAACGAATAAATAATAGTAAATTAGCTTTTCAAGAAATGTACTATTAAATGAAAAAAGTTTTAAAAGGAATAGGAATAATTTTGGCACTACTATTCATAGTTGGTGCCATTTTTTATGTAGTAAATAACGAAAATTCACCAATAGGAATTAAAGGTGAAAAAGCAGATAATTTGGCTTCAAAAATGATAAAAGCTTTAAATTATGAAGCTTATGAAAGCACAGAAGTTTTAGAATGGAGTTTTAGAGGAGAACATTTTTACAAATGGTACAAATCAGAAAATATCGTTGAAGTTTCTTGGGATGAAAACAAAGTGATTTTAAACACAAAAAAACCATCAACATCCGAAGTTTTTGTTTCAGAAACTAAAACAGAAAGTCAAGAATTAATACAAACTGCAACCGATTACTTTAACAACGACAGCTTTTGGTTAGTTGCTCCTTTTAAAGTTTTTGATCCTGGCGTAGAAAGAAGCATCGTCAAACATAATGACAAAGACGCACTTTTAATAACTTATACTTCTGGAGGATCAACACCTGGAGATTCTTATTTATGGATTTTAAATGAAAAAGGGTTTCCAACAAGTTATAAAATGTGGACAAGTATTATTCCGATTGGTGGTTTAGAGGCTTCGTGGAACGATTGGAAAAAAACAAAAGCTGGTTTTCAATTACCAACAAAACATAAAATGAGTTTGTTAGGAATGGAATTAGACATGGGAGATGTTAAAGCTTCAAATCCTAAAGCTGATGCTTTGGCTAACAAAATTTTAAAAACCATCAAGCATGAAGCTTACAAAAATACGCGTTATATAGATTGGAGTTTTGGAGGAAGAAGAGCTTATAAATGGGATAAAAAAGAACATATTATTGAAGTAAACTGGGGAAACACAAGAGTGATTTTACATCCAAATAATTTAGAAAAGAGCACCGTTTTTATTGACAATATAGAAACTACAGAAGACATAGAAAAGGTGGTAAAAAGAGCAGAATCTAGTTTTAATAACGATAGCTTTTGGTTGGTTGCTCCACACAAGCTTTTTGAAGATGGCATTATAAGAACTGTAGTTCAAGTTGAAGGAAGAGATGCTTTGAAAGTAAAATACACAACTGGTGGATCAACGCCTGGAGATTCTTATATCTGGGTTTTAAATGATGAATTTTTACCGATAAAATATTTAATGAATGTTCCGAGTATGAAAATGAATCAGGTTCCTGCAACTTGGGATGATTGGTTTACAACTGCTTCTGGAACATTATTGCCAAAAAATCATACTTTTTCTGGCGGAAGAAAATTAAGCATGGGTGATGTAAAAGCATATAATTAATAGAAAACTAAAATTATGGATTCGAAAAATATTTCAAACGGAATTTTAAGAGCGATAGGAATTCTTTTAGGAATTTCGCTACTAGGCTACTTTTTATATTTAATTCAATCTGTATTAATCTATGTAATTATTGCTGCAGTAATTTCATTAATTGCAAGACCAATCGTTCGTTTTTTACAAGCAAAACTAAAATTCCCTAATACATTATCTGTTATTACAACAATGATGATTTTGGTTGGTTTTTTGGTTGGAATAATCAGAATGTTTATTCCTTTAGTAATTGAACAAGGTGAAAGTTTATCGCTTTTACATACTGATAAACTATTGCAAAACCTTCAAGATGTCATCAATCAGGTCAATGATTATTTTACTTCTAAAAATATAAATTTATTATCCGAATTAAAAAATGTTGATTTTTTATCTGGATTTCAAGCGATACCGAATTTATTAAACTCGGTTGTTAGCGCTTTAGGTTCTTTAAGTGTTGGCTTATTTTCTGTACTGTTTATTTCATTTTTCTTTATGAAAGATAGCAAATTATTAATGAATGCCGTACTGACAATCTTACCAAATAAAAGTGAAAATAAGTTTTCAAAATCAACAGAAATTATCAAAAACTTATTGTCAAGATACTTTATCGGATTGGTTGCTCAAATCACAATTCTATTTGTATTGTACACAATTATATTATTGATTTTCGGAATTAAAAACGCAGTTGTTATTGCATTTTTATGCTCGCTTTTAAATTTGATTCCATATATCGGACCAATGATTGGCGCTGTAATTATGTTTTTACTATCAATGTCTAGTAATTTAGGGAGCGATTTTCAAACAGAAATTTTACCAACTACAATTTATGTAATGATTGGTTATTTTATTGCTCAATTAGTTGATAATTTCTTTAGTCAACCTTTTATATTCTCAAAAACTACAAAATCGCACCCTTTAGAAATTTTCTTAATTATTATTATTGGAGGTTTATTATTTGGAGTTGTTGGAATGATAACTGCAGTTCCTTTATATACTGCTTTAAAAGTAATCTTAAAGGAGTTCTTATCTGATAATAAAATCGTAAAATCTTTAACTAAAGATATCTAATTGAATTCTGTAATACTAAATCCAGACGTTCAGCAATTTATTAATGATAATTTAAATGCTGATGTACCTAAAATTCTTTTTAAAGGAAGTCCGTTTAATGATGTTTCTGTTCAAGAATTAGTTACACAAATAGTTTCTAAGAAGAAATGTGAGAAAAAACTTCCAACTTGGTTCAAAACTAAAAACATCTATTACCCAGCAAAAGTTAACATAGAACAAACCTCTTCAGAAATTACTGCAAAGTACAAATCATCAATAGTATCAGGCAATTCAATCATTGACATCACTGGTGGATTTGGTGTTGATTGTCATTATTTTTCGAAAAAAATCAAAAATGTAACACACTGCGAGTTAAATAAAAACTTATCAACAATTGTTAACAACAATTATCAACAATTTGAAAATGAGAAAATTGACCTTATTTCTGGTGACGGAATTGAGCATTTAAAAAATACCTCTAAAAAATACGATTGGATTTATATTGATCCTTCAAGAAGAGATGCTACCAACAATAAAGTCTTTTTTTTAAAAGACTGTTTGCCAAATGTTCCCGAAAATTTAGAGTTATTGTTTTCTAAATCTGAGAATATCTTAATTAAGAATTCACCAATTCTAGACATCACAAAAACCATTGAAGAATTAAATTTTGTAAAAGAAATTCATATTGTTTCTATTGCAAATGAAGTAAAAGAATTGCTCTTTGTTTTAAAAAAAGAGTACAATGGAGAGATTCAAGTTAAAACAATTAACCACACTAACAAAAACAATCAATTGTTTAATTTTCAATTACTTAAAAATTATTCATCAGATTATTCAGACCCTAAAAAATATATTTACGAACCCAATTCAGCCATTTTAAAGTCTGGTGGCTTTCATGAAATTAGTTATCAATTTGATTTAAAAAAGTTACATCCTCATTCGCATTTATATACTTCAGATAATTTAATTGAGTTTCCAGGAAGAACCTTTTTGGTTGAAAATAATTGCGCTTACAATAAAAAGGAAATCAAAAAGCATCTAAAAGAAAACAAAGCAAATATTACTACAAGAAATTTTCCAGAAACAGTTTCTCAAATCAGAAAAAAAACAAAAATAAAAGATGGCGGTTCGCAATATTTATTTTTTACGACTCTAAAAAACGAAAACTTAAAAGTGCTGATTTGTTCACAGGTTTTTTAACATTTTTTCTGTAGAAAATTATTCGTTTTCTACAAAAACAAGCCACAGTAAAGCATGCAGCTATTTTTATAACTATATTTGTTATGGAATTTATGTTCATCATTAATTTCAAATTTAACAGTATGTTTTATTATTTAGGGGTATAAAACATTCTGAAAAAGCCTTGGATTTATCCAAGGTTTTTTTAATTTCTAAACTCTATATAAAAGTCGCATAGTTGCTTCCATAGTTATATTATTTTATTAAATTTAAACTTTTAAAATGTAACTATGGCAAATAAAAATATCAGAACACTTTCATCTAGAAAAGAATTAGATGATAATCTATTTGAAAATATAGCAACTGCTTCTCAAAAAGAAGATTCAAAAGAAAAACTGCAAGAGCTTTCTAAACGTTTTATGATTGACGATTCCGTTGTTTTAGGGACCAGCACTTTTTATGATTTTACAAGAGAAGAAAATAAAAATAAAAAAGTCCACGTTTGTTCTGGAACTGCTTGCATGGTTGCAAATTCTCAAAACAACCTCAATAAAAATTTAGAAAACCATTTTAGTTCTGATGAAATTGGTCATGCAGCCTGCATAGGTCGTTGTCACACTAATAATGCTTTTATGTATGATGACAAAACTTATAACGCTTCAAATGTTGATGAATTAGAAAGCATCATAAAAAATAAAGAATATCAAATTAATGATTACAAAGTAGCATCAAATACCACACCGATATTGACTTCAAAAATTGATGATATTACTACTTTTTATCAATTAGCTAAAAAACATAAAGACAATTCTGAAAATGTAATTCAGCAATTAAAAACTTCAAACTTAAGAGGTCGTGGTGGTGCTGGATTTCCGTTTTGGTTCAAATTAGATGCGGTCATAAAAGAGAAAAACAAACAAAAATATATTGTTTGTAATGCCGATGAAGGAGATCCAGGTGCATATTCTGATATGTATTTAATGGAACATCAACCACACAAAGTGTTATTCGGAATGTATATGGCTGGATTAACCGTTGGCGCAAATACTGGCGTTTTATATATCCGTGGTGAATATCCAGATTCGATTAAAATTGTAAATGATGCCATTGAAGAAATCAAAGAGAAAAATCTTGTTGGTGATTTTAAATTCAAAATTATTCGCGGTCAAGGATCTTATGTTTGTGGAGAAGAAACTGCATTATTAAGTTCAATTGAAGGTTTACGTCCAGAGGTTCGTGTTCGCCCTCCTTATCCTGCACAATATGGTTTGTACGGAAAACCAACTGTTTTAAGCAACGTAGAAACCTTTGCTAATATTCATTGGGTTTTAGAAAATGGTGGTGATAAATATGCTGCCTTAGGAACAAAACAATCAACTGGAACTAAGTTAGTTTCATTAGATAGTTTTTTCAATACTCCGGGAATGTACGAGATTGAAATGGGAACACCGTTGCAAACTATTTTTGATGATTTTGGTAGCGGGTTTAAATCCGAAGTAAAAGGATTACAAATTGGTGGACCTTTAGGTGGAATTGTTCCAATGCATAAAATAGCAGATTTAACGTTGGATTTTGAATCGTTAAATACCAATGGATTTTTATTAGGTCATGCAAGTTTTGTTTCGATTCCTGTTGATTTTCCAATGATAAAATTCTTGGAACATTTAATGGAATTTACGGCAGATGAATCTTGCGGGAAATGTTATCCATGTAGAATTGGATCGCACAGAGGAATGGAAATGTTACAAAAAGCACAAACTTCTGATTATAAAATAAACAAAGTACTATTTGATGATTTATTAGAAACTTTGGAGATTGGTTCTTTATGTGCATTAGGTGGCGGAATTCCGTTACCAGTTAAAAACGCATTGCAATATTTTCAAGAGGAATTAAAAGGATATTTTACAAACAACTAGAATTATGAAAGCATTTATAAATAATATTGGTTACGAATTTAATTCTGGAGAAACTATTCTAGATTTTGTTAGAAGAATTGAAAGTAACAAGGAAGCTATTCCTACAATGTGTCAAGATGATCGTTTAGAAAATTTTGGTTCTTGTAGAGTTTGTTCTGTAGAAGTTGCCCGCGAAAAAGATGGACCAACAAGAACAATGGCTTCTTGTCATACTCCAATTGGAGAAGGTTTATACATTTATCATAATACTGATAAAATGAAACGTCTTCGTAAAAATATTGTGGAATTGGTTTTAACAGATTATCCTTCTGATAAAGTTTTTCCTCCAGAAAATAAAAAAGCAACACCTTTTCAAGAAACGATTGCTCAAATCGGAATTCCAAATATTCGTTATCCTGAAGGTTCAACACATTTAGATATTGAAGAAGACAGAGCACATCCATATATAAAATCAGATTTATCACAATGCATCAACTGTTTTCGTTGTGTAAGAGCCTGTGAAGAAATTCAAGGTGAAATGATTTTAGGAATGTCAGGCCGTGGTTTTGCAACCAATATCATCAAAGGATTTGACACTTCTTTTGACGAATCTGCTTGTGTCTCTTGTGGTGCTTGTGTACAAACTTGCCCAACAGAAGCATTGACAGATAAATATGAAACAAAAACATTAATTGCAGACAAAACGGTAAGAACAACGTGTACTTATTGTGGTGTTGGTTGTCAGTTAGAAGTTTCTGTAATTGATGGTGATATCAAAGGAATTCAGGCACCAGAAACTGCGGAAGTAAATGAAGGACATACTTGTTTAAAAGGTCGTTTTGCATTTGAATTCTATAATCATGCTGAACGTTTACGTGAGCCAATGATTAAGAAAAATGGAAAATTCGAGGAAGTTTCTTGGGATGAAGCCTATGATTTTATTACTACGAGATTGATTGACATCAAAAATAAATATGGTGCTGACTCTATTGGTGGAATTTCATCTTCAAGAGCAACAAATGAAGAGAATTATTTAATGCAAAAAATGATTCGTGTTGCTGTTGGAACAAATAATATTGATGGTTGTGCTAGAGTATGCCACGCTCCTACTGCTTGGGGAATGCAACAAGCTTTTGGAACTGGTGCTGCAACAAATTCTGTTGAAGATTTAAAGCAAACGGACGCAGTTTTCTTATTTGGCGCAAATCCAATTAAAGGTCATCCTGTTACTGGAGCAAAGATTAAACAAGCGTTTATGAAAGGAGTTACTTCAATTGTGGTTGATCCTATCAAAACTGTTTTAGCAGATTTAGCAACCTATCATTTACAAATTAGACCAGGAACAAATGTTGCCATTTTAAATATGCTATCACATTATATCATCAAAGATAATTTAGTGGATGAAGGCTTTATAAAAGATCATACAGAAAAGTACGAAGAATTCAAATCTCATGTTGAAAGTTTAAACATGGATGAACTTTCTTTATTAACTGGTGTTGATAAAGAACTAGTTAAAAAAGCTGCTCATGCATACGCAAAAGCAGAAAAAGCAATGGAGTTTCATGGCTTAGGAGTTACCGAACATTTTCAAGGAAGTAAAACCGTAATGTTGCTTTCTAATTTAGCAATGATGACAGGGAACATTGGTAGAAATGGAGTTGGGTTGAATCCGCTTCGTGGGCAAAACAATGTACAAGGAGCTGCAGATATGGGAGTTCAACCACATCAAGGTGCAGGGTATTTGGATGTTACTAAATTAGATATTCAAGAATATTATGCTGATAAATACGGTATTGAAAAAATGCCAACTACAAATGGTTTAAAAATTCCTGAAATGCTTGATGCAGCAATTGATGGAAAAATTAAAGCATTGTATATTATGGGGGAAGACACAATTATGACGGATCCAAATACAAATCACAGTATCAAAGCTTTTGAAAATGTTGATTTGATTGTTGTTCAAGAATTATTTATGACAGCAACTACAGAGATGGCAGATGTTATTTTACCAGCTTCTTCTTATTTTGAGAAAAACGGAACATTTACAAACGGAGAACGTAGAGTTCAACGTGTAAATAAAGTTGTTGAACCTATTGGAAACACAAAGCCAGACGGGCAGATTATTATTGATATCATGAGTCGTTTAGGATATGACCAACCAACAGGCTTAACCTATGATGCTGAGAAAGTAATTAAAGAAATTGCTGATGTAATTCCGTTTATGAAAGGACTTTCATGGGATCGTTTAGGAGAAAACGGATTGCAATGGCCAATTAAAGAAGATGGAACCGATACAAAAATGTTACATATTGATGGTGCATTTAAAAAAGGAATTGGAACTTTTCATCATTTCGATTTTGAAGAATCTCCAGAAATTGTAGAACACGGAAAAAAGTTCCCTTTTATTTTAACTACAGGAAGAGAATTAGAGCACTACAATTCTGGAACAATGACACGTAGAACTGATAATCAAAAAATATTATCGAAAGATGTTTTAGAAGTGCATCCAAGAGACGCAAAAAGAAAAGGGATTGAAGATAACGAAACGGTTCGAATTTTTTCTGATCGTGGGAGTGTAGAAATTCCGATTAAATATTCAAAAAATGTAAAACGTGGTGTTTTAAGAACTACTTTTCATCAACCAGAAGTATTTATAAATATTATTACTGGAAGTGTTGGGGATAAAGAAACCATGACTCCAGAATATAAAGTTGTAGCGGTAGATTTTGAGCGAATTTAATTTAAAAAATAAATCGTTTTTCAACTACGATGGAATTCTAGTTTCAAACGGAAAACAAGCAAAAGTTTCTGACGGAATTGTGGTTGAAGCTGCATTGCAAATCAACATTAATAAAGAATCTTATACTGTCGTAATGAGAACTCCAGGAAATGATTTTGAATTGATTAGAGGCTTGTTATATGCTGAAGATATTTATAAAGGAAAAGAAAATTTATCTTTTGAAATTGTAGAAGAAAAAGCAAACGGATTTTCGATTATCAATTGTGATATTCCAAAAGATAAACTCGGAAAAGGGTATTTAAACAAACGTACTTTATTATCAGTTTCTTCTTGTGGTATTTGTGGAAAACAAGAATTAGACGACATTGAATTAAAAGGTGAAGCTTTAAAGAACAACCAACTATTTTCATCAGATCAAATTAAAGAAATGTCTTTAAAAATGTCTTCTCTACAAGATACTTTTGAAGAAACTGGAGGAAGTCATGCAGCAGCAATTTTTGATAAAAAATACAAACTCCTTTCTATAAAAGAAGATATTGGTCGTCATAATGCTGTTGATAAATCGATTGGCGATTTAGTCATAAATAATAATTTAAACAGTGCTTTTTGCATGTTGGTTAGCGGGAGAGTTTCATATGAAATTGTTTCGAAAGCTTTTTTTGCTAAAATCGGAATCATTGTTGCGGTTTCTGCTTGCTCTAGTTTGGCTATAGATTACGCAAAAGAATTCGGAATTTGCCTCATTGGTTTTAGCAGAACCAATAAAATGACTATTTATGCAAATCCAACAAAAGTTAATTAATTTTAAATGAAAAAAATATTTAGTTTCTTATTAGTTTGTACATTCTCGCTTACTGTTTATTCTCAAGAAAACGAAATAGTCCCAATTAAATTTATCCAAAATGGGTTCGTTTCTTTAGATTATGTTTCTGCAAAAATGACTCTTAATAGGTTTGGTAATCCAGAAATAAACATGGGTTTAACAGGAATTCATTATAATCTTTTATTAAATAAATCTTTATATACAGGTTTAGGATTCTATGGGGCGGTAAATGGAGAAAGAGGTGGTTTTTTTACACTCGGTGTTAATCTAGGAATTAAAAAACAAATAACCGAAAAATTATTTATTGATTCAGGTTTACATTTTGGAGGAGGTGGTGGTGCATCTACTCCAGATGGTGGTGGTGCTTTTATTTTACCTCATGTAAATTTAGGGTATCAATTCAAAAACTTCTCAACAACTTTAGGGTATAGTTATATTAACTTTTTTGACAAAGGGAATATTACGAGCACTCAATTTAGATTAGGAATTCAAATTCCGTTATCTTATAATTATGCTAATTTTCATAATAGAGAAAAATCATTTTCTGTAGAAAATTTAAAAGAAACTAAATGGAATCAGTTTTCAAAACGTATTTCATTAAAATTACAAATGGATAATTTAAGTCCGTATGGAGATTCTCAATTCACCGATTTCAAATCTTTAAAGGGTAAAACGATTCGTTTAGCAGGATTTGAAATTGCATCATACTTAACGAATAATTGGTTCGTATATTTTAGAGCTGATGGTGCTTTTCATGGGATTAGAGGTGGTTATATGGATTTATTTATTGGTGGTGGATATAAATTTTATTTCAATAAAAACAGAACTAATATTTTAACAAAATTTGCTATTGGAGCTGGCGGCGGCGGCGGCTTAGATAGCGGAGGAGGATTCTTAATTTACCCAGACATCTCAATAGAACAAAAACTATTTGACGATATATACTTGTCAATTAATAAAGGGTATTTACTAAATCCCAATCAACACTTTACGAGTTCTACATTAGGGTTTGGTTTAAAATACTATGTAAATCAACAAGGAATTAAGCAAAAAAGCAACACCTTTTATAGTTCTGCTAAATTTAAAGGCTTAGAGATTTCTTTTGGTCAAGAAATGTATTTTGATGCTAAAAGAGATAAACTTAATGGAGTTTTGATTCCTACAGAAAACCTACACCAATTAGCCTTACAGTTAAATTTATTTATCACAAAGAACATCTATTTAGCTGGACATACTTCATTTGCTAATTTTGGGAATGCAGGAGCTTATGCAGAAGGAATTGTTGGGTTTGGATACCTTACAAATACTCTTCTAAATAATAAAGTACAAATATTCGCCCAAGTATTAGCAGGAGCAGCTGGAGGCGGAATGATTAGCACTGGTCAAGGGTTGATTTTTAAACCAAGTATCGGGTTCAATTATCGCTTAAATAATAAATTAAGCTTTAAAACTTCTTTAGGAAAAGTCAAAGCAAGAGGAGGAAGTTTGAATAGTACCAGTCTAAATTTTGGTTTAAACTACAGAATTAGCTTTTTAACAGCTAATTAACAATGAAACTTAAAACCTAAAAAGTAAAATATTTATATTTATAAACTCAAACAAAACTAATCACAAATATCAACTATCATGAAAAACTTAAAACTTATAGCAGCTTCCCTGTTATTAATTGTTTCTTGTAAAACAGAAACCAAAAAAGATGACGCTACGAAAGATGCAGAATTGTTAGCGAAAGCTAAAGGAATCCACGAAAGAGTAATGACACTAGATACTCATAATGACATCAATGTTAGAAACTTTACAGATGACAGAAACTACAAAGAAGATCTAGGAAACCAAGTAAATTTGCCAAAAATGATTGAAGGTGGATTAGATGTTTCTTGGTTTATCGTTTATACTGGTCAAGGAGATTTAACTGATGAAGGTTTTGATAAAGCATATAAGAATGCTATTTCAAAATTTGATGCAATTCATAAACTTACTAAAGAAATTGCGCCTGATCAAATTGAGTTAGCTGTAACTTCTGCAGATGCAAGAAGAATTTATGCTTCAGGTAAAAAAGTAGCTATGATTGGTATCGAAAATGGATATCCAGTTGGAAAAGATATTAAAAGAGTAAAAGAATTTTATGATTTAGGAGCTAGATATATGTCTTTATCTCATAACGGACATAGTCAATTGTGTGATTCTAATACAGGAGAGAGAGATGATAAATGGTTGCATGGAGGTGTTAGTCCATTAGGAAAAGAAGTAATTAAAGAGATGAATAAATGGGGAATTATGCTTGATGTTTCTCATCCTTCTAAACAATCTATGAAAGATATGATTGAGTTAACTAAGGCTCCTTTAATTGCGTCACATTCTTCAGCTAGAGCATTGTGTAATCACAGTAGAAATTTAGATGACGAACAATTAGGTTGGATTAAAGAAAATGGTGGAGTTGTTCAGACGGTTGCTTTCAATTCATATTTAAATACAGAAAAGCATGCTGCTTATAACAAAGCTTCTAATACTTTTATGGAAGAGATTGCAAAAGAGCAAGGATTTACGATGATGTCTAGAGCAGATGCTAGAAAACTAGATGATAAAGCGCAAGAAGCTTACTATGCACAGTTCATGAAAATTAGAAAAATAGCGCAAGATAAAATGGCTGAAAATCCTGAAAAATTCAGCCCAGTAAACGTTGCTGATTTTGTTGACCATATTGATTATATGGTTAAGAAAATTGGACTTGATCATGTTGGAATCAGTTCTGATTTTGATGGTGGTGGTGGTGTTGATGGATGGAATGATGCATCAGAAACATTAAATGTAACTGTTGAATTGGTTAGAAGAGGTTATACGGAAGCACAAATTGAAAAACTTTGGAGCGGAAACTTATTAAGAGTTTTAGATAAAGTGCAAGAAGTTGCTCAAAAAATTCAAAAAGGAGAAGAAGTTTAAAAACTTTTTTATCATAAATACTCTAAGGCTCATTGTATACAATGAGCCTTATTTTTGTAAAAAATATTGATAACTTGAATTACTTTCTATTCGATTTTGTGTTAATGAGTCTAGTTGATAAAAGAAATTCAATCCAGTTACTTTTTCTATACTATCAATTGAAACACTAAAATTGGAAGGCTTTTTATTTGATTTTTCATTTTTTAATAAAAATCCAATTCCAAAAAATTTATTGTTTTTAAAACGAATAATTGATTTATAATAAAAGTTTGGTACTGCAACCCTATTCTCTCCTATTCTTTCAATTGGATTGTTTAAAATAGGACCAGTTATAACATATAAAGAATCACTTATAGAAATCCAACTTCTAACTTTTTCTTCAAGTCTTTTCCATACTCCTCGGTTAAAAGATGGTTTTTGAGGACTCATGTTGCTCATATAAAAACTTTCACTCATTGTTTCTTCAGAAAAAGACATTGTTTTTGCTGGTACTAAATGTCCTTTGTCATATCCAGAATTTTTATAATCATTTAAAATTGAAGAACCAGTTATCACTTTTTGATCTTCTCTAAAATTGTTCTTTCTTTTAACTGAATTATTTATTGAATTTTTAAATAGCTTATAAGCAACCCATTCTGATTGCTCATCTTTTTCACTATAAGAAAAACTGTATTTATTATGATTTACAACTTGATTTTCACTTGACGCTGGAAACAAAAAATCAACTCTAATCATTTTTGAAATTATAGTTGAATCTACAATTTCAATTTCCTCCTTAATTTTAAAAGTATTGTTTTCTCGCTTATCATTTGAAATAGCATAAAAAGCAACTACACATAGGAGCAACATTAATAAAATAAAAAGTACACGTTTCACCATTAAGTAAAAATTGATGTTAAAAGTAAGAAAAGGGAAGCGTTAAGAACAAAAAAGCCTCACATTTCTGTGAAGCTTTAAGTGAGCCCGATAGGATTCGAAACATTAAGAGTATAATTGTTCCTATAAGAGAAACTTTAAATACTGGAAAAATACTTATATATTAATATAGAATTTATTGTAATTACTAGAAAATAATTTAAAAAATCACTTTTTCTAACACCTCTTCATTCTTCTTAATTGGAAGAGAAGCTGCATATTCAACAAGATCAATTATCTTTGTTGAGTAACCCATTTCGTTATCATACCAAGAAACTATTTTTACAAAATTATCATTTAATGCTATCCCTGCATTTGCATCAAAAATTGATGTTCTTTCATCTCCTACAAAATCTTGAGAAACTAACATCTCTTCTGTATACCCTAAAACACCTGACATTTCATTTTCAGAAGCTTTTTTCATTACTTTTTTAATAGTTTCATAGCTTGTCTTTTTTTCTAAACGAACAGTTAAATCAACGACAGAAACGTCCATTGTAGGTACTCGAAAAGACATTCCTGTTAATTTCCCATTCATCTCAGGAATCACTTTTCCAACTGCTTTTGCTGCACCTGTAGATGATGGAATAATATTATGAATTGCAGCTCTACCTCCTCTCCAATCTTTTGAAGAAGGACCATCTACAGTTTTTTGGGTAGCTGTTGTTGCATGAACTGTAGTCATCAAACCTTCAATTACTCCAAAATTATCGTTCAATACCTTAACAATTGGCGCCAAGCAATTTGTAGTACAAGATGCATTGGAAATAATAGTATCTTCTACAGTTAATGTAGTATGATTCACACCCATTACAAACATTGGTGCATCCTCAGAAGGAGCAGATATCACTACTTTTTTTGCACCACCTAAAATATGTAAATTTGCTTGCTTTTTAGATTTAAAAATACCTGTACACTCTAGCACATATTCTGCTCCTACTTCATCCCATTTGATATCTTCCGGATTACTTTCAGCAGTAATTCTTATTTCATTTCCATTTACAATTAACCTATTATCAATAACTTCTACTGTTCCATTAAATTTTCCATGGACAGAATCATATTTTAACATATATGCTAAATAATCCACATCCAACAAATCATTAATTGCAACAATTTGAACATTCTCTCTATTTGCGGCTACACGAAAAGCCAACCTACCTATTCTACCAAATCCGTTTATTCCTATTTTAATCATTCTATATATTTTAAAATTTATGTTGTCATTATATCTGAAACTTTTAACAGTTCTATACTAATCTCATGATTCCCTTTTATAGCTTTTTCTAGATCTGTAATAATTACAGAATTATCCTTAATCCCTACCATTACATTAGATTTTCCTTCTAGTAATAATTCTACTGCTTTCACTCCTAATCTACTGGCTAAAACTCTATCAAAACAACTCGGAGAACCACCTCTTTGCATATGCCCTAAAACTGAAACTCTAACTTCATATTCTGGTAAATTATCTTCAACATATTTTGCTAATTGATATACGTTTTCCCCTGTTTTATGACCTTCAGCGACAACTACAATACTTGAAGATTTTCCAGATTTTTTACTTTTTTTAAGAGATTGTAATAACCTATCCAATCCCAAATTTTCTTCAGGGATTAAAATTTCTTCTGCACCAGATCCAACTCCTGCATTTAACGCTATAAAACCAGCATCCCTTCCCATTACCTCTACAAAAAACAGTCTTTTATGTGAAGAAGCAGTATCTCTAATTTTATCAATTGCTTCAACAGCGGTATTCAATGCGGTATCATAACCAATGGTATGTGAAGTACCAAAAATATCATTATCAATAGTTCCAGGAATTCCAATAATTGGAAAATTATATTCTTTATTAAAAACAACACCTCCAGTAAAAGAGCCATCACCTCCTATAACAACCAGAGCATCAATTTGACTCTTTTGTAAATGTTCATAAGCAAGAGCTCTTCCTGCTTTAGTTCTAAAAAGTGTTGATCTAGCAGATTTCAAAATAGTACCCCCCTTATTTATTATATTATTTACACTTCTAGCATTTAAGTTTACAAAATCTCCATCTATCATTCCTTGATAACCTCTGTAAATACCAATACATTCAGTTTTATAATATGCACAAGCACGAACTACAGATCTAATCGCAGCATTCATCCCTGGAGAATCACCTCCTGAAGTCATTACAGCAATTTTCTTAATATTATTCATAAATTCTTTTTAATTAAATGTTATCAAACTATAACTAAGAGAAACAAGACGAAAAAAATGAGAGACTATTTTTTTATGTTATAAAATTTCAATTAACAAATAGAATACTTCAAGTCAGAATAGACTTCTGAGTTAAAAATAGATTTAAAAACTAAACATCAACAATAATACACCTATACAAAAATCATACACCTTTTTTTTAAAATACATCACTTTCAAAAACAGCAAAAAACTTTTGATACAGAAAAAGGTTATACTTATTTTCTGCTAAAAAAATATATTGTTATGGAATTGTTGTGTTTATTAAAGTTTAAAAAAATGATATAAAAACACAAATTAAAATTTTATTTTCTCTTTTTTATCCCATAAACCCCAAGATGCGCCAACATCTCCTTCAGAACCTACTTTCCAAGATTCATCAAAAGATGAAAAGTAAAAGATATCTATATCATTTTCTTTAGACCATTTTTGAGCATTAATAAAATATTTCATTGCATTTTCTTCTGAAGGGATTGCTCCACCTAAACTTGTTCCTTCACTTGGCCATCCAGTTTCAGTAATAATTACTTTTTTCCCATTAGCTGCTTTAAGGGCGCGATTGTACATGTCTTTCATATACAATAAAGAATATTCTTGACTACATCCTTCCCAATAGGGATAACAATTTGCTAAAATAATATCACAAGAATCGGTAATTGCAGGTCTATCTGAAAATTCGTAATAAGCATCTACGTAACCAACCGGAACATTTGTTCTAATTTCGTTTTTTACTTTATGGATAAATTCTAACAATTCATTTTCAGATAAATCTCCGCGATACATTACTTCATTACCAACTGCAACAATATCTACAAACCCTTGATTTGTTAACTCAATAAGTTTTGCTATTTCTTTTTTATTAATTTCATTATCATCACCCAACCAAGCACCAACTAATGTTTTCATACCTAATTCATGAGCTATTTGAGGAATGAGTTCATTACCATCTGTACAAGAAAATGAACGAATCCATTTTGAGTATGGTCTGATTATTTCTAACCTTTTTCTAATTTCTTTTTCTGATAGTTGATCTCCAGGTTTCTGTCCTTCAACGTATGGGCTAGAACAGAGTCCATGTATTCCAGAATTTAACACTTTTTTAAATAAAAGGCTTAAATCTTTTTTCGACTTAGCGTTTACATCAACATTAGTTAATGCTAACATTTTTTCTTTTCTTAAAGACATAACAACTTATATTTTTATTTAATTATAATTCTCCTCTTCTTTTTTCAAGAATCTCTTTAATTTCTCTAGCTTTTCCCTCATTTAAACTATACTTCCACATAATCAATATTGCTATTGCGGCAGTGACCGCTGGTATAAGAATATCTGCTATACGCAACTTTATCATGGTTTCTGCTGTTTGAGAAACAGCTCCTTCGTCGAATCCAACTATGCTTAATATTGCTCCTCCTAGTACCAAAGCAACTGCCTGACCTAACTTTACAAACCACCAGTATATTGCGCCAAAAGTTCCTTCTTTTCTTGGCATCCCATTCTCTAACTCATCCAAATCACAAACATCTGCAGTCATACTCATCATTAACGTAAATAATCCTCCTAAACCAAAAGCCATCAATGGAATTGGTAAAAACATTAACCATGGACCACCTTGACTTGTGTCCATACTAAACCATGACATACCAATACTGTTTAAGAAAGGATTAATTGCGTCAAATATTGAAGCAACAAAACTGTTTATTCCTTGGCCAAAATTGGATTCATTGAATTGCGCGTTTAATGAATTATCGAAACCCCACCATTTTAAGATATAACCTAGAATAGAAATAGCTGTAGAAATGATAAAAGCTTTTCTTTTACCCCATTTATTGGCAATTCGAGAAACGATTGGAATAACCATAAAAGCAGTAACTAATGCTGTGAAAGAGGCAAACCAAGCTGGCCAAGTACTCGCTAGACCATAATCACCATTATAAATGTAAAAGACAATTATGAAAAAACTGAATGAAGCGACCATTTGAAATCCATTAAAGACTAAAAATGTTGCTCCGCATAATTTCATAAAAGGCTTGTTTTTAAAAACTTCCTTGATTCCAAGCCATAATTCTTTGAAACTAGATGATAATGAATTAAGGTTGATTTGTTTTCTATTTTCCATTTTTCCAGCATCTATCCCTTTACAGAATAAAGCTGGTAAAACTCCAAGCACAGCACAAACCAAACCAACTATTATTGATAAATTACGCACTCCTGTTCCTTGTAATTTCTCATTAGTTACCTTTAAAAGTTCATCTCCAGAAAGTCCCATTTCCCCAATCACCCTTAATGTTTCTTCACTAATTGGAAAAACAGTAGGATCTGCAATAACAACCCAAAACCAAGGAACTAACATCCAAGCAATTTGTCCAACAGTATTTGCAAATGCCATTAATCGAGTTCGTTCATTGTAGTCAGAAGTCATCTCATATCCTAAACCTACTAAGGGAGTCGCAAACATGGTATTACCCACAAGAAACAATAAAGACATCACTAGGAAATACCAAAAGTTAAACATGACCGAATTGTCTTCACTCATTTGGAATAACAACGCAAACAAAATACCACTTAACACAGCTCCAACAAAAATATATGGTCGTCGCCTACCCCATCTTGACTTCGTATTATCAGAGATAAAACCCATAATTGGGTCAGTTAACGCATCAAATATTCTTGGCAAACCTCCTAATAGACCTGCTAAAAAAGGATCCATTCCATAAGCTGTCACTAAAAAAAACATAAATACTGCTAGGGCCCCAGGTAATAAATTAAGCACTAAATGCCCTGAACCAAATGTTGTCTTCTGAATGAAAGGAACTTTATCTTTTGACGATGTTTTAAAATTTGACATGTTCTATTATTTTGATGGTATAACTATAGTCTGAATAGCTTGCGAATTAATTTTTACGTTTACTTTACGATTGTCTAGGTTTAATGAGAAATTTTTTACTTCTTTCCCTTGATTAAAAACTACAACAGCTATTGATCCGTCTAAATTTTTTGCTGCAGTAACCAACAATTCTTTATCGGTATTTGTAAACCCAATTCTTTTTGCTTTAGGTCTAATAAACTTACTAAAATGTGCCAACGTATAATAAATTGGTGTAAAATATACTTCGTCAGTTTCTGGTTTTACAATTACGGGTGCAACACACCAATTTTTAAACCAATTTGGTCCACCTTGACTATCTAAAACCATATTCCAGTCTACCCATCCGTCAACCCAATTATTTAGGCAACCAATAATATCTCTTGCATATCTATTTACTGGAGCATATTTTGGGTGCCAGCTTTTTTGCTCTTCTGGAGCCCAATCCCAGCCCCAATCTGTTGCTTCTTTTTTCCAATACCAAGAATCATCTCGCCATTTTGGAATTTCTGAATCTACACAGGCTTCAGTTTGAATTAAATACTTATTTGGTGCTTTATTATGAGCATACTGCAATGCTTCAGGAAAAACCTTAAATGTGCTTTCGTACCAATGAATTGCAGTTCCTGCAAAATACTTAGATGAGGCTTCATCTTTATACATTACATCAACCCACTCCTTTAAACCTTCTCTGTTCTGATCATAACCAAGAATTTTAATATCAGATTTACCTTCTGATTCTAATTTAGGACCTAAATGGTTTTGAACAAAATCAGTCATTTCTTTTGGAGAAAAATGCATACTTTCCCAATTATTTCCATTTCCATGGGGTTCATTCACTACTGTTACCCCCCAAATATCAATTCCTTCTTTTTTATATGCATCTAAATATTTAGAAAAAAACAAAGCATAAGAGTTATTGTATTCTGGCAATAATTTACCACCAACATATTTCTTATTATCTTTCATCCATGGTGGTGCTGTCCAAGGTGATGCTATAATGTTAAATCCATCTTTAGAAATTGCCATGGCATCTTTTATCATCGGAATTAAATCATCTTGATCTTCTTTGATACTAAAATGTTTTAATTCTAAATCATCAGCAATTGGAGCATATGTGTAATTATTTAAAGAAAAATCACATGAACTCATATGTGTTCTTGTTAAAGAATAATTTGAGCCGTCTTCTCCAAAATATGCTTCTAGTACTTTTGTTCTATTTTTTTTACTTAATTTATTTAACAAGTATGATGATGACTCAGTAAAAGACCCACCAAAACCTGTAATAGTTTGGTATACCTCTTCAGGTAAAATAGTAATTATAGTCTCCGGTTCTTGCGAGTTGAAATCTGACAACTTTGTCAATTTATTTCCGCTTGCTGAAGTTTCATAAACTTCAACTTCTAATTTTTTCTCAGAAGTACAAGCACTTATCATGATAATTAGGATTATTTTTAAACTATATTTTTTCAACATCTAAAAAGGTTTATTTTTTTATATTCCTATAAGCTTTCTTAACAACATTAAACGTTTGTTTTTTGTTTCTATCTATATCGACTATTCCCCAATATTCTTCGTTTGGTGAACCGTCATATGGAACTCCACTACTATTTGGAGCCCATCCACCTGGGTCTTGAGTGTATTTATCTCCTGCTTTCCACCATCCATCTGTAAAAGAGAACAATGTAACTCCCGAACCAATATGATTGTTCTTGAAAATGTTTTTTAAAATAGTTGCATTTGCATCTGCTTGAGCTTTTTGATTTTCTCCTTTTTCATATCCATCTTTTGTAATCGTCATATAACTATCTCCACCTGCCTCTGATAAATACATCGGCTTGTCGCTGATTACTTCCCATTCTTTATAAATACTACCAGGATTGTCCCAACGATATACATTTAAGCCCCAAACATCAATATTAGGTGAAAGTTGTAATGCTAATGAATCTGGCAAATCTCCATGTGCAGTTGTAACAGGATGATTTGGGTCTCTTTGGTGAATTAATTTAGCTGCGTTATTTAACGCATTATACCAATTCTTTAAATCTCCATCAAACCATTCTGGATGGTAATTGTATTCGTTTCCTAATTCCCAAAGTAAAATGGCTTTATGGGTTTTATATTTTTCTACATACTCTATAAATGAGCCTGAAGCGATGTCGTAAAAACCTTTCTGATCATATCCAAACCCGATAATTACTTTGATGTCTGCTAAAGCTAATTGGTCTAAAACAGCAATATCATCAATTGGAGCATACACTCTAATAGTATTTATTCCTGCTTCTTTCATTAAAAGAATATCTTCTTTTAAGCTGCTAAAATCTCTTTTATTTGGACTTCCTTTTGGAACTGGGTGATAACAAATCCCTTTAATTAAATAAGGCGCATCATTTACTAAAATTTGTCGTTTAAAAACTTTTACAATGTGCTCTTCTTTTGTACTACAGCTATATGCTATTAACACAAAAAGGATATAAATAAAACTATTTTTAAACTTCATTAGATTAATTTTTAATGCTCTTGCAACAATTTTACTTGAGGCACCATTACATCATTCATCAATAATGATTTATCTCCGTTATACGTTTTTATAATTGAATTTCCGTTTCTCTTTAGTCCGTTAAAAACACCTTTATCAACCATATCCCATAGCACATATTTTGCTTTTCCGTTTATGGTAAATAAGCCAAAATAATTTTCTGACCCATCTGGATTAACTATATCCTTCCAGTTTTCATCAAAAGCTTCAAAATAGAAACACGACATCCCTTCTTGCGCCGTCCAGTGTCTCATAGCATTATAATACAATGCTTCTTTATACTCATCTGTTGCATTAGATTTATTAGGACCATACAATCCGTTAGAACGACTTGCCCATCCTGTTTCTCCAATATGTATTGGTTTGTTAACTCCAGTACTTAGCATGTATTTTTTTACACTTTCGTACTGAGAAATAGCATACTTTTTAGCTCTTTGCATAGATGCTTTTACTTTATCTTCTTTAGATAGGTTTTCTTCTTTTGGTGAAACTCCCCAAAAAACTGGATTGTAATGTGTGTCATGCATAGGGTATGTATGCATAGAAACATAATCTACAGCCTTGTATAGTGCTTCTAAATCTTTCTTATGATAACTATTTTCTCCACCTCCCCAAGAAGCAAAATTGTCTGAAGATGTAACCCAAATATCTTTCTGAAGTTTTCCCTCTTGTTTTAATTTTTGTAAATGATTTACCCATTTTAAAATTACCCATGGTTGCACAAAATAACTACTTGCCCAATGAACCATTGCTTCATTTCCAACCGAAATAATTTTTACGATATCTGGATATTGATTTGCTAGTTTTATAGCTTTTTCAATTTCAGACGCATTGTTTACCTCATCTTCTAAATCATGATTTGGATGAGAAGTCCAAGCATCTTTACAATCAATCCAAGCTCCTAACATAACATACATTTCAAAGCTTGAATTTTCTTTCTTCAATTCGTGAATTGCTTTTACAACATTCGAAGCTTTTGCATATTGCAAATTGTAAGTTCTTACTATTCTTATACCAGCTGCTTTAAGGATTAACATATCTTCCTTTAATTCGCTAATTGTTGGCTGGACATCTCTTGAATTTGTTCTATAACCACCGTAAGAGATGGCTAAATAATCTGGGTTCCCTAATATTTGAGATGCTTTCATTGAATTTACGCTCTTTTGTTTGTTTACATTAAAATTACACGACAACAATAGTGTTATTATCGCAAAACCAATTATTCTGGCAGGTACTTTTAACATACAATACATTCTATTTTATTATGGATACTGTTAAGCTTTGAATACTGTTATTGCGTTCAAATATTAATTTACTTGTTTCTGTATCTAATTTTAATGAATTAAATTTCTTTGAAGTATCATTAGTAAAACATACTTCAATTGATTCTCTATCTGAAGATTTATATACAATTGGAACCTGGCAATAAGTAAAACATAGAGACTCTTTGTCTAACTCTAATGTTTTAAAATCTCCTAAAACATTTACATAAGTAAACATTGTTTGTTCTTGCAATAACTCTTCTTTCCTTAAGATACTTGGATTAAACTCTAAAACCCCTTCTTTTACACAAACTCCCAATTCACCTAATCTGCATAAAATATCCTCTTTAACTTGCCCTGTCATTCCAGGCTGCTGAGCTCCTTTTGTATAAGGAGTGTGTGAATACGCATCAGTTGGAAAAGCACCATATAATCTTGGAGATTTATCTACTCCAATTCCTTCATTAATTTCAAAATAACGATCAAATAACTGACCTATTAATTCTGGATTATCATTTTGATTTATTGCTTTTAAAGTAACTTCTTGTACAGCTAATAATAGCTTAGAAACCATATGCCAATAAATAGAACCTAATCCTTCATATCCATAAAATGTTCCAGATCTTCCTGTAAATGCTTTATGATTAAACACTTTTTCAAAGATTTTAAATAACAATTCAGATTCTTGAGCTACTAATTTTTCGTATTGTTCTGGTAGTTCTAATAAAGCAGCTTTTAAACTATCTACATTATTAAAGTTTCCATTAAAATGACAAGTTCCTTCACAATCTTTCTCTATGACTTGTGTGTTCTTATTTTTGATTAACTCAATAAATAATTTTGATTTCCTTATTTCTTCCTCAGGAATATTATTTCTATTTAAGAATCCAGGGAGTTCTTTGTTTGGATATAAAATATAGCTATATTGATCTTGTCTAAATAAGGCACTCTTCTTTAAACTATTTAAGAGGCTAACGTTTTGTTCGGTTGTTAAATACCCTGAACTTAATACAGCTACTTGCCCTTCTAACATTTCTGGCAAATGTGATATTGAAACTTCAACATCATTCTCTACTGTCATTAAATTATAAGCATGATATAAATTGTCTTCTCTTTTATTGGTTTCAATTGAATGCTCAATAAACTGAAGTGAAACTTTTATAAATTCTAATAGTTCAGGTTTTGATACTTTTTGTCGGTTTCCGGAAAATCTATTTTTATAAATTTTATTTCTAAACACACTTGCTGATTTCCCTAATGCATCTAAAATTGATTTACGGTCTTTATCAGATATTTTATCAGATAATAAATCTGTACGAGAATCTAATCCTTTAAAAATCTGTTTAAAAAACACTGCTAATTCATCTGAAACATCTGTGTCTGTGAAATTTGATTTTACAATAACTTTATCTAAAAACTTTAAGAAACGTCTTAGATAATACAAAGTGACCATTGAAACGCCATTACCAACTAATGCATTATTAGCATCGTTCCATTCTGGGCGTTGGGTATTCATCCAAATTCCTCCTTCAGGAATAAAATTGGACATTTTAGCCAGTACTGTTGCTAAGATTTTTTCTATGAAATTTACTTTACATATAAAATAGTTTTCGTCTCTTAATAAAGCACCATCAGCACCTAACTCATTTCTTTTCTGAAGTATTTCTTCTTCACTTTGATAATCAAAATCAATGGTATCTTTTGGGTTCTCTAAAATATCTTCATAGCTTTTAATTCTATAGGGAACATTTGCATACACAAATAAATCGTTGGTAAAATATTCGTTTAATTTATTTGGATAATGATTTTCTATAAATTCTAAGAACTTTAGTAGATAGATGATTTGATGATCTCCCCAATAACCAATATAAGACCAAGGATTATCTGGTTCTATCCCTTCCCAATCAAAACCATCTTTTGTAACTCTGTAAGGATTGTAACCATCAAAAGTTGTTGCGTTTAAAAACTTATGGATCATTCCTTCAATAAACTCAGGGTATGAATGTGCTAATGCCTCCCAATTCTGAAAAATATCACGCCAGTTTCCTTCGTAATCAAGAATTTTAGATCCATCTATTTCACTTCTAGTATTTATTGAAAATTTATTCCAGGGTCTACTTGGGTCCCCGTGCCTTCTACTAAATTTTAATGGTAAGTACTCAAAAAAAAGGCGTTTAAAATTTTTATCATTATCATTAATAGCAATGTTTTTTATTTCTTTTACCGAAAAAACTACTGGCAAATGATCTAAAATTTTTGATTTATTTTTAAATACTTTTTTATTTGCTTGAGCAATATATTTAATAAAGTCTGTTTTTTCTATTGTATAATTATTATCAAAAACTCCACCACGCATAATATTAAACATAGTGTTAGAAAAATGTCTTGTATTTCTTAGTTTATCTGCTGTTAATTGAAGTCCATCTGAGGCTCCAACTAGCTTAATAAGGTGTTTTGTTCCTTTGTCAATATTACCTTGAACTATTTCATCTAAATTTTCTTCACTTAAAATTGTTTGTCTAAGTGCATTTATGTCAGAAACTGTCTGATTTACATTTGCTAATGTATACCATTTCTTCTCTAAACTTGGTAATAATTCTAATTCGAAACTGATAAAATAAGCTCCTTTTTCTGCTTTTACATCAACTTCTTGTTTAATGTAGTTCCCTCTTCTAAAATTATCTAATTGTAATGAAGATAATAAATAAGTAGGGTTTTCAATTCCAAAAGACCAAACTGTATTTGCTTTTAGTGCCTCACTTGGGGATGCTTTATCTACAATCATAGAACTTAAAGCATAAATTCCTAAACCTACGTCAGCAATTAATTCATTTCTTTTATATGCATCAACTAAATTACTACTTACTTTTTGTAAATCTTCACCTACTCCACAAGGCAAAATATTTTGAAGACCATCAATTACTTTTACTTGATATATACTTTCAGAATTATTAATAAGTTTAGATTTTTTTACAAATCCATAAATATTGCTCGAATTCCATTCATATATAAAAGTTAAATTTAAATCATGGTTTACTTCTTCAAATATCACTTTATTACCGTAAACATTTTTATATATATTTCTAGAAATAGTATAAATTCTTTTAGAAAAAGCTGAGTAGGGTTCCCATAAATACGTTTTACCTTTAACGGCTAACTGAAGTAAGGTTTTACTTCCTGTTACTTCTGAAGATTCAATAATTTTATCATCTGTATAATAAGGAAACAAAGCAGTATTACTGTTTTTTCTTCCGGCGGTAAGTCCTCCATTACTAGAAAGAAACATCCAATGATTAGAATTGCTAACAATACTCATAAAAAATGGTCTCATAGCATCTACATTAGAAATTTTGTAATATGCTTCATTACCAATAAAGACTTGTTGTCCTTTTACTTCTTTTTCTTCAAAAAAAGAATGATTATTCACTTTGTATGTTTCTTTTGTAATATTCATTTATAGTAGGTAATAATAGTAACTGAATTTAAAAGTCAATTAAGAATAAATGTTGCGAAATTTTATAAAAAACAAAGAGGCGTATTAATTCAAACAACTAATTACCTCTCTGCCCTTTTATGTTTTATTGAAATACTTTTACGTAATCAATTTCCATTACATCTTCGGTAAATGCTGGATCAACTGTTCCTCCTAGAGTACCACCCATTGCTAGGTTTAATATTAAAAAGAATTTTTTGTTAAAAGGTTTTGTTGCGTCATTTGTAAACACATGATATGAAACTCCATCTAAAAAGAATTCGATTTTAGTATCTGACCACTCAACAGTATAGTTATGAAAATCTGTAGATGCATTTGTTATTGCAGTAGATTTTGTAGGACCACTTCCTCCTGAGTTTCCTGGGTAATGAACCGTTCCATGAATTGTCGTTTTATCTGTTCCCTTTTGCTCCATGATATCAATCTCTCCAGAGGCTGGCCATCCAACTGTAGAAAAATCAGCTCCTAACATCCAAAACGCAGGCCAAGTTCCTTGAGCACCAGGTAGTTTTGCTCTTATTTCTACTCGTCCATATTTAAAATCGTATAAACCTTCAGACTTTAATCTTGCTGATGTATATCCAGCTCCATTTGCTTTGGCTTTAATTTTTAAAGATCCATTTTCTACTACTACATTTTCAGAATTATTCGTATACGTTTGAAGTTCTCCATTACCCCAACCTCCTGCTCCAAGGTCATAAGTCCATTTTGTAGGATCTGGTCCTGCTGTAGTAAAATCATCTTCCCAAACTAAATTATTATACGTATAAGTTGCTCCTTTAACAGGTTTTTTTGATGTGAATTTATGATACCAAGCATTTACATTTCCTGCTTGAATAATTCTTACGATAAGTTCATCATCAGTTACAGAAATAATATCATATTTACTTGTACCTACTAGCCACCCCATAAAACCTCCGTCTGAAATTTCAAAAGTTGTTTTCCTATAAGGTACATTGTTATAAGAACCTTCAACTGCTGCTTTCGAAGTAGATGGACTAAAAGACACATTCTTTACTCCAAACATTTTTGTTGCAACTGTAGCATCATGACATTGATCTCCGTTAACACCTAATACAGTTGCATACGCATCAGGAACAAATGCCGGCCCCATTGTTTGTTCAAATGTAATCCCGTTGGCTGTTCTTGTAAATACAAATTCATTATCATACATACATCCCTTTTCTGCATCCCATGCCTTAATTGCATTCCACCATGCTTCATATGCAAACTCTCCATTTCCATAATCATCAGTTACAGGACCCAATCCTACATGTAAATCTTTATCTGCTTGCCAATACCATTTTTTACTATCTCCTACATTAACTCCACTTAAAAAATTCTCTGCATCTACATCAGAAAAAGAACTGTACACTTCAACTTCTATAGTCTTTGTAGAGGAGTTTCCTCCTTTACCATTTGCTTTAATAACAACGGTGTATTTGTTAATTCCAACTTTAGAAAACCTTTTTGTTAATAACCCAGAAGGTGATTTTTCTCCTATACCATCAAAGTAATATACATAAGAAGATGCATTTTCTGCTGAAACTGTAAAGTTTACAGTTCCTGTTCCATCTCCAAAAAGATTTGTAGCATCTTTACCTACAATCTCTGCTGTAATCGTAATATTTTTTGGAGCTATTATTTGCCCAAATTCATAATCTTCTTTTTGACAACTATTAAACAGTAGTCCTATGAATAATGCGAATATTAAATATTTATTTTTTTTCATGATTCTTTTTTAAAATTGTGAAATATCATCTAAATAAATGGTGTAGTTAGCCGAACCATCTCCTTGAGTACCATCATCCATAATTAAAACTAGATTATAAAAATCTATGGTTGTACTAATTCCTGTAAAATCAAAAGTTAACTCTTCCCAACCATCCGCAACAGTAGTTGTTGCTGTAACTGCTGCTGATGCTGCAGTATTTGGCCAGGGTGTAGCATCTTCAAATTTCATAAGTAAATTCAATCCAACTCTTGGTGACCAAACTTTTACTTTGACTTTATTTTGACCTATAAATGAAAATTTCTGTGAGACAGTTATTTTAGAACCTGCCCAAACTTGACCAGCTTTCTTTACTAATTGTGCAACCATTGCTGATGAATTACCAGTCGCATGTGGATTTGCAATTACAGAGATATCACCACCATCAAAACTGCTTAATGTATATTTTGGTTCGAAGTCTAAATAAGATGCAATTGAAATATCATCAATATAAATTGTATAATTATCAGAACCATCACCTTGTGTACCATCATCCATAATTAAAACTATATTGTTATAATTAATGGCTGCATCCACTCCTGTTAATGTAAAACTTAAGGTTTCCCATCCTCCAGAAACAGTTGTTGTTGCTGTTTTTGCTGCCGTTTCCTTAGTATTTGGCCAAGGAGTCGCGTCTTCAAACTTCATCAATAAATTTAATCCAGCTCTTGGAGACCAAACTTTAGCAGTTACTGTAGCTCCTTCTGTAATTGAAAAAGAACCATTTGCAGCTGTTACTTTAGATCCTGCCCATACTTGACCAGCACCTTTTATCAACTTTAACACCGTAGAAGATGAATTTCCAGTTGCCTTTGGATTTGCAACTATAGATGTATTTCCACCATCAAAAGCACTTAAAGTATATGGTGCTTCAAAATCAATTGGTGTTGTATTATTTACTATAGAAGGTGATTTATAAAAATAAAAATTATCTATATAAACTATCCCTGAGCGTTCAGTTCCTTCAGAATCTATTATTATCTGTGTTATTTTATTTTTATTTGCAAGGTTACCTCCGTCAAAACCTGTCATGTCAATATCTACACTTTGCCAAGAACCTTGAACTGTAGTTCCTAAAGATTCAACATCTTCTCCTCCATCTACAGTATTTACAATTTTCACCAATAAATTATTTGTAACTGCTGCTGGCACCCAGTAATCAATATGTAACTTTTCCATAGAAGATACATCTATACCATTTGCATAGTTGGTTACGATTCCTATAAAATCTAAATTTGTTAGCTTCCATACATTATCGCTACCTATAGTAAGTGCTTCCAAATTTCCTTGAGACCAACCTGTAGGTAATTCATCTAAAGTAACATCCGTATAAGCGTCACTGAAGATAGAAACAACATCTGCTGCACTTCTTGCTGGTGGTGAACTAGCTGGTGATAAAGGCGCTAAAATCTCAGTAACAATAAATGTTTCCGAATGCTCTGTTGTTGCTATTGCAGCTCCTTTTGCAATTACTTTTACATCATAACTACCTGCTGTTGCATATAGGTACTTAATTGTTTCTCCATTATTAGCTGTTGCTACTGGCTGAGTCACACCTGTCTCTCCAGAATAAAACTCAAACATTGTTGCAAAGTCTGCGGTAGCAGTAATATTAAGTTGCTTAGAAATCGCTGCATCATTCTCTAAAGTTATAACTAAATTTTCTGGTGCTTTAAAAGAAACTATTAATTCTTGACTAGCTTCAGCTTTATCTCCATTGATATTTAATGCTTCTATTTTTACATTATATGTTCCTTCTGCATATGTATGCACAACACTCCCTCCAACCTTTACATCAGCTGGATTAGACGTGTTATCTCCAAAGAAAACCTTGTAGCTATTTGCTCCTTCTGCAGTTGGTGTTATCGTAACTTCACCTGTATTATCTTGTGAAACATTGTATAATGCAGAAACATTTGTAGGTATAGGAAATGAATCAACAAAATCTAAATCATTTAAGTCTGTACAAGCAATTATTAATATTAATATTAGAAAAGCTTTGTATATTGTTTTTATTTTTTTCATTTTAAAAATGTTTTAATATCCTGTGTTTTGACTCCAATTTCCTTGTGAAAATTGAATCTCTTCTAAAGGAATAGGAAAAACTTCATTTTTACCCGAAGTAAATCCAGGAATATTAGCTCCTCTTCCAGTTCTTACTAAGTCGAAAAAGTGATGTCCTTCACCAACTAACTCAACTCTTCTTTCATGATAAATAGCATCGGTTAGTGCTTGTCCACTTGAAGCAATATTATTGCTAGAGTTTCCAAATGCTCTTATTCTAACCATATTTAAATATGTTCTTGCTTTACCATCATTTGGAGTTGTCATTCTATTAAAAGCTTCTGCTGCCATTAATAAAACATCTGCATATCTAATGGCTCTGTAGTTGTTTGGATTTGTTAAGTTTAAATCACCTGCTGCATTTACACTTCTTTTTCTTGGAATGTATTTTCTATTGAAGAATCCAGTATGCTCAAAACCAGTAGTATAAGATGCTCCTGTAGAAGTTGCCCATGCATCAATATCTAATATTGCAACATCTTTACGATTGTCACCAGCTTCAAATTGATCAACCATTTCTTGAGTTGGAACATTAAAGCTAAATCCAGAAGTGAATAAATCTCCTTGATAACCTCTAACTCCTTGATAACCAACAGCCACATTACCTTCACTACATTGCAAGCATGTAAAACCTGCTCCCTCTACATCTGTGTATTGAACTTCAAAAACTGATCCTGAACCATTTTCTCCAGAAAATTCAAATATTTTATTATAGTCATTTTCTAAAACGTATGGTCCATTTTGAATAACATTTTCTAATACTACTGATGCTTCATTAAATTTGTCTTGGAATAAATATACTTTCCCTAGCAAAGCTTGAGCAGATCCTTTAGTTGCTCTACCAATTTGTGCTGCTGTATATGATAAATTTGCAATTGCAAATTTTAAATCTTCTTCAATTAATTGATAAACTTCAGATTTTGGTGATCTAGCAATGGTCTTTTCATCTCCTAAAACAAATCTTCCTTCAGGTTTAATAGGAATATCTCCAAACCATTTAACCAATTCAAAATTATAATAAGCTCTTAAAAAACGTGCCTCAGCTATATAAATTGCTTTTCCAGAAAAATCTACTTTATCCTGAAATTCAATAATATAAGCTGCACGATTAACACCTCCGTACATCCAGCTCCATAGGTTTTGAAGCTGTTCATTAATAGGTGTATGGGTCATATCATCTATTTGTTGATACCCTGGTACATCTGTTGCACTTTCACCTCCGGCTAGTGTATTATTTGATGCAATTTCTCCCATTAACACATTAATAAAAGTAGACTGAAGTGGGTCATAAGCTCCAACTAAAGCGTTGTAATAATCTGATTCTGAATTAAAATATGATTCTGAATCTTCTGCATAAATTTTAGTGTCATCTAAATAATCATCAGAGCAAGCGTTTAAAACAAACAAGCTTGTTATAAAGATGATTCCTAATTTTATTTTTTGATTGTATTTTTTCATCTTCTTATTTTTTAAAATGTAACATTTAAACCTAAAATAAACTGTCTAGAAGAAGGATATGTACCATAATCAATACCAGCACCAATAGCTCCTCCATTCACTGTTGGGTCAAATCCTGTATATTTGGTTAGCGTAAATAGGTTGTTTATAGAAGTATATACTCTTATCTTTGATAATCCTAATCCATTTGTATATTCTTCAGGAAAACTATACCCAATTTGAATGTTTTGAATACGTAAAAAAGAAGCATCCTCAACAAAGAAATCTGAAAACAATTTATTGTTTGTAGCATCATTCGTTAATCTAGGAATAGAATTACTTGTTCCTTCGCCAGTCCATCTACCTAAATAATAATTTGGTTTATTCACATTGGGTAAAAAACGTTCAAAGTTTCGAACCATCTCTTTACCTAGCTCAGCATATAAATACGTTGAAAAATCCCAATTCATATATTTGGCATTAATATTGAAACCCATATAAAAATCAGCCTGTGGCTTTCCAATATTCGTTCTATCATTAAAATCAATGACCCCATCCTTATTAATATCTTTGTATCTAATATCACCTGGAGATGTTACACTTGATCCCAGAGCAGCTTGAGATGGATGATTTGTAACTTCAAGTTGATTTTGAAAAATACCTTCTGTTACTAATCCATAAAAATAGCCTATCGGCTGACCTACTTCCATTCTAGATGGAGCTAAATTACCAATTCCGAAAGAGCCTCCTTCTACAAAAGCCCCTCCTAAAACATCTGTTACATTATTTTTAACATACGTAACATTATATGCTAAATTAATTGATGCATTCTCAGTATTAACTAGCTTATAGTTCAGCGCTAATTCTGCTCCTGTATTTTTTGAAGTTCCAGCGTTTACAGTTGGATTTGCTCCTCCAGGAGAACCAGAACCTAACAAACCAGAAACTGGAAAGTCTTGAATTAATAAATCTTTTCTTGTTTCCTCAAAATAATCAGCAACTATTGTAAGTCTATCCTCAAAAAAGTTAATGTCTAAACCAATATCTAATTTTTCGGCAGTTTCCCAAGTTGCTTGTGGATTTGGCAATCTTCCTTGTGCAACTCCATCTACTAAGTTTCCATCAAATACATAAGTCCCTTCTCCGTTTAATAAAGACCTGTATAGATTGTCACCAACTAAATTCCCTAAGGTTCCATAACTTGCTCTTAATTTCAAGAAACTAATTGTCTTGTTATCTTTTAAAAAGTTTTCATCTGATATTTTCCATCCCGTAGTTATTGACCAAAAGCTGTCAAATCTTTTGTCTTTTGCAAAAACCGAAGCTCCGTCTCTTCTTATTAAACCAGAAAATAGATACTTTCCTTTATAATCATATTGAGCTCTTCCAAAAAATGAAGTAAGCCTAATATCACCATTACCTGTATTAAAACTTCTTTGCTCACTTTGTCGATTTGTCAAACTAATATCAGCAAACGCATAAGAATTGTTTGGAACATCAAATCCAGTTGCATAAATTCCATCAAATAAATCGTTTTGAACACTTGTTCCTAAAGTAAATATGGTATTGTGGTTATCAGCAAATGTTCTTGAATAAGTTGCAAAAGTTTCCCAATTTACTCTTGTAGAAGTAGATTTGAATTGATAAACAGAACTTTGTGTTTTATTATAAACCTTACTTGCACCGTAGTCATAAATTGGTGTGAATGAACGTTGCTTTTCATTATAGATTTTATACCCTACTCTTGAAGTGATTGATAATCTATCATTTGGTTTGTAGTTTAAACTAAAGTTTCCTTCAATTCCGTTTCCTTTATTTTCTCCGAATGTATTTTTTAGTAATGATAAAGGATTTATGACCTCTATTCCTAAAAAATTATTTGTATCATCTTGATTTTGTCCAAATGTAGGAGCATAATTTAATCCATTAAATAAAAGTGATCCGTCAAAACCTTCTGAAGCACTTGTAAAATAATTTGAAATCAAAGAAAAATTTAATTTTTCAGAAATATCAACACCTAAATTAAGTTTGATATTATTTCTAATAAAATTTGATTTTTCTTTAGCGATAATTCCCTCTTGTTCAGTTCTTGATGCACTGATATAATATTTTATATTTTCACTTCCTCCAGATAAACTAATGTTTTGATTTGTCAATAGCGCATCATTAAATAATAAATCTTGCCAATTGGTTCCTAATCCTAATTGCTTAATATTAGAAAAAGGCAACACTTGTCCACTAGCTCCATACGCTTCATTTAATACCAATGCATATTCAGTTGCATTTAAATAATTTAATTTACGAGCAGTATTTTGTACAGAAGTATATATATCATACCTAACTGTTGGCGCCTTGTTCTTTTTACCAATTTTAGTCGTCACCAACAAAACACCATTCGCTCCTTTAATTCCATAAATAGCAGCTTGTGCATCTTTTAAAATTGTAATAGATTCAATGTCATTTGGATTGACACTATTTAAATCACCTTCATATCCATCTACTATTGTTAATGGTTGATTATTAGTATTTGAACTTACTCCTCTAATTAAGATATTAATCTTTGCTCCTGGAGCTCCAGAAGACAAATTTACTGCCACACCAGAAGTTGTTCCTTGTAATGCTGAAGTGGCATCAATAGGCTTTAAGATATCTAAGGTTTCTTCATTTACTAATGAAACAGAACCTGTAACATCTTTCCTTTTCTGTTTACCATAACCAACTATTACGACTTCTTCTAATTGTTGCGAATCTTCTTTCAGCGCAACATTTATTGTCGTTTCTTTTACTGTTACCTCTATAGTTTGATATCCAACAAAGCTATAAACAAGAACAGCTCCTGTTGAAACATTTGGTAATGAATAATTCCCATCAAAGTCAGTTTGAGTTCCGACAGATGAATTCTTAATTACAATGTTTACTCCTGGTAAAGGATCTCCTGAAGATTCATCTGTTATTACTCCTTTCACAGTAATACTTTGTCCAAATGAATAAACCGTAAATAACAGGAGAATAATTAGTGAAATTAGTTTTCTCATAAAAACGGGTTTTTAATTTTTCATAAATTTAAGTATGAATTAATGAGAAATCAATAAAAAGTAACACTACAAAAAATATACAACCAAAAAAAAATAACATTTCCTATTAAAAATAGATAATTTAAAGACTGTGAATACTTCATTGAAAATTAAAAAAAACCATCAATGTTGTGCTAATGTATGGGTAAAAATTATTGCAGTTGTGTAATTATATTTTCAAAATATAATCTGTTAAGCTATCATTATGCTTTAAATTTATTTTTTTCCTTAAACGATACCTTTTAACTTCTACACTTTTGTAAGAGATATTTAATAGTGGCGCAATTTCTTTTGAAGATAAGTTTAATCTTAAATACGCACATAAACGTAAGTCGTTAGGTGTAAGCGCATTGTGAAGTGATTTTAACTTTTTTATAAAATCTTTATCGGCATTATTAAATGCTACTTTAAATATTTGCCAATCATCTGTGTTGTTAATATTCTTATCAATTATTCTAATAACATTGTTAATATTTTTATCTTCTCTTAATTCATTTTTTATAGAACTTAACAACTCATTCTTTTTTATAATACTCATAGTAGAAGAAGCCAACTCCCTACTTTTACTTTTAATATCAATATTTAATTGCTCATTTTTAGCCTGAATCAATTCTTTTTCAGTGGCTAATGATTTAATTTTAAAATCTTTTTCTTGTTTTTCAAGAAGTTTTTTTCTTTGCCCCCTATAATAACGTTTATATATTCTATCAATTAAGAATAATAAAAGTAAAAGTAAAAGCACATAACTAGCTATTGCTAAATCCGTTTGGTACCAAGGATTGTTTATTACAAAAATATAGGACGCTGTATTTTTAGTAAGATCGTTCCCTATTTTAGCCCTTACATAAAAAGTATATTCATTACCAACGGGTAAGTTTTCAAAAGATGCAGTTGATTTGGTAGACCATTCACTCCAGTTAGATGTATATCCCTCTAGCAAATATTGATATTCGATATATGAATTTTGAGTTAAAAAGGGAGTTCCATATTCAAATTTAATGTTGTTTTCCCTAAAGATAAAGTTTCCAGTATCATTTAAAGCAACATCCTCTTGTTGTTCATTTAGTTTATTCTTTTTAATTGAATTAATTGAGACCTTATATTGTTCATTTCTATACTTATCATTATCCTTAATATTTATCGATAAATACCCATTATTAATGCCCAATAGATATTGGTTGTTTGATACTTCATATATATTTTCATACCCAATTGCTCCTTTTCTTAAAATTTCAGAAATTGGTAATTTTTGAATCGTTACTTTTTTAACTAAATTACTTGGTTTTATATAGCTGATGTTTTTTTTTGAAAAACTCCATAATAAGTTGTTTCTTTTATTAAGCACAAATTTACCAGTATTGTAATTTTCATCTGAATATAATTTACTGAATATAGAATCCTTTTTGAATTTTTTATCTACATCATTATAAACATAAACTCCTTCTTCAAAAGAATATAAAATCTTATTATCATACTTTATTAAACTAGAATGTTTTCCTATATTAATTGAGCTATCTTTTTCTACTTTTAATACTTTTTCGAAATTTTTATCTATTTTTAGTTTAAAGACACCCTTGTATTCATGATTCACAAAAACCTGATTATTCTTATATAATTCAAATGATTTAGATGAATTATTAAAGCCAGAAATTTTATTTTTTACTTTCCAGGAGCCTTTATTTTTTTCAAGAACAAATAAACCTGAGTAATTTCCTTGTAACAATTCTCCATTTCCAATAGGCTTAATATCCCAGGCTCCTTGAATATTGATTTTAGTAGTTATTTCATTATCATTGATAATAATTGTTCCTAGATCATGACCACAAAACAATTGATTGTCAATCTCTTTTAAAAACCAAACTTGCCCCTCTGTACCTTTAATAAGTTTAAAGTTCTTGTTCGAATTATTTTTTTTAACAAACAACCCTTGATTTGTCCCCAGATATAAATTTTCATTGTATAAGATTGAAGCATATACAGTACCTAAGTGCCCTTCTCTTTCTTTATAAATTTTTATAGGAGAATTGATATCTATATTACTAATACCATTATCATGCCCAAACCAAATAACATTATTTGAATCCTCAAAAATTGTTAAAACAGTATTATTATTAAGACCGTTTTTACGAGTGATTAAATTGTTTAATTCACCTTTATCATTTAAAAACAGTACACCGTTAGAAATTGTCCCAATAACAAAACCTTTACCGACTATCCTTAAACTACTATAAATCGTTTTATTCAACAAGTATTTATTGGCTGAAATATTCCATGGACGAATTTCATCATCATCTAAAAAATAAAACCCTTTCGAATTTGTCAACACTAAAAGCGAATTCTCTTTTTCATAAATATCTATGATCTCATTTTCTTTAAAAATTGAATTACCTGAAACAATTTTAGAGAATCCATTTTCAATTTTATAAATTCCTTTGCCTAATTTTTGAAAGTAAATTACATTATTTACTTTATACATTTTTGTAATCTTAACATCAGAGTTAATGATTTTATAAGCTTTGCTTTTTGGGTTGTATAAATGGATTCTCTGTAATGATTGAAATAATATCCATTCGTCTAATTCGATAATATTCCAAAATTGTTCATCTTCTAAAAGTGGAATATCATTATCATTCACTATTGACGTATAAACTAACCTTCCATACTCATTTCTTTTCCAAAAACCAAAATCCATATAAAAACCTGTGTAGACTTTATCCTCTATTGATTTGACAGACCTCAATATTGTTTGATTTGGTGTTGGATACAATTGCCAACTAGCACCATTATATTCTAGCAAACCTTTATTATTTGCAACATATAAAGATCCCTCTTTAGATTGAGATATTGACCAATTTTGAGATTCAGCCTTGTAATCTTTTTGTGAATATATATTAATAGGAGATAGCTCCTGTGAACATACTTGCACAAAAAAAAGAATCGCAAAAAAAAGAAGTAGTTTTTTTAATTGATTAAAAAGTAATTGCATTAATTTTCTCATCAGTACAATAATACAAATAATTACACCAAATATAAAAGCTATTCTTTTTCAATCTATATCCAAATAAGAGTGGAAACAAAAAAGCCTCACATTTCTGTGAAGCTTTAAGTGAGCCCGATAGGATTCGAACCTATGACCGCCTCCTTAGAAGGGAGGTGCTTAACTAATACAACAACTTGTTTAACAATCACTTACAGACAATTCACAGTCTAATCTGTCAAATGTCTGCCAAATGAAAGTAATATATCCGAAAGTTAAAAGTGATTCAGAAAGTAGAATTTATATAGAATTTTATCAAAATAACAAACGGTATCGATTATTTAATGGGTCTAAAATAAATATCGAAATCTACCCTAACTCCTACCCTGTTTCCGAAAGAATTAAAATTGGTCATCTGTTAGCTTCAGAAGTATATCAATTTTTAATGAGTGGCTTAACCTTTGAGCAACTTAAAGTATCCAATCTCATAAAACCTAATATGACAGATAAAGATTACTTAACAGTAGCTTTAAGAAACAAACTCAAAGAAAACTATACTAAGAAATATAAGGAGATGTTACAGTTTGTATTTATCAAACTTATTGAAGAACTGAAAGACTCCTCTATTCAACCTCTGCATATAGAAACAGTATTAAATAAATATAATTCAGAAAGTTCATATAACACCTACAGATTGAGATTATGTTCATTAATAAATGAGGCAAGAAAAATAGGAATGACTTCAAATCCAATGAAAGGAATAAAGTCAAAAAGAACGAATGCTAAAATGCACAAACCCTTTGATAATATCAATGAAATACTTGAAGTTATTAAAGCATATAACAAACAGTTATATTTGTGTTGTTTGATGACCTATGGATGTCTTTTAAGACCCCATCGTGAGATAAGAGAACTTACTTGGTCTGACTTTTCTGATGACCTTAAATACATTCATTTGTCTGGTAGTAGAAATAAATCTGGCAGGAATAGAATTGTACCTGTACCAAGTTATGTTAGAGAACTATTGGTAAAAGGAGAACCTCATCATAATATCTTTTCTGGGAGACAACAACCTTTAAATCAAGATTATTTTAAGACACTTTGGACACGTTTTAAGAAACATTCAAAAACACTTGAACAAGGACAAACATTGTACTCATTTAGGCATTCTGGAGCAATAGAAATCTTTAAGAGAACAGGCTCTATAACCAAGCTAAAGAAAGCTATGGGGCATTCATCTATAAACGTAAGTCTAACCTACTTAAGGGGCTTAGAAATAGCTGAATTAAAAGAAGAAGATATGCCTATGGTTGAGCTTGTTCTGAATCTAAATTAGTGGAGTTGGTTTTAATAGCCTCTGAGAAATAGAATTTAAATTTCAGTTTATCTCCTACCATAACTGCGTAGGTGCTTTCAAGCCACTCAAATTCAAGCTTAACTTTCCCTTCTGGGGTATTAATAATAAACTCCCCAAAATGTTTAAGAGAAATGTGTGCTGAGTTAAAATCGCTATCAATTGTGACATCTTCAAATTTTCGTTTGCTGCTAATAATATCAAAACTTTCTACAAAAGCAATAAATTCTTTTTTGGAGTAACGTCTACTATTTTCAAAGATAAAAAAGTCCTCAGTAACCACAGAATCAAAATTGTCTAAGTCGTTATCTAAAACCTCAAAAAAGGTTTCAAATGTATCCATAACTTCTTTTTCAGAAATTTTTGTTGGTTTTTGGCATGCGAAGATTAATAAAGCGGAGAGAAGTAAAAGTTTTTTCATTTTATTAAATTATTGTTTACTACCTGTAAAACTGCCATCAGGAGTATGTGCTGTTGTTACAAGACCATTAGTTATTTGAC
>JAQXEU010000047.1 GCA_029250685.1 Polaribacter sp.
AAGGTTTTGAATCATATTATCTCAATAATAAAAGAATCAAAAAAAATAAGAGAGGAGTTTAAGGTTAAGAGTCTTAGTTCTAAATTTAATGAGATTGAAAGTATTAAGAAAGAACTTAATCGAAGAAATAAAGAACTTAACAACAAGAAAAAGTATTTAAAAACATTAGAGGATGAAATTGTTGATTTAGAATTTAAAATTATTACTAAACAAATTGAAAAAACGAGAGGAGAAAAGATATCAAATAAGATTTCTGATTTAATTGAAAAGGTTGAAAATGAAATTAAGATTCACGAAAGAGAAATATCAGTGTTTTCAAATTCTAACCAATGGATAGATTGGTTAAATCAAATGTATTTAGAAATTGATACTGTTGAGAATATGAGTTTGGAAAAACAACAAATTTTCTTAAAACAATACATTGACAAAATATTAGTTGATTATAATTCAAAAACACAATCTCATCAGTTCATATTTGAATTTAAATATCCAATTGTTGAAGATGAAGTTATAATAGAAGGACGAAAAAATGGTAAACGAGTTTATCAAATAAAGGAAGGTACAAAAACCTCATCTTTTAAATTACCGATACAAAACAATACTAATCGATTATCTAAGAATGATAGAACAAAATTAGATAAGATGATTACTAAACTTAGGGTTGAGAATTCTTTGTCATTATCCAAAGTTTCTGAGGAACTAAACAAGAAGGGATTTCGAACAGTAACAAATAAAAACTGGGATAAATCCAAACTATCATCTTACATTAAACACATGAAGGTTGACGTGGGAAAGTAATGTGGAGTAAGGATGGACAACACACAAGAAAACTTTATTACGGTGGAGTAATTAGAACTTATATAGAAAATAAAAAATCCGAAGTAATTTTACTTCGGATTTTTTTATGCTTTGTCATGAACTTTAGTATGATTTCCATCATTCCAATGTGTGAGAATATCCGTTGCAACACTAGATCCACTTCCAGCTGCAATTGCAAACTGACTTCTCCAACCAGCAATAGTGCCACAAGCATATAGTCCTTCCTTTATAAGATGATTAAAATTACGTAACTGAACTCTGTCTTTCGCAGGATTTGCTCTCATATGCGGCTCTATATAGTGCTCTAATCCAGCAATAGAAAAAGGTTTTGAGTAATTTAACGCAACAACAACCATCTTTGTTTGATAAGTGTTTTTGTTTGTTGTTACCATGTAAGAGTTATTTTTATCATCAAAAACAGCACATACTTTTTCGTTTTGAATTTGATTTATTTGAGGATATAATCCTGACAACTGTTTTTTACCATCCTCTAAAATATCCTTACCTAATGTTTTAGGGTTTAAACCCAACACATTATTAAATAAAGCGTTTTGTAAAAGCGATGCTTTTTGATTGATAATAATCCCAATATTTTTATCCGCAGCAAAAGCTTTATTTTTAGCAGAACCTAAAACCAAAGCACATTGCATTCCTGCAACTCCACCGCCAATGATTAAACAATCAAACATATTAAATAAATAATGCTTTAATATTATGAGCAAATAGTTTTACTGCAATTGCCAATAGAATTACACCAAAAACTTTACGGATAATGTTAATTCCGTTTTGACCAATAAAGCGCTCAATTTTAGAAGAAGTTTTTAATACAGCGTAAATTACAATCACATTTAAAAGTACAGCAACAATTATGTTTTCGATGCTAAATTCTGCACGTAAAGAAAGTAAGGTTGTTAAGCTTCCAGGACCAGCAATTAAAGGAAAAGCCAACGGAAAAACTGAAGTTGTAATTGCCGAAGAACTACCATCATCCTTGTATAGAGTGATTCCTAAAATCATTTCTAACGCGATAAAGAATAAAATAAAGGCACCAGCAACCGCAAAAGAGTTTACATCAATACCAATTAAGTTTAATAAACTTTTACCAACAAATAGAAAAATGATCATTAAAACCCCAGCGATAATTGAAGCTTTTTCTGATTGAATATGACCAGATTTTTTACGTAAATCTATAATAATAGGAATATTTCCTACAATATCTATTACAGCAAATAAGACCATAAATGCCGTAAAAATTTCTTTTAAATTAAAATTCATTTTAGTTGATTTTATTTTGGCAAAATTAAGTAAGTAAGTTTGATTTACGATTAAAAACTGCAAAATAAATGTATTTTTGCGATATGTTTCAATTAGGAAAAACCATAGTTTCAGAAAATATTATAGACAAAGATTTTGTGTGTAATTTATCTGCATGTAAAGGTGCTTGTTGTGTTGATGGTGACGCTGGCGCTCCTTTAGAAAAAGAAGAAGCCAAAATTTTAGAAGAGATTTACCCGAAGGTAAAACCCTTTTTACGACAAGAAGGAATAGACGTTATTGAAAAAGAAGGAACTTGGATAACAAGTGACTTTGGAGAATTAGAAACGCCATTAATAAACAATGCAGATTGTGCATATGTAATTTTTGATGAAAATAAAACAGCACTATGTGCAATTGAAGAAGCATATAATCAAGGAGAAATAGATTGGAAAAAACCAGTTTCTTGTCATTTATATCCAATTAGAGTTAGAGATTATAGCGAGTTTTCTGCAGTAAATTATCATAAATGGGAAATTTGTGACGATGCTTGTTCGCTTGGAAAAGAACTTCAAGTACCCGTTTATAAGTTTGTAAAACAAGCTTTGGTTAGAAAATTTGGAGAAGATTGGTATGACGAACTAGAAAAAGTTGCAGAAAAACATTTAAAAAAGTAATTTGTATTTTTATACAAAATAAATCATCATGAAAAAAATAATTGTATTATTTGTATTAGCGACGTTAACTGTTTCTTGTGGAAGTTTATTTGAACTTTTAGAATTAAAAATTGAAAATGATTTAACAGAAGATATTGATGTTAGTGTTCCGAAAACAGCAGGAGTAACTGGTACTTTTAATTTAACAGAAACTTTAGACCTTAGAGCTGGGGATTTTGCAGAATATGTAGATAAAATAACAGCAGTTAAAATAAATACGTTTAATTATAAGTATAAAGATTTTATAGGGAATGCAAATGGAGTTGTAACTTCTGGAACTCTAAAATTTGATGACGTAGTTGTAGGAACGGTAACAAATTTAAATATTTCTCAAGCCGCAACTGCTGCAACAGTTTTTGAAATTACCGATGCAAATATTTTAAGTCAGTTAGAGGATGCTTTTGTAAATAATAGTTCAACAGTAATTACTTTATCCGGAAATGCTCTTTCAGATGCAGGTCCAATGGATTTTAAAGTTGAAGTGAATATTAGTTTAACAGCAACAATAAAAGAGTAAAAAACATCTTTTTTTTATAAAAAATGACCCATATTTTATGGGTCATTTTTTTTTTGGAAATAAACAAATCAAAAACAAAAAAAAGAATTCTAAAAAACACAAAAAATAAAAACATCGTTTTTATATGAAGTCAATAAAATCAAGGGATTATAAAAAATGAAAATTGTAATTATTTAATTATCAGGTAGTTAAAAACATATTTTTAAAATCAAAAAAAAAGTTAAATGTGAACGTTTTGTTAAAAACTTCAAGGTATTGTGAATAAGTATAACTTCATTTTTCTCTCAAATTTTCCAATCTTTGTTAACGTCTTTTTCGACAAAAACCCGATTTTTCAAAACAACTAAATATTTTCAACAAGAATGTCTGCTATAGAACCAATTTTACAACCAAATGACAACAGATTCGTAATTTTTCCAATTCAACATGATGATTTATGGGACTGGTACAAAAAACAACAAGCTTGTATTTGGACTGCAGAAGAAATCGATTTACATGCAGATATTATTGATTGGAATGATAAATTAACAGATGATGAGCGTTATTTTATCAAACATATTTTAGCCTTTTTTGCAGCTTCTGACGGAATTGTAAATGAAAATCTTGCCGAAAACTTTGTAAATGAAGTGCAATATTCTGAAGCAAAATTCTTTTATGGTTTCCAAATTATGATGGAAAACATTCATTCTGAAACGTATTCTTTATTAATTGATACGTATGTAAAAGATGAAGCTGAAAAAAATAAATTGTTTAATGCAATTGAAAACTTTCCAGCAATTAAATTGAAAGCAGACTGGGCTTTAAAATGGATAGAATCAGATTCTTTTGCAGAACGCTTAATTGCATTTGCAGCTGTTGAAGGTATTTTCTTCTCAGGAGCATTTTGTTCTATTTTCTGGTTAAAGAAAAGAGGCTTATTACCTGGATTAACATTTTCTAACGAGTTAATTTCTAGAGATGAAGGAATGCATTGTGATTTTGCTGTTCATTTACACAACAATCATATTGTAAATAAAGTACCAAAAGACAGAATTAGAGAAATTATAGTTGAAGCATTAGATATTGAGCGCGAATTTATTACAGAATCGCTACCTGCAAGTTTAATTGGAATGAATTCTAAATTAATGACTGAGTATTTAGAATTTGTAACAGATAGATTATTAGGAGAATTTAATTGCGAAAAAGAATACAATACAGCAAACCCGTTTGATTTTATGGAAATGATTTCTTTAGAAGGAAAAACAAATTTCTTTGAAAAAAGAGTATCAGAATACCAAAAAGCAGGAGTAAAATCTGGAGGAACAGGAAGTATTAGTTTCGATTCAGATTTCTAAAATTAGAAAATTAACCAAACAAAATAAGTGTCAAAAAGTGGATATTTTGACAATATAATCAACCAAATAAAACCTTAATAAACAATGGATGTACTAAAAAGAGACGGCAAGAAAGAGCCAGTAATGTTTGACAAAATTACGGCAAGAGTGAAAAAAATGTGCTACGGATTAAATAAAATTGTTGATCCTGTAAAAGTTGCCATGCGTGTTATTGAAGGTTTATATGACGGAGTTACCACTTCAGAATTAGATAATTTAGCGGCAGAAACTGCTGCTACAATGACAACAGCTCATCCAGATTATGCAAAATTAGCTGCAAGAATCGCTGTTTCTAACTTACATAAAAACACAAAGAAATCGTTCTCAGAAACAATGGACGATTTATATTATTATGTAAATCCACGTACAGATAAAAAAGCGCCATTATTAGCAGATGATGTATATAAAATCATCAAAGACAACGCAGAAAAATTAGATTCTACTATTATTTACAATAGAGATTTTAACTACGATTATTTTGGTTTCAAAACATTAGAGCGTTCATACTTATTAAAATTAAACGGTCAAATAGCTGAGCGTCCACAGCACATGTTAATGCGTGTTTCTATCGGTATTCATAAAAATGATATTGATGAAGCAATTGCAACCTATGAGTTAATGAGTAAAAAATATTTTACACATGCAACGCCTACATTATTTAATGCTGGTACACCAAAACCACAAATGTCTTCTTGTTTCTTATTACAAATGCAAGATGATAGTATTGAAGGAATTTACGATACATTACAACAAACTGCAAAGATTTCTCAATCTGCAGGAGGAATTGGTTTATCAATTCACAACGTAAGAGCAACGGGTTCTTATATTAGAGGAACAAATGGTACATCAAACGGAATTGTACCGATGTTAAAAGTATTTAATGATACTGCTCGTTACGTAGATCAAGGTGGAGGAAAACGTAAAGGCTCTTTTGCAATGTATTTAGAACCTTGGCATGCAGATATTTTTGATTTCTTAGATTTAAAAAAGAATCATGGAAAAGAAGAAATGCGTGCAAGAGATTTATTTTACGCAATGTGGATTCCAGATTTATTCATGAAAAGAGTGCAAGAAGATGGAGAATGGACATTGATGTGTCCAAATGAATGTCCGCATTTATTTGATTCTTATGGTGATGAGTTTGAGCGTTTATATGAAGGATACGAAGCAGCAGCAAAAGGAAGAAAAACAATTAAAGCGCGTGAGCTTTGGGAGAAAATCTTAGAATCTCAAATTGAGACAGGAACTCCTTATATGTTATATAAAGATGCAGTAAACCGTAAAACGAATCATAAGAATTTAGGAACAATTCGTTCTTCAAACTTATGTACAGAAATTATGGAATATACTGCAAATGATGAAGTTGCCGTATGTAACTTAGCATCAATTGCATTACCAATGTTTGTTACAGAAAGAGAAAATGGAGAGAAATTCTTTAATCACAAAAAATTATTTGATGTAACTAAAAAGGTAACTCGTAATTTAGATACAGTGATTGATATGAATTATTATCCTGTAAAAGAAGCAGAAAATTCTAACTTTCGTCATAGACCAGTTGGTTTAGGAATTCAAGGATTGGCTGATACATTTATCAACTTACGTTTACCGTTTACATCAGAAGAAGCAAAAAAACTGAATCAAGAGATTTTTGAAACCATGTATTTTGCAGCAGTAACTTCTTCAATGGAAATTGCAAAAGCAAAAGAGCCATATTCTACATTTAAAGGTTCGCCAATGTCAGAAGGAGAATTCCAATTTAACATGTGGGGAATTAAAGATGACGAATTAAGTGGAAATTGGGATTGGGCAAAACTACGTAAGCAGGTAATGAAACATGGTGTTCGTAACTCATTATTAGTCGCTCCGATGCCAACAGCATCAACTTCTCAAATTTTAGGAAACAACGAAGCGTTTGAACCGTATACCTCTAACATTTACACAAGAAGAGTATTATCTGGTGAGTTTATCGTTGTAAACAAACATTTATTAGAAGATTTAGTAGAATTAGGATTATGGAATAACGATATGAAAGAAGATATTATGCGTGCAAACGGATCTATCCAACATATTGATGAAATTCCTACAGAATTAAAAGAACTATACAGAACAGTTTGGGAAATGAGTATGAAAGATATTATTGATATGGCACGCCATAGAGGATATTTTATCGATCAATCTCAATCGTTAAACTTATTTATGCAAGATCCTGATTTTGGAAAATTAACATCAATGCATTTCTACGGATGGAAATCTGGATTGAAAACAGGAATGTATTACTTAAGAACAAAATCGGCAGTAAATGCAACACAGTTTACTCTTTCTAAAGAAAAGAAAGCTGATGAAGTTGAAAAACCAATGTCTGCAGAAGAATTTAAAGCAATGGTAGATGCATCTAAAAATGCCGGACCAGACGATTGCTTAATGTGTGGTTCTTAATTGAACCCAAAAATCTATGAGAATATATGTGAATAGCTTTTCATAATAAATTAAATTAAAGGGTAAAAGAGAAGCAGCAATGCTTTTCTTTTTTTTTGTCATTTCGAGCGGAGTCGAGAAATCTATTTTGTAGCTTTACAAATCTTATAAATTAAAAGATACTGAACTAAATTCAGCATAAAATGAACTGGGAACAATTACTTTCTTTAAAACGATTTGGCGATACGGAAAAACGCCCAAGAATAGCACAAGATGAAACACGTTTAGGTTTTGATGTAGATTTTGATCGCATTATATTTTCATCAGCATTTAGAAGTTTACAAGACAAAACACAAGTAATTCCGTTGTCAGAAACCGACTTTGTACACACACGTTTAACGCATAGTTTAGAAGTTTCTGTTGTAGGAAGAAGTATTGGAAGACGTGTTGGAAAAGCGTTGTTAGAACGTCATCCTAATTTGGTAGCATTGGGTTATACTTTTAATGATTTTGGAGCCATTGTAGCAGCAGCTTCTGTAACACACGATATTGGAAATCCGCCTTTTGGACATTCTGGAGAAAAAGCAATTGGAGAATATTTTAAAACTGGAAATGGCTTAAAATTTAAAGCAGCACTTACCGAAAAAGAATATCAAGATCTTATTGATTTTGAAGGAAATGCCAACGGATTTAAAATATTAACCGAAACCAGACAAGGCATTTCTGGTGGATTAAGATTGAGTTACGCAACATTAGGTGCGTTTTTAAAATATCCGAAAGAATCCTTACCAAAAAAACCAACAAAACACATTGTAGATAAAAAATACGGCTTTTTTCAATCAGAAAAAGAGGCTTTTTTAGATGTTGCTAACGAATTAGGTTTACAACAGAAATCTACGACAAACGATATTTCTTTTTACCGTCATCCACTGGCATATTTAGTGGAAGCTGCAGATGATATTTGCTATACAATTATCGATTTTGAAGACGGAATCAATTTAGGTTTAATTGACGAAGATTTTGCTTTAGAGTTTATGATTAAATTGGTAAAAGACACCATTGACACAAAAAAATATCACTCTTTACAACATAAAAAAGACCGCGTTAGTTATTTACGTGCTTTGGCAATTGGGGTTTTAATAAACGAAGCTGTAGATATCTTTTTAGCAAACGAAGAAACTATTTTAAAAGGAGAATTTGACAAAGGTTTATTAGATAGATGTAAGTATGAAGCGCAAATTAACGACATCCTAAAAATTAGTGTAGAAAAAATTTATAAAAGCAACGATGTTGTAGAAAAAGAAGTTGCGGGCTATAAAATTATCGCTGATGTTATTGATGTTTTTATTAATGCATTAAACAATACAAACCTAGGATCAGCCTCTAATTATGATAAATTAGTGCTAAATCTTTTACCAAACGAGTATAAAGACACATCGGACAATTTATATAATAGAATCATGAAAATTTGCAGTTACGTTTCTAAAATGTCTGATAGTTATGCCATTAGATTGCACAAGAAACTAAACGGCAATCTTATATAATTTCCTTAAATTTGGTGAAATCCAAAAATAAACAACTTGAACATGAAGAAAAAATTACTATATCCTTTTGCTTTAATAATTACTTTTTTTGCAGTTTATACTGTTTTAAACCAAGAATCTGAAGCAGAAATAACAAAAAAGAAACACGCAGAGTTTTTAGAAAACCATCCATATAATCAATCTTTACTTTTAACTAAAAAAGAACGAAAAGCGCAAGGAATGCCTCCTAATAAATTTTTCGAACAAAAATATTTATTAGAAATGAACCCAAATACAGGAAGAACACATCCTGAAAATGTCACTAATATTCAACAAGAATTAAAAGCAAACAGAAAACAGCAAAGAGTTCCTGGAGATGCTACAGATAATATGTGGGTAGAAAGAGGGCCAAACAATGTTGGTGGTAGAACAAGAGCGGTTTTATTTGACCCTAATGATGCAAATAAACAACGTGTTTTTGCTGGAGGAGTTTCTGGTGGTTTATGGGTAAATGATAATATTGTACTTGCAACTTCTTCATGGAAAAGAGTCGGAATTGATGAAAACTTAGCTATTAGCTGTATTACAGTAGATCCTAATAATTCACAAATCATGTATGTTGGTACAGGAGAATCTTATAAAAGTGATAGAGTAACTGGGAATGGTGTATGGAAATCTACAGATGGAGGTACTTCTTGGACAAATATATTTAGTGATAGTTTTAACATTAATATTAGAGATCGTATTTTTTATATAAATGATATTATTGCTTGGAATAATCCGCAGACCAATAAAACAGAAGTATTTATTGGTGTAGCTGGAGGTAGTGATGGTAAAGGAAAATTTCCAGGAGCAAATATTCATGGTTTATATAAATCAGAAGATGACGGTACAAGTTGGAGTAGAGTTAATTTACCACCTATCCCAGGTGAAACAGTTGGTGATGCTAGTGCTATTTACGAACCAAATGATATCGAGATTGGTATGGATAATTCAATTTGGATTGGGACAGAAAGAAGTATTTGGGGTAAAGGAGGCGGAACTATTTTGCAATCTCCAGATGGGAATAATTTTTCTGTAAAACATACAATTACCAATGGGAGAAGGGTTGAATTGGCTTTATCAAAACAAAATAAAGATAAAGTATATGTGCTTCATAGTAGTACTTCAACTCCAAAAATTTTAAGCACCACTAATGCTTTTGCTTCAGCACCAACTGCAACTTCTTTACCAAATGATGCTGATACTGATATTCCTGCAAATGATTTTACGAGAGGACAATCATGGTATGACTTGGTAATTGAAGTAGATCCAACAAATGACAATATCATTTATGCTGGTGGTATTGATCTATTTAGAAGTACAAATGGTGGAGCTGCATGGAAACAAATTTCTAAATGGTCTAATAATAACAATTTATTTAACCTAAGTGTACCAATTGTTCATGCAGATCAACATGGTTGGGCATTTCATCCAACAGATCCAAACAAAGCATTGATTGGAAATGATGGAGGTGTTTTTTATGCCAATAGTTTATCTGGTTCAGAAACATCTAGTAGTGGAATTCAAGCAAGAATTGGGAACTATAATGTAACACAGTTTTATCACGGAGAAATTGGTCAAAGCACAGTTAACAAATTATTAGTAGCTGGAGCACAAGATAACGGAACACAATTTATAAATGGAGCTAACCCAGGCATCAATCAAACTATTAGAATAAGAGGTGGAGATGGTGCTTATAGTTTTATTGATAAAGATGGTGCTTATGCTATTGCTGCTTATGTATATAATAATTATAGAAGATATCCATTACCTTATAGTGGAAGTGGAGTTACTACAATTGTTTCTGAAAGTGGAACTAACACCGGTAGTTTTATAAACCCTGCTGATTTAGATGATAATTTAAATATTTTATATACAAACGGAGCAGCAACTTTAGCTGGAGTAAGAACAGGGGGAATTAATAGATTTACAAATATTACATCATCACCTGCAACAAAATTTCTTTTACAACCAGATCAAACGAATACTTTATTAAATGCCGATGCGACAGTTATAAAGGTTTCTCCTTTTACCACTACTTCTACAAAATTATTTGTAGGAACGAGTAACGGAAAAGTCTTAAAAATAGACAATGCTAATTCATCTCCAGTATGGACAAATATTTCTGGAGCTAGTTTTTCAGGAAGTATTTCAGCAATTCAATTTGGTGCAACAGAAAGTGATATTATGGTAACATTTCATAATTATGGGGTAACTAGTATTTGGTACTCTGCTAACGGTGGTACAAGTTGGACAAGTAAAGAAGGTAATTTCCCTGATATTCCTGTAAAAGCAATTATGATGAATCCTTTAGATACTAAAGAAGTAATTATTGGCACTCAATTAGGTGTCTGGAGAACTGGAAATTTTGAAGCAGCAAGCCCAACTTGGTCTCAATCCTATAATGGAATGTCTAATGTTATTGTAACATCGTTTAGTTTAAGAACTGCTGATAATACGGTGATGGCAACGACTTATGGAAGAGGAATGTTTACAGGACAATTTTCTACGGGTACTGCCTCTGTAGATGATGTTGTAAAAGAACAAAAAGTATTTACGATGTACCCAACAGTTTCTAGTGGAGAGTTTACCATTTTTGCTAAAAACACTTTAGGAAAAGCAGATTTAAAACTATTTAACATCAACGGAAAGCAAGTTTTTTCTCAAAAGGTAGATTTTACCCAACAAGAAAAACAACCCGTTTCAGTAAATTTAAGTTCAGGTGTTTATATTGTAAATTTAATTGATGCTAACAATGTAAAATCAACAGGGAAAGTAATTATTAAATAAAAAATAATTTTCAATTATAAAAAAAGCAGCTATTAAATAGCTGCTTTTTTTATTTCGTTATAAATAGATTCGGAATCTATTTTTGCAATTTGATGCAATTCTTCAACGGTTCCTTGATGGATGAATTCATCTGGAACTCCAAGAAGAGTAATGTTATTTATAAACTTATTTTTTGAAGCAAATTCTAAAATTGCACTACCAAACCCACCAGAAATGGTTCCGTCTTCAACCGTTATTATCGTTTCAAAAAGGTTGAAGATTGTTTGCAATAAATTTTCATCCAAGGGTTTTACAAAGCGCATATCGTAATGTGCAACAGAACTTTTCTCTTCTAATTTTTCAATAGCAGCAATTACATTTTTTGCAATACTACCAATAGATAAAACGGCTATTTTATTTCCTTTTTTTAGACAAACACCTGTACCAATTTCTATATCAGAAAACGGTTGTTTCCAATCAATCAAAACACCTTTTCCTCTTGGATAACGAATCGCAATCGGATTTTCTAAACCTAATTGTGCCGTGTACATAATGTTCCTTAATTCAACTTCATTTCTTGGTGCAAAAATGATTAAATTAGGGATGCAACGTAAATATGCTAAATCAAAAACTCCATGATGTGTTGCGCCGTCTTCACCAACTAAACCTGCTCTATCTAAACAAAAAATTACGGGTAGGTTTTGCAATGCTACATCGTGTATAATTTGATCATAAGCACGTTGTAAAAACGTAGAGTAAATATTACAAAATGGAACAATTCCTTGCGTTGCCATTCCTGCTGCCAACGTTACTGCATGTTGTTCTGCAATGCCCACATCAAAAGTTCTTTCGGGGTATTTCTCTAACAAATAATTTAAAGAACTTCCTGTAATCATTGCGGGCGTTATCCCAACAATTTTATCATTTTTATCAGCCAATTCAACCAAGGTTTTTCCAAAAACATCTTGATATTTTATAGGTTCAATTTTTTGCTCTTTAGGAATGATTTCTCCAGTTTTACTATCAAACTTTCCAGGGGCATGATATTGTACTTGATTTTCTTCAGCTTGTTGTAATCCTTTTCCTTTAGTGGTAATAATGTGTAAAAACTTTGGACCTTTTACTTTTTTTAATCGACTTAATTCTGATAAAATTTCTTCAAAATTATGTCCGTCAATTGGACCAGAATAATTAAAGTTTAAAGCTTTAATAATATTGTTTTGAGCTGCTAATCTTTTATCAGTTTTTACCTTGGTCAAATATTCTTTCAAAGCACCAACCGAAGGGTCAATTCCAATGGCATTATCATTTAAAATCACCAATACATTTGCATCAGTAACTCCAGCATGATTCAAAGCTTCAAAAGCCATTCCGCTTGCGATAGAAGCATCACCAATAACAGCAATATGTTGTTTTTCTATTTCCCCTTTTAATTTTGAAGCAATTGCCATTCCTAAAATAGCAGAAATTGAAGTTGAAGAATGACCAACGCCAAAAGCATCGTAATTACTTTCGCTTCTTTTTGGAAAACCAGAAATTCCGTTTAAGCGTCTATTGGTATCAAAAACAGCTTTTCTTTCTGTTAAAATTTTATGTCCGTACGCTTGATGACCAACATCCCAAACTAATAAATCATTTGGAGTATCAAACAAATAATGCAAGGCAATGGTTAACTCTACAACACCTAAACTTGCGCCTAAATGCCCTTCTTTTGTAGCTACAATATCAATAATAAACTCACGCAATTCTTTAGCCAAAACAGGTAGTTGTTCTGGTTTTAATTTCCGTAAATCTTTAGGATTGTAAATTATATCTAAAAGTTTTGCTGACATAAAGCAAAAGTACGAGTTTTACATCTGATTTGCTTTTTGTATTATTGAAAAAATATTTTTTACGATGATTAATCCTTTTGACGATGTTTATTTTATGAAAAAAGCTTTAGATGAAGCAACAACTGCTTTTGATAAAGGTGAAGTTCCTGTTGGCGCAATTATCGTTTTTAAAGACCAAATAATTGCCAGAGCACACAACTTAACAGAAACGTTAAACGACGTTACTGCGCATGCAGAAATGCAAGCATTTACATCCGCAGCAGATTATTTAGGTGGAAAATATTTAAAAGATTGCATCCTATATGTAACGTTAGAGCCTTGCCAAATGTGCGCAGGTGCGAGTTATTGGGCGCAAATAGGCAAAATAGTTTACGGCGCTTCTGAATTAGAACGTGGATTTTTAAAATTAAAAACGACAATTCATCCAAAAACAGAAGTTGTTGGCGGCATTTTAGAAAATGAATGTAGTACAATTCTAAAACGCTTTTTTGTAGAGAAAAGAAATTTAAACTAGTAAAAACCTCAACAGCTACTGAAATAAATTTAGCATAACTGTTGAGGTTTTTTAATAATTAGTTACCGGTAATTTTCACATTATCAATTTGCACCGTTGTTGTAACCGCCCCATCACCACCAAAATAGCGAAAAGCAATG